>CANQXX010000003.1 GCA_947627905.1 uncultured Clostridia bacterium
AAGCGACCAAGTTCTCTCTTAGTCGCTTTGCATAAGTTATCTCTTTAAAGTTTGTCTAACTTTTTGGGGGCAATTCAGAACGGCAGCCCTTTCTTTATAATTTTTACATCAGGAAAGTTTGTTTCCGCATTCTGCGCAGAATTTTGCGTTAGGACTTGTTATCTTTGCACCGCACTGGTCGCAGAAACGTATCTTTGGCTTTTCTTCCGCTTCGGCATCAGGAACATTTTCAGTTTCTTCGGCAGCATCAGCTTCTTCAGCGGCTTCAGCTTCTTCTGTAACATCAGCCTCTTCGGCAGTATCAGCTTCTTCCTCCTGAGCCGGCTCTTGTGCTTCTTCATCAGAAGAAGTTTCGGGAGCAGAAGTTTCTTCTTCGTGTTCGGTATCACTGATAGCTTCTTCTTTTACATCTTCGCTGTCCTGCTCAGTTTCGGCGGTCTCTGCTGGTTCTTCATCAGCGGGAGCCTGAACTTCTTCTGCCTTATCAGGCTCGTCATTAACGGCAGCTGCTTCCGGTTCATTTGTTGCGTCAGGCGCTTTAGTCTCAGCCGAGGAAATTTCTTCTGCAATTGCAGCAGCCTGCATAGCTTTTTCCTGAACGGCATTTTCGAGAAGTTCCTTCATATGCTCCGCAGAACGTTTATCATGGATAAAGTTTACAAGCGATGTAAGCACCTTTGAAACATTCTCTACAATATTTTTATTCAGCGAGTTGGGAAGATCAACGGTATTTCCGTTTCTTTCCACAGCAGTCAGAACAGATGACATAAGGGTCTTTTTAGCTTGGAAAGAAGCTATATCGTCTATTTTTATCCTGTTCATTACGCCCTTTGAGAAAATATGCAGATATTCCGTTGTTATAGTGAAGCTGTCTCCGTTGTTTCCTTCATGGAGCAGTATCGGAAGTTCATATCTTCCTGCCGAAATATACGTTTTGCAGGCAGTTTCATACTTATCAAAGAAAAGATTTGACAGTGACGGAACACACAAATGCACTGAATTTACGTTAAATTCATCCATTTTTCCGCTGAGATGCCAGATATAATCCTTGGATTCGTTCTTTTTAAGAGCTGCAATATGAGCGTCAAGAGCGTCGATATATCTGTCTCTGGCTGTTTCATCGAGAGGCATGGTGTTGAGCTTTCTGATAAGCTCCGCAGATCTCTTTGCCGTAAGTGATTCAATATTTCCGCAAAGCTCACGGACTTCCTTGTCGGCTATCTCCGAAAGAGCTTTCTGTATCATATTGAAATATGTCTGTTTAAGCTCGGCAGGACAATCCTGACCGTATTCCTGGATATTGATCTGAGCCTGCAGGAGCTGTTCCTTATCCATATCGTCAATACCTTCGACAAACGAATCAAGATCAGCTTTATTAAGCTCATAAACACGGGCATTGATCTTTTCGATATAAGGAGCGGTCTTGTCCTCCGGATAGCTTCCGGAAAGAAGCTCTTTCTTTACAGCATTTGCTTTTTCAAAGTCATATTCATCAATATTTCCGGCAATGCGTTCGATCCTTTCATTTTCTATAGCATCGTTGCGCTTGTCGGCAGCCTCTATGCTGCGTTCGTAAAGCTCCTCGCCGATCTCAGCACGTTTTTCCTCGGCATTTCTGCGAAATTCCTCTACCTGCTCGGCAGTCATATCCGCTGTGCTTTCGATGACCTGCTTGTATTCGGCTATCTTTACAGCTTCGATATGGCTGTCGATCGAAGCAGCATACTGCTCTGAAACCTCGGCATACTTCTCGTTGCTGAGAATATCAGCCTTGAGCTCTTCGAGCTGAGTTATATCCTTTTCGTCCAGATCACCGCAAAGCTCATCTATCTCTGCAATAAGGAGTTCACGCTCGCGTTCCTCGATCTTCTTGAAGTACACGGCTGTAAATTCCTTATCGTAGCTTTCGTCGGACAGCTTGGTCTTAAGCTCATCAAGCTCAGCCTGATCCATAGAGAATATATATTTGCAGAGTTCTGCAAGCTCGGAGTTTTTAAGTTCGACTATCCTCTGAGCAATGCTGTCAAGGTACTTTTCTTTAAGCTGAGGATCATATTCCTTATCGGAACCGTTGATCTCTTCCATGAGTTTATCCAGTTCTTCCTGCTGCATGGATTCTATGCCGGCGCACATTTCGTCCAGTTCTTCATTGAGAAGATCCTTTTCACGCTGCTCTACCTTTACTATATATGGAGCGGCGATCTCATCGCTGAACCTGCCGTATTCGATAGCGTGCTTCATGGCTTCAAGCTGTTCTGCGGTAGCAAATTCCACACCGTCGAACACTTTAGCCGCTTCATTAACCTCGTAATTGTTGATAGCGTCGGTGACAGTCTTTATAGGACCGTATGTAAGATGTCCGGGATAAGTACCGCCGGAGAGCTTCCGGAGAAGTTCTTCAAGCTGTTCCTTGCCAAGATCCTCATAGCCGTTCATAAGACCGTCTATCTCTGTACGGATATTATTTTCCTTTATTTCAAAGGTCTTTGCCCTGTAGTAATCGGCAATTGATATATCATACCTGCCGGAGGACAGCTTATCTATCACCGCATCAAGCTGTTCGGGAGTGAGCTTTTCGGGATTTTCGAGCATGGCTTCGATCTCGTTCTTCTGAGCGGCTTCCGAAGCCTTTCTGATCCTCGAAATAAAAGGCTTTACTACTGCTTCAGGATAGTCATATTCCGAAATCTCATCCTTGAGAGCTGCTATTTCTCCAAGCGTCATAACGGGAAGGCTCAGACAGCACTGCTCAAGGGCGGAGGTCTGAACAACGTCCAGAGCAAGGTTTACCTTTACAAGATACTTGGCTTTTGTATCTTCATCGAGCGTGGTATTCTGTATATTTTCTATAAGGAAATGAAGCTCGCTCTCATTGAGCGCCGAAAGATTTCTGCACAGATCCCTTACATATACTTCATTCTTGACTGCAAGCTGCATTTCTTCCGGAGTATCAAACAGTGTGCCGTTGAAAGTACGTCTTTCTTTGTCAAGGATATCTATATGCTCGTTAAGCTCATCAATATATCCGCGGCTGGAAAGACCGTATTTTTCCGATACCTTTATAAGCTGCTCCCTGAGTATGCAGGACTGTTCATATCCGGCGCAGAAGCGTCCCTGTTCATCAAAACTTTCATCAAGTATATAATCATTGAGAATGATATTTTCAAACTCTTCGTCAGAGACCGGCTCAAGCTGCCAGAACTCGGCGATAGCTGCAAGATTTTCCGCTTCATCGGGATATTTTCTTACCGCATAGTAGAAAATACGGAAATCGGCAGGCTTATGGGAAACGAGCTCTTCAATTATGTATTTTTCCTCATCATCATTGTAGCTGTTCTGTTCGAGCCTGCGTATGCCGTTTTTATAGAAGCTGAAATCATCAGCGGAATAGCTTACGTCTTCTTCGGTATTTTCTTCCTCCTTATATTCTGCGGAAACGGCGTTTATGAATGCGAGCTTTACGGCGTTGATATCTTCGGCTCCGGCATTCTGTCCGAGCGCTGCAAGGTCAGCGGTAAGGCTGTCGCTGTTTATTACGGGAGCATAATATTTTTCCGCAAATTCTTCCTTGGAAAGCTCTATGCCATTCTTTCTGAGAGCTTCTGCCGTAAGGTCAAGGATAAAGTCAAGCTCCGAGAAGCTGTATCCTATAAGCTCCAGCATTTCGGTGTTCTGCGAGAAAACATTTACTATATTGTCTATTTCGGCAAAATAAGACTCAATAGCAATAGCTCTTGTAGTCTTTGAATCTATTGCTACCGTATCTCCGAACAGTGTAAAGTTTATAGTCTTTGCACCGGAAAGATCAGGAAGAATAGCAGCACACTCATTGAAATATTCCTTGAAGCGTTTTTCTGCGTAATCCTTATCCACAAAGGTCACTTTTCCGAGAGGAGCAGATTTCCAGAAGAAATCGCTGTTATATTTTTTAAAATGCAGTACGCTGTTTGTGAGCGGAGTTACAGGAGCATATCTTTTGCCCTTCTCACGCATATATTCTTCATTAACGATAATAGTATCGTTTTTGCCGTTTATCATCCATTCTTCGGACAAAAACGCGTCCTCAGCCAAAAGATCGGACAGATAGACAAAGCTGTTCTGTTCTGCGATACCGCGCGCTTCCATAAGATTGAAAGCCGACCAATTCTCGGCGTCCTCAGACATGATGAGCATATCGGACATACGGCAGATATGCAGGGCGTTGCTGTGGGCTTCTTCATCACTGCACAGCGAAATAAGCTCTCCCTTTACAAAAGGATGGCATATGAGCTTATGTTCTCCGGAAAAAAATGCCTTCTCAAATTTTTCCGGAAAAGCCAGACACTTTTCCTTGAATACATCGTATTGCCTAAATGTTTCCACAGATACTACCCCCGATTAATAAATATACAATATAATGATACCAATTTTACTCAAAAATGTCAAGGACATTTGCGCACTTTTTACATTTTATAAAAGATTTCAAGTGTAAATTACAGCATTTTGACAAAAGAATATTGATGCGGCATCATATCTACGATAAAATTCCGGCGCAGAATGTTTCGAGCCTGCGTTTTAACATCGAAACCGGAAGTCCCACAACGTTGAAGAAATCTCCGTTCACCGATTCCGCCAGCAGGCAGCCTTTGCCCTGTATACCATAGGCTCCGGCTTTGTCCATAGGCTCTCCGGTAGCTATATATCCGGCTATTTCTTCTTCACTGAGCGGATAGAATTTTACCATAGTCCTGCAGGAAAAACTTTCCCGCAGTTCTCCGTATGAAAGACACACTCCGGTTATTACCGCATGAGTTTTTCCGGACAGTTTTTTCAGCATTTGTTCCGCATCGTCCTCATCAGACGGCTTCCCCAGTATCTCTCCGTCTATCACTACAACGGTGTCACATCCGATAACAATGCTTTCCGGATATTTTTCTGAAATAAACGAAGCCTTTTTCACGGCAAGAAATTCCGCGCTTTCTTCCGCCGGAATATTTTCCGGAACAGTTTCATCTATATCGGCAGGAACAATGTCGAACTCCGGAACGACATATTGAAGCAGCTCTTTGCGCCGCGGCGAAGCGGAAGCAAGTATTATTTTTCTTTTCATGGTGGTATCCCTTTCATCAGCCGGGTAATGCGGCTTGTCTGTGCAAGATACTGTCCGGACGGTATATCAAAAATCATTCATCGTCTTTGAAAGTCGTCATTTTAATATTTTTCTTGAAATTTTTGCGGACTTTGCGATACCTGAACTTATCACGAATTTTCCGGAAAAAATCTCCTCCGAAAAACAAAGCAATATTCAGCAGAGATAATATTATGGATATCCGCACGTCCCAATACGAATTTAACATACGGATAAAATAGCCGAACGGCAGATGCCCGCTTATTGCAAATGAGACCGCATAGAGTGGGATAAAATAGTATAAGATCATGACTAAATAGACCCATGCCAGCCATTTCATTTTTACCGGAATGAAAAAGAACAGCAGCAGCTGCCTGTTGGGATCAAGTATAGCTATTGCAAGGAACAGTGAAAGATTAAGATACTGATTTGTTGCATATCCTGTGATAAAGCCGGCGATGATCGCAAGCAATACTCCGGTAAAATAATATACATTGAAGCGGAAGCCTCCCCAGTAGCTTTCAAGATCAGTACCGAACAGCCAGTAAAGATACAGCCAGAACAGCATACCTATCGGGTTGCTGCTTTCGGGGATAAAAATAAAGCTTATCAGCCGCCATATCTGACCGTGAAGTATCGCGGCACGGTCAAATGACAGATATTCATATATCGGCAGCGTCGGAAACAGGTACTGAAAAGCAAAAAGAATACCCGTTCCTATAACTATATAAAGCATCAGATTACTGATATAGAACCGTCCGAATTTTCTTTCAAGTTTATTGAGAATATTCAACAGCATGACCTCGTTCCATTTAATAATAAAATTATTATACCACTTGTCTGCAATTAATTCAACTGTTTTTGGAAAATTGTATCATATATCCCTGAAAATGAAAAATATGTATTGCAATTTCCGACAAAATCGGTTATAATATACCTATACTGATTTCTGGAGGAGTTTTAAATGAGCATGAAAATTACCGAAAATACCATTATCGGAGATATTCTTGACGCTGACGGCGAGACCGCACCATTCTTCCTCGAAATGGGAATGCACTGTCTCGGCTGCCCTGCTTCAAGAGGAGAAAGCATTGCGGAAGCGTGTGCCGTTCACGGAGTTGACCCTTCCGGATTGGTCGCTAAGCTGAATGCGCATTTTGCCGAAAAATAAGAGCTTGTTCTTAAAATTTCCGATCCGGGGACGATGAAATTCGTCCCTTTGATCTTATTAAGGAGGATATCTGAATGTCCGGAACGCTGTACATATCCGATCTTGACGGCACGCTGCTTACAAGCGAACAGAATATTTCCCCCAAAAGCCTTAAGATAATAAACGATCTTATGGATAATGGAATGCTTTTTTCTTACGCAACGGCGCGTTCCATAATAACTGCAAGAAAAGTTTCGGCAGGACTTAATACCAGATATCCGCTTATCGTTTATAATGGGGCTTTCATAATCGACGACTCTACCGGAAAACGTCTGGTAAAGAATACTTTTACGCCCGAAGAAGCAAAAAGAATTTATGCAATACTGTCTGAACATGGCATTTCGCCGCTTATATATTCCATAATTGAAAACGAGGAAAAATTTTCTTATATCCCGGAGCGTCTTACGAGCGGAATGAAAGATTTTCTTGATACCCGCCGTGATGATCCGAGACACCGCGCCGTAACGGAAGAGCAAATGCTTTCAGGCGAAATGTTTTATTTCTCATGTATTGACGAAGCAGGTACTATGGGAGAAGCATATGAAAAACTTAAAGACAGTTTTCACTGTGTATACGGGATAGATATATACAGCGGCGATCAATGGCTTGAGATACTTCCTGTTACTGCAAACAAGGCGAATGCCGTTATACAGCTGAAAGAATATCTCGGCGCTGACAGGCTTGTCGTTTTCGGAGACGGGATAAATGATGCAGAAATGTTCCATGCGGCAGACGAATGTTACGCGGTAGAAAATGCCGTTCCCGAACTAAAAGCGGCAGCCGACGGCGTTATCGGCGGAAACAATTCCGACAGCGTGGCAAAATTCCTGCTTGATGAAATGTCGAAAAATGATTTACAAAAAATTCATAAAAATCTTTAAAAAGCTATTGACAAAAGTTTTGTGCTATGATATAATAATTAAGTCGTTGAATACAGAACGATCTGCGAGTGTGCTGGAATAGGCAGACAGGCACGTTTGAGGGGCGTGTGTCGTATGACGTATGGGTTCAAGTCCCATTACTCGCACCAGTGAATACATCTTGTAAATGGCTTAGCTGCGTCGTTTGCAAGGTGTATTTTTTTACCATTCTGCAAGTGACCCATTATTGACCCATTACGCTGAAATCGTCAAGCTGCGTTTTGCATTTTTGCCGCAGCTGACGTTTTTTTATTTGCAATAAAAATTTTTCGTCATATATCCGCCTTTTCATGAATAAATATATTAAAGTAAAGGAGAGATATCAATGGCTTTTTCCGATCTGGAAATACTGGCGAGGATAATCAAATGCGAAGCGGGAGGAGAAGGCGAAAACGGAATGAAAGCCGTCGCCAGCGTTGTAATGAATCGGGTAAACATAACATACGGCGAATACGGCAGACTGGAAAAAACGATAAGAGCTATCATATACCAGCCGGGACAGTTCGACTGCGCACGCGAAACGATACGGGGTCAGTATAATCCGCAGAATATCTACAATATCCGTCCCGATCAGGTACACTATGATATCGCAAACTGGGCAATAGCCGGAAACCGTCTTTCCAATCTGGGTTTTGCTTTATGGTATTTCAATCCATTCAGCGCAACTTGCAGGCAATACTTTCCTTCTGAGGTCGGCGAATTTGTTATAAGGATAGGAGATCACTGCTTTTATAATCCGACCAGCAAATATGCCGACACTTAATACTAAAATTCTATTAAAATGCAGACAAAAACATTTTTACATATCTTTTTGAAAATTTATAATCGGATTTTAGTATAACAAATTTTTTCATGAAAGGAATGTCTTTATGAACGGCAATTACGACAGACAGGGTAATCCCGTAAATCAGCAGATCAATTCCTCAAGGAACAGAAACAACGGAAATATGAACGGAATGAACAATATGAACGGAATGAACGGAAATATGAACGGAATGAATAACGATCCTAACCTCCCAAATATTCAGGAAATAATCGAACAGAACCGCACAAGGAGCGAATTTACAACTCCTGTTCAGCAAACCTTCAACTCCGAAGAAATGATAGGCTCCATGCAGAAAATACTTTCCGACAATATAGGCGAGTATGTGGTGATAGAATTTCTTATCGGCACGGAAAGAATGCAGCGTAAACAAGGTATACTGTTCTTTGTAGGAACAAGTTATGTAACGCTTTATGATGATGATAACGAAAACTTTATTATCTGTGATATTTTTTCCATTAAATTCGTCTACTTCTACTATCCTAATCAAAGACCTAACAGGAACTATAATATTCTTCCCAACAGCGGCGGAAGCATGGGATAAACATTTCACGGGCGGGGAATTTTCCTCGTCCGTATCTATTTTAAATGGAGTGATATACTTGGAAATATACGTTGTTCAGCCGGGAGACACGGTCTATTCGATAGCAAACAAATTCGGAGTATCCGCAAAAAGAATAATATCCGATAACAGACTTCCGCCGGACAGGGCTCTTGCAGTAGGGCAATCCCTGCTTATACTTTTTCCCGAGATCATCCACACAGTCCGATACGGTGAAACGCTTTATTCCATCGCCGCAAGGTACGGAACTGATGTTATGCAGATCTACAGAAACAATCCTGTTCTTATCGGTATGGAATATATCCCGGAGGGAACACAGATAGTGATATCATTCCGTAAAAAACCTGAACTGACAAAAGAAGTCAGCGGGTTTACATACGTTTACATTAATAATGATACTCTTTTATCCGCCCTGCCCTACCTGACATATCTGATAATTTTCGGATACGGGTTTACGAAGGACGGAAATATTATCACTCTTGACGACGAAAGAATGATAGAAACGGCTCACGATTTCGGAACGGCTGTACTTCTCAGCCTTTCAAGCATAAATGAAAACGGTTCTTTTGATTCGGGAAAAACAGAAAAGCTCCTTACCGATATTGACTTTCAGAATACGGTCATAGAAAATCTTATAGAAATAATCCTTCAAAAAAATGCGCAGGGGCTTGATATTGATATGGAATATATCCCCGGTCAGTACCGTGAAGCGTTTGCTTTATTTGCCGGAAACGCTCAAAAACATCTTGAGCAATATGGGCTGATAGTACACGTTGACCTTGCTCCGAAAATTTCTCCTTATCAGCAAGGCTCGCTTTACGAAGCCCATGATTACGGACTTCTTGGAAATGCGGCAGACTATGTATTTCTTATGACTTACGAATGGGGATACAAATACGGTCCTCCGATGGCGGTAGCTCCCCTGCCCAGCGTAAAACAGGTGCTCGAATATGCATTGACCGAAATACCGAAAGAAAAAATTTTCCTCGGTATACCAAACTACGGCTATGACTGGCAGCTTCCCTATGAAAGAGGCGTTACTCAGGCGGTAACGCTCGGAAATATATCTGCCGTTCAGCTTGCAGTCTCCGTGGGCAGCGAGATACTTTTTGACGAATATGCAAAAAGTCCTTATTTTTATTACACTGATATCAACGGTGCAAGACATATCGTCTGGTTTGAAGATGTGCGCAGCCTGAATGAAAAATTCCTGCTTACGGAACAAAACGGACTTAACGGCTGCGGATACTGGAATATCATGCGTCCGTTTCCGCAGAATTATCTTCTGCTGAACAGTATGTTCAGGATCAAAAAAATTTACAGGAAGTAATTCTGCTCATCAAATCATATAATAAGGTCTTATGCTGTCGATTTCCCCAAAAAAAATAAATTTTCAGTAAAAAAATTATACGTTTAGCCCTTTTTGGATTATTTTCAAAAAAAGTGTTGGCAAAATTCCCAAAATATGATATACTATATTTATTATCAATAAATTCAAGGGGGAATTACCATGCTATCAGATATCGAGATCGCTCAGCAGGCAAAAATGCTGAAAATCACCGCAATTGCCGAAAATCTTGGCATTGACGCAGACGATATCGAGCCTTACGGCCATTACAAAGCAAAATTGTCCGAATCCCTTTTCATGAAAACAGCTTCAGATCCGGACGGAAAACTTATACTCGTTACAGCTATAAACCCCACTCCTGCCGGAGAAGGAAAAACCACCATGTCAGTCGGTCTTGCGGAAGCAATGGCAAAGATCGGCAAAAATGCCGTTCTTGCTCTGCGTGAACCCTCTCTCGGACCGGTATTCGGAATAAAAGGCGGCGCTGCCGGAGGCGGTTATGCGCAGGTAGTTCCTATGGAAGATATAAATCTTCATTTTACCGGCGATATGCACGCCATAACCGCAGCAAACAACCTGCTTTGCGCTCTTCTTGACAACCATATGCAGCAGGGCAACGCTCTCGGAATAGATCAGCGCAGGATAATGATAGACCGCTGTCTTGATATGAACGACCGCGCTCTCAGGAACATTGTTATCGGTATGGGCGGAAAGGTCAACGGCGTTCCCCGTCAGGATTCTTTCAGGATCACTGTTGCTACCGAAGTAATGGCTATACTCTGCCTTGCTTCCGACCTTACAGACCTTAAAGAGCGTCTGGGACGTATACTTGTAGCTTACACATACGACGGCAAGCCTGTTTACGCAAGAGATCTGGGCGCGCACGGCGCAATGACCGCTCTCCTGAAAGACGCTTTAAAGCCTAATCTGGTACAGACGCTGGAGAACACTCCTGCTATCATGCACGGCGGACCTTTTGCAAATATCGCTCATGGCTGCAACTCTGTACGCGCAACAAAGCTGGCTCTTAAACTGGGAGATTACTGCATTACGGAAGCAGGCTTCGGAGCCGATCTGGGCGCGGAAAAATTCTTTGACATCAAGTGCCGTTTTGCAGGCTTGAAGCCTTCCTGCGCCGTTCTTGTGGCAACTATCCGCGCGCTTAAATATAACGGTGGCGTTCCCAAGGCAGAACTTTCTTCCGAAAATGTTGACGCGCTGAAAAAAGGCATTGTAAATCTTAAAACGCATATTGAAAATATCCGCAAATTCGGCGTTCCTGTAGTAGTTGCAATAAACCGTTTCCATACCGATACGGACGCAGAGATTGCATATCTTAAAGAATTTTGCGAAAATATGGGCGTTGAAGTTTCCCTTGCAGAAATTTTTGCAAAAGGCGGAGAAGGCGGCATAGATCTTGCAAACAAAGTCTGCGCCGTTATTGAAAAAGGACAGGCTGACTTCAAGCCTATCTATGACGAAAAGCTGCCGATCAAGGAAAAGATCGGGATTATTGCTAAAGAAATATACCGTGCCGACGGCGTAACATTCACCGCACAGGCTGAAAAAGCTATCAAGGAAATAACCGATCTTGGATTCGGAGAAATTCCCGTATGCGTTGCAAAAACACAGTATTCTCTTTCGGACGATCCTAACAAGCTGGGCAAGCCTGAGAACTTCAATATAACAGTGCGTGATGTTAAACTCTCTGCCGGCGCAGGATTTGTTGTTGCTCTCACGGGAGACATTATGGTAATGCCGGGACTTCCAAAAGCTCCTGCCGCTCTCCAGATAGACTGTGACAACAACGGAAATATTTCGGGACTGTTTTAAGTTCCCATACAAAAGTATCAAAGGACGGCTTTTAAGCCGTCCTTTATTTTTGTAATTGAAATGTAACTATTTGTAACCGAATTGTAATTGCATTTATTTCCCATGAATGATAAAATAATATCAGTAATTTTAATGATATATGCAATATAGGAGTGGGAAAATTTGAAAATATCGGGAACATTATTTGCATTACTTCTTGCTGTTGTCTGTTTTTCGGGGTGTGAAGCAAAAAACGATATAACCTCCGGGACAATAATTCCGCAAAATTCCGGAGCAACCATAACGTCATCAACATCAGCGCCTGTAAATATTACGGAAACAACGTCCGAAGAACATATACCGGAAACAATTATGATCGCAGGGCAGGAATATCCCGCCGATGAAACTGATGTACTTTTGTACGGAAAAGCTGTCACAGATGAGGATATATTGAAAATATCAAATTTGAAAAGCCTTAAAAATTTGAGCATTGATCTTATTGCCGAAGGCAGCAGCGTTACAGATCTTACGCCTCTTTCGGAATTGAGCAGTCTTGAAGCACTTTCGTTAAACGGAACTTACACGGATCTCGGCTTTTTAAAAGGAATGACATCACTGAAAGATCTGTCATTTATGAATTTTGTTTGCGGCGCACCGGAAAATGTTCCGGAAAATAAAAGCATAACTTCAATCAGTTTTGATAGATCATCTGTTCATGATCTTAGCTGGCTTGCGAATTTCGCCAATGTCAAAAAAATTGATCTTGCACATTTTTCAAGTGATTACTATACAGGATATCCGGAGATCAAGAATTTAAATAATCTGGAATCTTTTTCTATGACTTCTTCCGTTTACAATGGCTACTTTTATTTTTTAGAAAATATAAAGACGCTGAAAGAGTTTACTTTTGAGCCGTTGCCGTCACTGGAAGAATACAATTTTTATGAACTGTCGGATTGTACGGGTCTTGAAAAAATAAATATATACGGTTCATGCGCAAGTCTGGCATTTTGCAGAAAACTTGAAAATTTAAAAGAATTTTCTTATACTTCAGACGATGAGTTTGAATATGACGTATCGCCGCTTCTGGATTGCAGTAAACTTGAAAAAATAGATCTTTGCGCAAATTGTAATGAAGAAAGTCTTGAAATGCTCAAAAATAAATTCAATAACGGTCAGGAGATAACCGTTTCAAAAAATACTTCTGACAATTTATTGTTAAACAAGATAAAATTTGAATTATCATATCTTAGGAAAAATATTTGCACCGGCTGGCTTGATTACACTTACGGCATAGCAGACTATAATGACGACGGAACTCCGGAGATATTTGTTATAAAATCAAACGGCGGTCAGGGCTTTCAGCCGTGTTCTGTATATTCTTTGGATGATCGGAATGAAATATTTGAATTTAAAGGATTCTGCCGTGACGGAAATACATATTTTTCTTATTACGGTGATGAATTTATTATCCGGTCAAAATATCAACATTCTGTTTGGCTAAGAGAGCAAAAAGCAGAATCGTTTTCCGGAAACGGACCATTGAAAAAATTATTCAGTGCCGAATGGTATGCCGATTCACCGAACACCGAATTTTATAATACCTACGCTTCCGTGAACGGCGAAGAAGTTACATATGAAGAATACGAAAACGCATATAATGATTTCTGCAATAATGAGTTTACCGATGTGCCTTACATTCTGGGAAATAAGCTCTATGTCGGAGAAGAGGAGATCATTCCTGACGACGGAAATATATTTAATGCATATTTTGAACTGACAGCAAAATAAATTTTTCCCATAAAATAAAATGCGGGATATGCATTATGCAGATCCCGCACATTTTTAATCAAAAGATCAGCCTTCAGCCTTCATCTTAGCGAAACAGTCGCTGCAGTAAACAGGACGGTCTTCTCTGGGTCTGAAAGGAACTCTTGCAACTCCGCCGCATGAAGCACAAGTCGCTTCAAACATTTCTCTTTCAGCTTTTGCGCTGTTCTTTCTTGCATCGCGGCAGGCTTTACATCTCTGAGGCTCGTTTACAAAGCCTTTTTCAGCATAAAATTCCTGCTCACCGGCAGTGAATACGAACTCATTTCCGCATTCCTTGCATACTAATGTCTTGTCTTCGTACATTTTGATTTCCCTCGCTTAAAATATAATAATTATCTGGATTTGGACCTGAGGACGGACTCACACCGACACCTTTGCCTATAAAAAACAACGCTCTGGAATTTAAGCTACTTGACCCTTGACCATAAAGCATAATGCTTTAACTTATTATACATTTTTATATCTGATTTGTCAAGGAATTTTAAAAAAATTCCTATAAGATTTTGATTCTTTGTAAATAAAATCAATATTTGTAAGAAGTTTTTAGTTATTTTAACAATTAACATCATTTGAATAATGTATTAATTTATAGTATTTAACCATATTAAAAGGCAGGAAAATAAATTTCCTGCCTTAAAATTATTCAAACAGCATATTCGGCTCTTCCTGAGCTGAATATATCGCCTCCGCTGCAATCATCTGCCACTGTAACAGGGAACTTCTCTATGTAAAGTTTTTTTACAGACTCGCAGCCCAGATCATCAAATGCTACTACTTCACATTTTTTGATGCAGCTTGCCGCCAGAGCTCCTGCTCCGCCTATTGCGCAGAAATACACAGCGCCGTTCCTTACGACAGCGTCTCTTACCGCCTGACTGCGTTCACCCTTGCCTATCATTCCGCAAAGACCGTTATCAAGCAGTCTCGGAGCAAATTTATCCATTCTTCCGGAAGTTGTCGGACCGCAGGAGCCGATAGGTTTTCCCTCCGATGCAGGTGTAGGTCCGGCATAGTATATGACCGAATCCTTTATATCTACCGGGAGCGGTTCACCCTTGTCAAGAAGAGCGTCAAAGCGCTTATGAGCCGCATCTCTCGCAGTGTATACCGTACCTGTCAGAAGAACTTTATCCCCTGCTCTTAGCTTACCGCAAAAGCTGCGCAGCTCGGAAACGTTTATATCATATATTTCAGCCATGACTTACATATCGGAAATAGAGATGTTGCCTGCAACGGGATCTTCATACTCTCCGGAATTTGCTTCTGCTTCGGCAGCCTTTGTAAGACTTTCAAGCTCGCTCATATCAAAACCGGCAAATGCAGGCTTTGCAGGCTGTTTTGCGGCAGGCTCTTCCTGCGGCTCAGGCTGAGGCTCGGAGGTTTCCTCTGTTTTATGAGCAGACATAAGCACCGGCTTAGGTATCGAAGGTCTTACAGCACCGCCTTTTTTAAGTGCAGCCTGTGCGCTGTCAATGGTAGACTTAGCTTCATCCAGCTTGAGTATGCTCTCGCTGGAGAACATTTCAAGAACTTCCTTGAGCTTAATAACATTTTCGTCGATCTCTGCGATCTCGGCAGTAACTTTCTGCCTTATCCTGTCAGCTTCAGCACGCATCTCGGAGCTTCTGTCCTCAGCGTCTGAAAGTATTTTGGACGCTCTTTCATCAGCAGTCTTAACGATAGTAGACGCCTTTCCGTTAGCATCGTCAACGACCTGATTGGCAAGTTTCTTGGCATCTTCGTCCATTTTACGGGCATTTTCCTTAGCCTGTGTAACGATAGTATTGGCTGTTTTCTGTGCTTCAAGGAATACGTTGCTGAGATCCATAGCGCTGCTTTCGCCGGTAGTTGCCGAAGCAGCCTTGTTCTTTGCTTCCTGAAGCTGATCTTCAAGCTCTGCGTTCTGAGCTTTGAGAGCTTCTATTTCACTGTCTTTCTGAGCAAGATCGTCTTCAAGAGATTTCATCTGAAGCTTGAGGGAATCGTTGCTTGTCTGAAGTTCGCTTATCTTAGCCTTATCGGCTGCAAGGAGCTCCTCATATTTACCGTTGTCAACACTTCCGCCGCCCTCGGAGCCTTCAAGCAGAGCTTTTTTCTCTTCAAGTTCAGCTTCAAGCGTGTAGATCTTGGTATTTAATTCATCAACATAAGCAAGTACGTCTTTTTTGTCAAATCCTCCGACTCTTACCGTTTTAAGAAATCCGGTTCCTTCCATTGTGAATACCTCCAACTATCAGAAAATCTTCTCCGCGTGAAAGGACAAAATATGTCAATTATCGCCTATACACTTCGGATACATAAAAATTATATCACAAATTTCAGCAATCCACAAGGGAATTTTAAAAAATTAGTACACAAAAAAACGCATATTTTTTTAGTGAATTATAATAATTTCATCATTGTAAAAGCCCGATCATTTTTATAATATCAATATCTGACCTATCAGCTGCCGTCTTTCAGCTTGCGGAAAAGTTCAAGAAAGTAAAATTTACATTCATAATTTTCCGGATCATGCAGGATATCAAGCTCTTCTTCGGTAAAAGTGCCGCCGCACTTATTAAGGGCGTCGTCTACGTCCGTAACGGCAGGAAGGCAAAGCGGCGGAAACATAACGCACCACCAGTTTTTTCCTTGCCCGCTGCCTATAGATATCCTCAAAGCGGAATATCTGCCTGCCGGCATGGTTATGGAATCATATACCCTGTCGTCAAAGATCATTTCTGTGACCTCGCATTTCACCGGCAGGAAGCAGTTGTTCTCACGGAGCGTTCTTTCGGCGATCTCCTGTATATGGGCAAGGTTTTCTTCCGCAGCAGCGACGGCGTCCTCGGCAGACAGGCTGTCCTTGAAAATATCCGCCGTTTCATTGAGAACTGCGTCGCGCACTTTAAGTTTAAGCTCCTGATCCTCCGGACTGTCCGAATTTGCCGGTATATGCAGTCTGAAAACCGTTTCGGTGATATCACGGTATTCATCTGCAAAATCGCAGAATCCGGCGCAGAACACAGCCAGAGCCATACCTATGATAATGGAAAGTTCGGTTATACTGCTTTTATTTTTCATGTAAAATGCCATTCCTTTCAATTTTCTTAGGAAAATTATGGAATGTTTTAAGCTGATTTATTCATTTTTATAAAAAATTTCAAAAAAGTCTTGACAAAGAGAATGAAATAATATATAATATTAAATTGTTGGGTGCTATCTTAGCTCAGTTGGTAGAGCACATCCTTGGTAAGGATGAGGTCGTCGGTTCAAATCCGATAGATAGCTCCATATATCCTGCAAACGCGTCAATGCGTTTGCAGGATTTTTTGTTAGTTTTAAAGTACATATCGACACAATTATGCCAATAATGACCCTACAGGCAAAAATTTCATAAAATTCCCTTGACTTTTTCAAAAAATATGGTATAATATTAAATAAGTTAGACGGAGTACATATTTTTATTGCTTCACAATAAATTTATTCATTGGTCCAAAAAAGCTCCGTGCTGCTTCCGGACAATTCTTAAAAAGGATCTGCGCCGGACACAAGTTGTTTAGAAAGCCGTTCCCGAGTCTGCATAGGGGGCGGCTCTTCTATTTATTCAGCCGAAAGGCTTTTTATCTGAGAGATGAGAGTGTAGCAAAGCCTGTTTACGCTGTCAAAATCCACCGCAGGGATATAAAGCTGCTCCAGTTTATCATGCTCCGCTTTTGCGTTCCTGAGAGAAAGCACCGCTTCATCTATCAGATCTCTTGCTGCGGATTCATTGAATTTTATGCGCAGTTTCTTTTCAGCAATAATATTTTTATCGTAAAATCTTCGGAAATTTATCGGCTGCTTTGCCGCAAGTGCAATATCGTTTATCGGATCGGCAGTAATAAATGCGGTTTTAAGTTCGGGGATCAGCATATGTTCAAACGTCTCATTGCCGTAAAGCGTACATATGCTTACGCTTACGGAATACCCTTTTTCCGAAGCCGTTACGGCAAATTTCCTGAGAAATTTATCCGAACCGGCGTAATAATTGTCGTTCAGCAGATAAACGCTGTATTCCTGAGGAATATTTGTAAGGTATCCTTCGGGAGTCAGGGCTGACAGCTGACGGAACTCCGTTTTTCCGGAAGATGTATCCGATCTTTTAGGAAGTATCTTTTTTGAAAGCCGTTTTATAAAGCCGTCTAACTTTTCATCATTAAGAGCTGCACTTCCGATCTGGAAGGTATCCCCCACTACGGATGCAAGAGCCGTTACATATCTCCTGCATCGGGCGTGCTGCTGAAGATATGCCGCATTGGCTGAAATTATATCTTTCTTTGATCTTTTCAGTCTGCCTATATCCCAATAAGCGCCGAGATCAAGTATCTGCTGCACGGCTCCGGGATATTCCGGCTCAAAAACATGTGGCGCAGTTCCGTCAACGATTATTACTTTCCTGCCGGGAAAAACAACAGCGTCCAACGAATTTGGATCGCTGGAGCAGCAGTATATCTCCTTTTCGTCATCGGGAAACGCTTCGGCAAGGCGTTTCATAAGCGAGGACTTTCCGGTTCCCGGACCTCCCTTGATTATGTACGAATGAAAATCGGTATCGGCTATCATATCGCCGAAATGTGTGCGGAAACCATTCGGTGAGGTCCCGCCGAGAAAGCAGGTCAAACAGTTCATCATATCAGCTCCATAATATATAATTGATTTAGCGTCCGGCAGACGATATTCTATATAAAATACCGCGCGGCACTGCGTTAATTCATACTATGAAAGCATTGCATTTTTGTGAAACAAAAGGACCTGATCTTACAGCATATCAATAAAAAAGATCCCCGTTTCCGAGGATCGTGATATATTTTTATGTATGTCCCTATTCCGTTTCATTTTTCAGTTCAGATATGGCTTTTATAAAGCTCTCCACATCGTTGAAGTCCTTATACACAGATGCGAACCGGACATATGCCACCTGATCTATCTCTTTCAGCTTTTTAAGGACTATATCCCCTATCTCTGCGGAAGTGATCTGATTGCCGTTGGAATAACATCCTTCAACGATATCGACAATATTGTTTATGTCATCGGCAGACACCGGACGCTTCTTGACCGCCGTAGAAATGCTTTTGATGAGCTTGCTGCGGTCAAAAAGCTCCACGCTGTTATCGCGCTTCAGTACAAGCAGCGCAGGCATCTCAACTGATTCATAGGTAGTAAAGCGTTTTCCGCAGTTGGTACATTCTCTTCTGCGGCGCTTTTTCCCGTCCGCAGATCTGGAATCCACTACTTTTGTATCTTCATAACCGCAAAACGGACATTTCATCAGCCGCAGCTCCTTTAAAAATCATCTTTACTAAATTATACATTTTTTTGTGACGATTGTCAAGTGTCAGAACCAATTTTCAGGCAGGTATCATGTTTGTATCTATATCTGACAATTGCCATAAGGAAGTTTTTTTGATTTCCCTATTGACAATATTTTTCTGACGTGTTAAAATGTAGTTAGCATATTCTAACTATCAGGAGGTGAAACTATGAGCGTTGTTGTGATCGGCGGCAATGATCGTATGGCATCGCGTTATAAGGACATATGCCGCTCTTATAACTGCAAAGCAAAGGTGTTTACGCAGATTCCGTCGGATTTTGAAAACAAACTTGGCGATCCTGATCTTATGGTAGTATTTACAAACACTTGCTCTCATAAAATGGTAACAAGCGTAAATCAGAGATCGTCAAAACGTAATATCCCTGTGGCAAGGATACATAATGCAAGTGTGAATGCCCTTAAATCAGTTTTGGAACAGTATTGCAGACAATAATTTTATGCTAAGTGCACAAAATTATTCTCCGACAAGTAAATTTTAGTAATAAAATTCACGGAATTTTATATACCCTATTGACATTTGTATTTAAAGAGAGTATTATATTATTTGGTTAGCGAAAGTTAACTTATTTTAAGGGATTTTAGTTAGTTAAAACTAACTATCATTTCACTGTCCATGCGGAGGGATGTACTATGCCTTTAAGTCTTGCAAATGCAGGCGAAGAAAACATTATCAAAAAGATAGGCGGAAATCCTGAAACAAAAAAATTTCTCGAAAATCTCGGATTTGTCGTTGGCGGAACGGTTACGATAATCAACGAGATCAGCGGAAATGTTATCGTCAATGTAAAGGATTCCCGTGTTGCCGTTTCAAAAGAAATGGCAAACAAGATAATGGTCTGATAAAATTTTACATATAATGGAGGTACTGAAATGTCAACACTTAAAGAAGCAAAGGTGGGACAGACCGTTACCGTGAAAAAACTTTGCGGTGAAGGTGCTGTAAAACGCCGTATCATGGATATGGGCATAACCAAGGGGACGGAAGTATATATCCGGAAAGTCGCTCCTCTCGGTGACCCTATAGAGATCACCGTCCGCGGATATGAACTTTCTTTGAGAAAAGCAGACGCTGAAAACATTGAGACAGCTTGATTTTTTGTGCAGGAGTTAGACATATATAACAGATTTCTGCAAAATAGTAAATTTTAGTTAGCAATTGCTAAGAAAGGAAATGTTTATGGAGATCAGAATTGCTCTTGCCGGCAACCCTAACTGCGGCAAGACAACACTTTTCAATGCCCTGACAGGCTCAAATCAATTTGTCGGAAACTGGCCCGGCGTTACGGTAGAAAAAAAAGAAGGACGTCTGAAAGGTCAGAAAGATGTTATCATCACAGACCTTCCGGGAATTTATTCACTTTCGCCTTATACTCTTGAAGAAGTAGTTGCAAGGAATTATCTTATCAGTGAACGTCCGAACGCCATACTTAACATCATTGACGGAACAAATCTTGAGCGCAATCTTTATCTTACCACTCAGCTTGTGGAGCTGGGCATACCTGTTGTCGTTGCAATAAATATGATGGACGTTGTCCGCAAAAACGGTGACAAAATAAACACTGAACAGCTTGCAAAAGAGCTTGGCTGCAAGGTCATGGAAATTTCCGCCCTTAAAAACGAGGGTATAACCAAAGCCGCCGAAGCCGCCGTTGAAGCTGCAAAAGCAATGTCCCCCTCTATCCCCCAGCACAGCTTCTGCGGCTGCGTTGAACACGCTATCGCTCACATTGAAGAAGCAGTACTGCATGATATCCCGGAGGAACAGCAAAGATGGTATGCAATAAAAATTTTTGAACGTGACGATAAAGTGCTTGAAATGCTCAATATTCCCGAAGATAAAAAGGCGCATATCGAAACAGACATTACTGCTGCGGAAAAGGAAATGAACGACGATTCCGAAAGCATAATTACCAATGAACGCTATATATACATCGCTTCCATTATCAAAGGCTGTTATACAAAGAAAAGTAAAGGCAGCATGACAATTTCCGATAAAATAGATAAGATAGTCACGAACCGCATACTTGCCCTGCCGATTTTTGCAGTAGTAATGTTTATTGTTTACTATGTTTCGGTAACGACCGTGGGCACATGGGCGACAGACTGGGCAAATGACGGCGTTTTCGGCGACGGCTGGCATTTGTTCGGAATAGAAAGCATCTGGATACCCGGTATTCCGGTAATTGTTGAAAACCTTCTTAACAGTATCGGCTGTGCAGATTGGTTACAGAGCCTTATTCTGGACGGAATTATCGGCGGCGTGGGAGCAGTCCTTGGATTTGTTCCGCAGATGCTTGTGCTGTTCATATTCCTTGCATTTCTGGAATCCTGCGGTTACATGGCGCGTATCGCATTCGTTATGGACAGAATCTTCCGCAAATTCGGTCTTTCCGGAAAATCATTCATTCCTATGCTCATCGGCACAGGCTGCGGAGTTCCGGGAATAATGGCTTCAAGGACAATTGAAAATGAACGCGACAGGCGTATGACTATAATGACTACTACATTTATCCCCTGCGGTGCAAAACTTCCGATAATAGGATTGATTGCAGGCGCGCTTTTCAATAACGCCGGCTGGGTAGCAGTCTCGGCATATTTCATTGGTGTTGCGGCGATAATAATTTCAGGTATAATACTCAAGAAAACAAAAATGTTTGCGGGCGATCCTGCGCCGTTTGTAATGGAGCTTCCTGCATATCATCTCCCTACAGTAGGAAATGTTCTCCGCTCGATGTGGGAGCGCGGCTGGTCATTCATCAAAAAAGCAGGAACGATAATACTTCTTTCGACTATCGTGCTCTGGTTCTTAATGGGATTCGGCGTTGAAAACGGCAGCTTCGGCATGGTCGAAGAAATAGACAATTCTATACTTTCAAAGATCGGCGGAGCAATAGCATGGATATTCGCACCTCTCGGCTGGGGCGACTGGAAAGCTGCCGTTGCGGCTGTTACAGGACTTATTGCCAAGGAAAACGTCGTTGCAACATATGGTTCGCTTTATCACTTTGCGGAAGAAGTTTCCGAAAACGGCGACGAGATCTGGGGCAGCCTTGCGGCAGAATTTTCCGCACTGGCAGGATATTCATTCCTTATATTCAATCTTCTTTGCGCTCCATGTTTTGCTGCAATAGGCGCTATCAGACGTGAAATGAACAGCGCGAAATGGACTGCTTTTGCAATTGCATATCAATGCTTGTTCGCATATGCAATATCGCTTATAGTTTATCAGTTCGGACTTCTTTTCACGGGAAATGTAAATGTTATAGGTCTTATATTTGCAATAGCGATACTTGCTTTCATGATCTATATGCTTGCAAGACCTTACAAGGAAAGCAGCCGTCTGACAACCAAAGTCCGCATAAAAGCAAAAGCCTGATATATTCAAAATTATCCGAAGGAGGAAATTACCATGGCAGAATTTTTAACTGTAAATTTCGGCACAATAATTGCCGCAATAATTCTGATACTTGTTATTGCTCTTATAATTTCGGGCATGAAAAAAGACAAAAGAAACGGCAGATCCTCCTGCGGAGGTAGCTGCGGCTGCTGTCCAAATTCGGCAATTTGCCACAGCGGAAAAAAGAAAGCAATAAAATAAAAATGATAATTTTAAATTCTGCTTGTACTTTTTTCTCTGAATAAAAATTTTATAAATAAGAATTAAAATAAAAGTTCTGTGTACTTCACTGTACGCAGAACTTTTATTTTATGCTTGCAATTTTTAAAACAGTATGTTATAATCTATAATCATAATAATTGCTGTCCTGAAATTTAATTTATCATCCGGAGGAAAATATGAAAAAAATATATATTGTTGAGGACGACAGGTCAATTCGAGATGAACTTTCCAAGCTGCTGAAAAATGCAGGTTATCTTACAGAAGAACTTACGGATTTTAAATCTCCGGCAGAAAAAATTATTTCGTCAGATGCGGATCTGCTGCTTCTGGATATAAATCTGCCGGAATTAAACGGAGAAATGCTCCTTAAAGAAATACGCCGCAGCTCCGATATTCCCGTTATAATGGTAACAAGCAGAACTTCTGAAACAGACGAGGTACTGTCATTAAGCTACGGTGCAGACGATTATATCACAAAGCCATATGATCCCACAATTCTTTTATTGAGAATCACAGCAGTGCTGAAGCGTTATTCAAAATCAGCGTCAAATCAGACTTACCGCGGCTGGAGCGTAAATCCCGCAAAAGGCGCATTAATTTCAGAAAATAATGAAATTATCCTGACCAAAAATGAAATGATAATTTTTCAGCTCCTGCTTGACAGGCAAGGAGAGATCGTTACCCGTGATGCGCTCATGACCGCACTCTGGGATAATGATGAATTTATAAACGACAATGCTCTTACGGTAAATGTCAGCAGGCTTCGCGCAAAGCTATCCGACGCCGGCTGCTGTGACGCCGTAGAAACACGAAAGAAACAGGGGTATATTTTAAAATGAAAACATCTGAATTTTTTAAGGACAGGATATTTTTATATATTTCATACATAGTGACTTACGGAATAATTTTTATATTTATGCAGGCTTTTCATGCAGACTATCAGTTAAAATTGATAACAGGCATAATATTTTTTCTTATGGTAATTGTAAATGAATCATGGGAATTTTTCCGAAAAAGACCTTTTTACAGCAGTCTTAAAAACAAGCTGGAAAATCTCGATCAGAAATTTTTGATCTCTGAAATGATAGAAGTCCCCTCTTTTGCGGAAGGAAAATTATTCTGTGAAGTAATTCGCGAAGCGGTAAAATCAATGTGCGAAAACGTTGCCGTATATCGAAACAATTCTGCCGAATTTCGTGAATTTATTGAACTTTGGGTGCATGAAATAAAACTTCCGGTATCAAGTTTGCAGCTTATGGCGCACAATAACAAATCAGAACTAAATGAAAAATTTTTTGAACAGTTAATGAGAATAGACAGCTACATTGACACCGTACTTTATTATGCGCGCTCGGAAAATGCAGAAAAGGATTATCTTATAAAGGAAACATCTCTTAAAAGAACGGTATCCAACATTGCATTAAAGCACCGTGAAACACTGCTGCTTCACAATGTATCTATCAGTACGTCCGGACTGGATATAAATGTTCTTACCGACGGCAAATGGCTCGAATTTATTTTAGAACAGTTCATGGCAAACAGCATAAAATTCTTTTCTCAGGAGCGTGAGCCGGAAATAATTATTTCAGCAGAAGAATTTCCCGATAAAGTAATTCTTCACTATAAGGACAACGGGATCGGTATTCCGGAGAATGACATTCCGTATATTTTCAACAAATCATTTACCGGTGAAAACGGCAGGAATGGTACTAAATCTACAGGTATGGGGCTTTACATCGTCAAAAATCTTTGCGACAGATTAGGACATTCGGTCAAGGTAATTTCCGAAAAGAATAAGTTTACCGAATTTGAGATAATTTTTCAAAAAAATGATTTTTATAAGTTCAACTAACATTACAAAATTGTAATGTAAAACAATATTAAACGCAGGACAATGGAAAATTTCCGTAATATAATTAAATTAAAAGAAAGGAGAGTTCATATGTCACTTTTAAGAATTGAACATATAGAAAAATATTACGGAAACAAATCCAGTCTTACCAAAGCAATAGATGATATTTCATTTACCGTTGAAAGCGGCGAATTTACCGCAATAATGGGAGCGTCCGGAAGCGGAAAAACTACGCTTCTTAACTGCATTTCAACTATCGACAGAGTAACTGCCGGTCATATTTATCTTGAAGATATTGATATAACGGCTTTAAAAGGCAAAGAACTTAACAAATTCCGCCGTGAAAAATTAGGGTTTATTTTTCAGGATTTCAGCTTGCTTGACACGCTTACCGCATATGAAAATATTTCCCTTGCGCTTTCGATCCAAAAAATGAATGCCGAAAAGATAGACAAATCGGTCAAAGAGGTTGCAAAACAGCTCGATATTTCGGACATACTTAAAAAATATCCGTATCAGCT
The DNA here is from genome assembly GCA_947627905.1 of uncultured Clostridia bacterium. GTDB lineage: Bacteria > Bacillota > Clostridia > Oscillospirales > Ruminococcaceae > RGIG8773. Next base: position 24,961 of record CANQXX010000003.1, read on the forward strand.
GTCCGGAGGTCAGAAGCAGCGCGTTGCTTCTGCACGAGCGATCGTTACAAATCCTAAAATAATTCTCGCCGATGAACCTACCGGTGCGCTTGATTCAAGGTCAGCAAAAATGCTTCTGGAACGTTTTAATTTTCTTAATTCGGAACACAGCGCAACGATCATGATGGTAACACATGATTCATTTACAGCAAGCTATGCTTCAAGGGTAATTTTTATCAAAGACGGCAGAATATTCAACGAGATAAGCAAAGGTTCGGACACAAGAAAACAATTTTTCAATAAGATCATTGATGTTATTACTCTCCTCGGAGGTGACGCAGGCGATGCTCTTTAAAATTTCAATAAATAATATCCGAAAAAGCATCCGCGATTATGCGGTATATTTTTTCACACTGGTGATAGGCGTTTCGGTATTTTATGTTTTTAATGCAATTAATTCACAAACAGCGTTTTTAATTGTTTCGCAAAACACAAGAGAAATTATTGAGCTTTTAAATACCATGCTTTCGGGAGTAAGTTATTTTGTTTCCGCAGTGCTTGGACTTTTAATTGTTTACGCAAGCAGATTTTTAATGAAACGCCGCAATAAAGAATTTGCGCTGTACCTTATTCTCGGAATGGGAAAAGGAAAAATTTCCGCAATTCTCCTTACAGAAACAATTATTATCGGAATTGGTTCGCTTGCCGTAGGACTTCTTCTGGGGACGGGATTATCCCAATTGATGAGCGTTCTCGTGGCAAATCTTTTTGAAGCGGATATGACGTCATACCGTTTTAATATTTCCACTGAAGCAATTATAAAAACAATAATTTATTTTGGGATAATGTATGTTGTTGTAATGATATTTAACAGTATCATGATAAGCAGATGCAAGCTGATCGATCTGATGCAGTCGGATAAAAGATCTGAAAAAATGAAACTGAAAAATCCTGCTTTTTGCACAATAGTATTTGTAATTGCAACAGCCGCTCTCGGATATGCTTATTATAGGGTCACAACAAGATCGGAATATCTTTCAAATAAAATTCTTGTTGGAATGATAATCGTTGGAATAATTTCAACTTTCCTTATTTTCTGGTCTGTTTCGGGACTTCTTCTGCATATTGTACGATCATCAAAAAGCGGCTATTTCCGCGGCCTGAACTGCTTTACATTCAGGCAGATAAGCAGCAAAATAAATACAACGGTAATTTCAATGACGGTAATTTGTTTAATGCTTTTTGTGACAATTTGCACTCTTTCCTCTGCGTTTTCGGTTAGAAATTCTATGAATGCAAATCTGAACGAGTTTGCTCCTGTAGATTTTGAAATGAATTATTCCGAAAAATATAATGGAGAAATTTTGCATACGGACATTTTTGAAGAATATGAAAATGCAGGAATTGACCCACTTGAAAATGTTTCTGAATATGTTCATTTAAAATGTTACCAAATCGACGAATTTACGCTTGCGGATTTTGCAGGCGAAGATATTCTGAAAGAATTGCAAAAAACTTCACCGTTTCTTGGAACTGATTACCCGGAGGATATTGTAAAATTAAGCGATTATAACAAACTTGCAGAACTTTACGGAAATGAAAAATTTACCCTTGGAAAAGATGAGTATGTTTTGATCTGTGATTTTAAGTCAATGAAAGAAATACGCGATAATATCCTTGCAAATGGCGGAGAAATTACACTATTCGGGCAAAAATTGAAACCGAAATTTACGGAATGTCAGGACGGTTTTGTTGAGATCGGCTCACAGCATATTAACTCAGGAATTTTTATCGTTCCCGATGAAATTATCGGAAATTACGATCTCGGAAGAGATTATTTTATCGGAAATTATGCTGCGGAGGGCAAGGATGAAAAATATGCTGCGGAAGAAAGATTTAAAGAAAATTACGAAAAAGTGTTTGACAGCGTTTATGCTCGGGAGCTTGCCGACCCTGTTGAAACAAACTGGTATTTTGCCGCAAATACTCGCATTGATATTGCTGAAGCTACAATAGGTCTTGGTGCAATGGCAGCGCTTCTTGGGCTTTATATAGGGTTGGTATTTCTTATTTCCTGCGGCGCTGTACTTGCATTAAAGGAGCTTTCCGAAAGTGTTGACAGTGTGCGCAGATATGAAATTTTAAGAAAAATAGGAACAGAAGAAAAAGAAATTTCACGTTCACTTTTCAGGCAAACAGGAATATTCTTTCTTCTGCCCATGCTGCTTGCGGCGGTACATTCAATTTTCGGAATGAAATTTGCAATGTTTATTCTTGAGGTTTTCGGAACAGAAAAATTAATTGAATCTGTTGCATTTACTTCTATAGTTGTACTAATGATATACGGAGGATATTTTTTAATAACTTATTTTTGCAGTCTATCAATTATCGGGAGCAGGCGTAAATAAAATTACCGCGATTAATTGCCTGCAAAAAAGCGGCGTTTCAAATTAAATAAAGCGCCGCTTTTTATATTATTTTTTTGATCATTACAATTCCATTTTCTTTTGGAAATTCATAAAGATCCTTTCTTACGCCTGCTATTTTAAATCCCATAGAAAAATATAATGCTTTTGCTGCAGAATTAGACTCTCTTACTTCAAGTGAAATTTGCTTTGCGTTATCAGAAATTTCATAAATAAATTTATTTAATAATGCTGTTCCTATGCCCTGCTTTCTTACTGAATTTTCAACAGCAATTTTTTCAATAAACGCATTTTCGCCATCGCACGAACCAATAATATAACCGACTATTTCGCCGTATATTTCCGCTGTAAAAAAAATCCCGTATTTTTCGGGAATTTGCGACATCAGCGCATTTTCCGTCCATGGATCGGTAAAAGATCTTTTTTCAATTTCCGCAATTTGCGGAATATCATTTTTGCAGACATTACGGATAATTATTTCATTCACAGGCTTTTTTCACCTCATTGCAAAGCTCCTGAAGATCGTTCAAAGAGCCTAAACTTCCGCATTTATTACGGAATGCTGCCGCATTCGGAAGTCCTTTCAGATAATACGCGCACTGTCTCCGCGCTTCGCTTATTCCGATCCGTTCACCTTTAAATTTTACCGATAATTCGACTTGCCTGCACATAATTTCAAGGCGTTCGTCAAGCGTCGGTTCGGGAAGAATTTTCCCTGTCTCAAAATAATGACAAATATTTTTAAAGATCCACGGTTTACCGTAGCTTCCCCGTCCTATCATGACAAGATCGCAGCCTGTTTCATTGTACATTTTTTCCGCACTTTCGGGAGAATCCACATCTCCGTTTCCGATAACGGGAATTTTAACATTTTCTTTAACTTTACGGATAATTTCCCAATCAGCTTTTCCGTGGTACATCTGATTTTTGGTGCGTCCGTGAATTGTAATTGCCGACGCACCTGCTTCTTCAAGAATTTTTGAAAATTCAACTGCATTGACGTGTTCATTATCCCAGCCTTTGCGAATTTTTACGGTTATCGGAACGGAAACTGCTTTTACCATTGCAGAAATTATTTTCGCCGCAAGAGACGGATCTTTCATAAGTGCAGAACCTGCGCCGTTCCCCGCAATTTTAGGGACCGGGCAGCCCATATTTACATCAATTATATCGGGAGAATATTTCATTAATTTTTTTGCAGCTTCCGCCATAAAATAGGGGTCATCACCAAAAAGCTGGAGCGCATATGGACGTTCATTTTCCATGATTATGCAAAGTTCTTCCGTCTTTCTGTCGGAATAACAAAGTCCTTTTGCAGATATCATTTCGGATACCATATAAGCTGCACCATTTTCCTTGCAGAGAGCGCGGTAAGCTCTGTCAGCAACAGAAGCCATAGGCGCAAGAGCGGCAGTCTTTTCAATTTTTATATTACCTATATAAAAATATTCCAAATTGAAATTCTCCTCATCAGTATATATTTAAATAATTTTTTAATATCCTTATTAACTCTGCAATAATTTTCTCATATGTATATGCGGACAATACTCGTCATAATCAACATCACCATATTCTGAAAATCCCGATTTTTTATAAAATTCAGCCGCGCGGCATTGTGCGTGTAAAATTATTTCATTACTACCCTTTTCTCTCACATATTTTTCCGCTTCTTCAAGCATCAGCGATCCGATATTTTTCCCACGGTAATTTTTTATGACCGCAAGTCGCCCAAGAACGTAAGCGGAATTTTCACGATAGAGTCTGCATACGGCGACAGGAATATTTTCATCGTATAAAACAATATGTACAGCCTTTCCGTCGATTTCATCAAATTCATTCTGAAATCCCTGTTCTTTGACAAAAACTTCTTCACGAATCTTTTTTGCATCGTCCGGGAGAGTATCATAAATTAAAAATTTCATTAAATATCTTCCTCATGTAATTTCATTCAATTCTAATAATTGCCTGTTATTATAATACAATTAATTTTTAATGTCCCTCAATATTGTCCCCAAACGGCGCAGATGTACATAATTTAAGCTTATAATTCCCGCTATCATCCTTATTCAGAATAAAATCATCATTATCGTAAATTTCAGACAAAATATTATTGATCTCACCGATCTGCATTTCCGTGGAAAAAGTAATTTTTGATAAACAATCAACATGATTTCCCGTTCCCGATGTATTTCCCGTTTCTGAATAAATATCTATAAATTTAATATCCCCGATTTTATTTTCAAGAATATCCTGTAATTTATTTGTTTGATTTGCGGTAGAAATATGATTTACACACATTCCGAAAATTTCAAAAATTATGTATACAAATATCAATATCAACGGCAATAAAAGAATTACAATAAATGTCCTTTTCAAATGTTTTATAAAATTACCCATAAAAGATCTCCTATGATCAAAACAAGTAAGGAGAAAGCAATAATTTTAAGCACTTTCCCGCTTATTTTTTCGCAAATTTTAACTGCAAACGGGTGTAAAAACCTTATTAAAATAACGCACAATACTCCGAATATCAGACTGCTTCCAAGAGCGATCCTACCCTGAAAATTAAAATGCCAATTATCGTAATCCCATAAACGTTTATCAGTAAAAAATTCAAGAATATATGAAGCCGCCAGTTCCGCAGCAGTAGTAAGAAGCGTTCCCAATATAAAAATTGCTGGAACACTTTTTAATTTTTGGAAAATAAATATCAATATCAGCGCGCAGAAACCGTATATCGGACAGATCGGTAGATGAAGCATTCCCCTGTCTGCAAAATGTCCCCATACTGCCGTTGTAAGAATTGTTTCATAAAGCCAGCCAATAAAGCTGTAAAAAACAAATTCAATTACTAATGCGGAAATTTTTTCAATATTATTTTTCAACATAAAATAAAATTATATTAATAAGGCTCAGCCCTGTTTTGCATCGTACCATGTTTTGCCCTTGGAAACGTCAGCAGTAAGCGGAATATCAAGTTTTACAGCATTGCGCATTTCCTCGCCTAATACTGCTGCTGCACGTTCGGCATCACATTCTTTTACTTCAATAATTAATTCATCATGGACCTGCAATATCAGTCTTGCATCTAATTTTTCCGCTTTTAATCGCTCATAAACTTTTATCATTGCAATTTTTATTATGTCCGCCGCAGTGCCTTGGATAGGCGCATTCATTGCAGCTCTTTTTCCGAAAGCCTGAATATTTTTATTGGAATTTTTAAGCTCCGGAATAGGTCTGCGCCGTCCGAACATTGTTGATGCATAACCGTTTTTCTTTGCGTCCTCGACAACTTTTTCCATAAAATCATGTACTCTCGGATAACGCGCAAGATAATTTTTTATATAACGATCGGCTTCTGCAACGGATACATCAATATCCTTTGAAAGCGAAAAAGCGCCTATTCCATAAACGATACCGAAATTTACAGCTTTTGCAGCACGGCGCATTTCGGAAGTAACCATTTCCGCAGGCATATCAAAGACCTGAGCCGCCGTTGCAGTATGAATATCCATACCTTTTATAAAACCGTCCTGCATATTTTTATCCCCACTCATATGCGCAAGAATACGCAGTTCTATCTGGCTGTAATCCGCATCCAAAAGGACATATCCTTCATCTGCAATGAAAAATTTACGCATATTTCTGCCAAGCTCGGTACGGACAGGAATATTCTGAACATTAGGTTCTGCCGAAGAAATTCTGCCTGTTCTTGTTTCGGTCTGTTTAAAAAGCGAACGCACTCTTCCGTCGTCGGAAACAACTTTTATAAAGCCCTCAACATATGTTGAATTTAATTTTGTAAGCTGCCGATATTGCAGGATAAGATCGACGATTTCATGCTTATCACGAAGATTTTCAAGAACATCTGCATTTGTGGAATATCCTGTTTTTGTTTTTTTGCCTGCCGGAAGTCCCATTTCTTCAAATAAAACCGTTCCTAATTGTTTAGGCGATGAAATATTAAATTCATGCCCTGCCATAAAATAAATTTGTTTTTCAACTGCGGAAACATCTTCGGTCAATTTTTCTCCGAAATTTTTTATACCGTCTTTATCAATGCGCACGCCGTAATATTCCATAGACGCAAGGACTTCGGTAAGCGGCAGTTCAATTTCTTTAAGGATTTTTGTCATGCCTTGCTTTTCAATTTCTGCAAGCATGATATCTGTAAGCGCAGGAAGCTCGGCAATATCCGCAAATTCACCAAGTTCCGGATAAACGGGAGCGCCATATTCCTTACATAATCTTTCAACTGCATATTCACTGGAATTTGTATTTAAAATATATCCAAGAATGTCTGCATCAGAAGCAATATTTTTCATTTCTTTTCCGTTTTCAAAGCAGAAACGGTATGCAGGCTTCGCTCCAAAAGTAATTTTTTCACAATCCGATGCAAAAAAATCAAGCTGTTTATTTTTATCGGAAATTATATAAATTTTATTATTTAAAAGGAGCTGAACAATTCCCTCATTAAAGATAAAAGCTGCTTTTTTTATATCGGAAATATCTTCGCAAAATTCACCTGCAATTTCATAATTGATCTTTTCAAAAACAGTTTCGGAAGATCCTGCTGAAATTTCTGACGGTGCAATTTCAAGTCTATCGAGAAGTTTGAACATTTCAAGTTTTGTAAGTATCTCCGAAATTTTATCCTTATTAATTTTGCCTGATTTGTAATGATCCAAATTATTTTCAATAGGTACATTCTTAACGATCGTAGCAAGCCATTTGCTTTGTTCAGCATCGGCTTTTCCGGCTTCAAGTTTTGCAATTACCGACTTTGCAGCTTCAATATTACCCGCATCAATATCCGTATAAAGCTGCTCGATCGTATGATGATCGTGAATAAGCTGTTTTGCAGTCTTTTCACCTATTCCCTTAACGCCGCTTATATTGTCGGAACTATCCCCCATAAGTGCTTTAAGGTCGATCAATTCTATCGGTGGAAAACCATATTCTTCAATGAATTTTTCTTCATTATATTTAATTGTTCCTTTCATGGTGTGAAGCAAAACCGTTACTTTATCATCAATTAATTGCAGCGAATCTCTGTCACCCGTAAGAATGTAACATTCGCTATCAGAATCATCACACATTTTTGCAAGTGTTCCGAGAATATCATCTGCCTCAAAGCCTTCACATTCAAGAATATTTACTCCAAGATTAGAAAGTATATTTTTAATTTCGGGCATTTGCTGTGCAAGCTCGTCCGGCATTCCGTGACGATTTGCCTTGTATGAGCTGACTGCTTTGTGGCGGAATGTAGGCGCACGCATATCAAAAGCAACGGCAATTCCGTCAGGAGAAATTTCCTTTACCGCTGCAAGATAAATATTCATAAAGCCGGTTATCGCATTTGTGTACATTCCGGATTTATTTGAAAGCATTTTTATACCGTAAAATGCGCGGTTCATAATGCTGTTGCCGTCAATTGCAAGAAGTTTCATAAAAATTCCTCACATTTCAAAAAATTCTTTTAATTTTTTTAAAGCATCGGCTCTGTGACTTACCGAATTTTTTTCTTCCGCAGTAAGTTCCGCAAATGTTTTATCACCGTACATAAATATCGGATCATATCCAAAGCCGTTTGTTCCGCGGCTTTCATAGCCTATTTTCCCAAAAACTTTTCCCGTGAAATAATGCGCATTGCCGTTATTATCAATATAACAAATACAGCAGGTAAAATTTGCAGTCCGCTTTTCATCGGGAATATTTATCATTTCATTAAGAACTTTTTCCCGTCTGTGTCCCGGCTCGGCATATCTTGCGGAATAAATTCCCGGAGCGCCGTTCAGTGCTTCAATTTCAAGTCCGCTGTCGTCAGCAATTACCGGGAGCTTTTTTATATCATAGACCGCTTTTGCTTTTATAAAAGCATTTTCCTCAAAAGTTTTTCCGTTTTCCTCTGCTTCAATGTCAACGCCGGCTTCCGATTGAGAAATCACATCAATTCCGATAGGTTCAAGGATCTCACGGATCTCACGCAGTTTATTTTTATTATTTGACGCAAGGATAACTTTCATTCCGATTCCTCCGAATTGCTTTCATTCTCCGTATCTTCTTCTGATTTTTTCTTTTTTCCGAAAGTAATTTCTTTGAATAAAAATTCAAATTTACCATGGTCTTTTTTCTTCGGTGCTTCGGAAATTTCATCTTCTATGACAGCTTCTTGATTATCGGAAATATTTTCTTCGGTTTCCGGAATTACATCTTCAATATTTTCTGTAATATTGGGAACATTTTCATCAATTATCTCATCGGAAGCGATTTCTTCCGTAATTTCATCGGAAATTATTTCTTCGTCTACAGAAATTTCAGCATTTTCTTCATCTGTAAGGCGTTCATAATTATAATCAAAATCCGTTTCAGTCTCAAATAAAGCATCAGCAAAATCTTTTGCATGAAAATCCTGCAGATCATCAATTTTTTCTCCGACACCTACAAGTTTTACCGGAATACCAAGTTCCCTGTGGATAGATATTATTATTCCGCCCTTTGCAGTACCGTCAAGTTTGGTAAGAACGATACCCGTAATTTCCGCAGCCTCACTGAAAAGTTTAGCTTGGTTTACAGCATTTTGTCCCGTAGTTGCATCAAGAACGAGCAATGTTTCAAGAGAACAATTTTCCGCCTGCTGATGAACGATACGGCTGATTTTTTTCAGCTCGTCCATGAGATTTTTTTTGTTGTGCAGACGGCCTGCGGTATCGCAAATAAGCACGTCCGTACCTCTCGCTTTTGCAGCAGTAACAGCATCAAATACAACGGAAGCCGGATCTGAACCCTCATCATGCTTGATAATATCAACGCCTGCACGTTCTGTCCACACCTGCAGCTGGTCGATTGCAGCCGCACGGAAAGTATCCGCAGCCGCTACCAGAACATTTTTACCTTCATTTTTATAACGAGCTGCAAGCTTACCGATAGTAGTGGTTTTTCCTGCTCCGTTTACGCCGATCACAAGAATTACGGCAGGTTTGTTGGAAATATCAATTTCTTTATCTTCACCAAGCATTTCGGTAATAATATCTTTTAATTCATTTTTTATCAAGGCAGGATCTGTTATCCCTTTTTCTTTTACCTTTACGCGCAATTTTTCGCAAATATCAAGCGAAGTTTCAACGCCAATATCACAGGTGATAAGCAGTTCTTCAAGTTCTTCAAAAAATTCCTCATCAATTTTTGTAAAGGAATTCATCAGAGTTTCCAGTCTGCCCATCATTGAATCTTTTGTCTTTTTCAGACCAGCGGCAATTTTACTGAAAATATTCATTTAAAATACCTCCCTAAAATAAGAGTTGAGATACAAGAGTTTAGAGTTAAGATAATTTTAACGTTTTTAAATTTTTTACCTACTCATAAATCAGAATTTATATTTTTTTTTTAGAATTTTTGATATAAATTACCGACGTTATAACAACCGTTAAAATGAGAATATGCAAAATAGTATGATAAACATCGGGTATATATCTTCCATCAATTTCAAGCCACTTTATAGTCCCTGAAAAAAACTTTATCTTACCTTCAAGTGAACCCATTATCCCTTTACCAAAAATAGTATACCATTCGTGACATAAGAATTGAATTACAAACCATATTGATGTCCATACTGCAACAACCCATTTTCCTACTTTTTCCGTAAATATGAATAATATCACCGCTGCTAAATAAATAAGAAAAAATATTCCGTCATCCTTATATGAGCGTGTTACTAAATAAGTATTACCGAAACGGACACCTGTCATATCAAGGAAAAACCAGAACAGAAGCAATATTTGAGGTATTATACAATATCTTTTCTTCATTATTTACCACCTAAATTCCGATTTGTCAAACATTCGACATTTTACAATACACCGTCTAAATGTGAAATATAGCTTTTAGCCTATAAAAATTCTGCGGCTTCCATACAAATTTGTAGATACTCTAAAAATCAGAATTTAATATCCAATCAATGATCTCAATCATTGTATTCCCTCTATTTTTTACACTTCCAATCATCAGCTTTTTAAACCACTCTTGGCATGGAATGAGTTTTAATTTTGAATATCTACGATATAAACTGCTTGATGGAGGAATTGGCATTTTGTTGACTGCCCAGACACCTTCTAACACTTTCCATGTGTTTGTTGCAACAAGATAGGATATCAGTAAAACATCTTGTTTTGAAAATGCAGATTTTAATTTCAGCCTTGTACTTTTCAGCCAGTAGCAAATTTCGGATTGTTCCTTTTTTGAAACACAATAATGTTCCAGTACAGTTTCAGCATATGCAATGATTTCTTGCGCTTTTCCATTATCATATTCGATCTTCGCATCAAGATATTTATATATTTCCATTGGATTGCTTTTCAACTTATCAATAGCCTTATTAAAAGTGGTATAATGTATTTCAACTAAAACACCATCAATTAGTTGTGATATAAAGTCATTTCTTTTTCCAAGTACGATAATATCCAAATCAGACAAATCGGTAGCAGTACCATATGCAACAGAGCCATTTAACAATATAGCATCAATGGAAGTGTCTTTTTTAAATTCTAAAACCAGATTGTGGAATATTTCCAATTGCTTACGCATAATTTCACCTTTTCTATATCCGTGCAACCTCTCTATTTTATAAATTACGATTTGTCTCAACCTATTTTTAAATTCGATCTTTTGTTGTGACATAGACATAAAAACTAATTTCGTGATCTGTCAATTGCATCAATTATTTCAAAATACTCATTTATTTTTTCGCTGGCTTCATCTTCCGACAAATTATAATCCGACATAACAAGATGAAAAACCGTATCTATAGAACAATCCTGTGAAAATTTATCACGGATAAATTCAAGTGCGTCCATTTAAAATTTCCTCCATTAACAATAAATTATTTTACAAATATATCTCAATTACAAGTTAAATTTATGTAATGATCCAGCAAATCATATATTCTGTCATGAAGAGATGAAAATTCAAATCCGACAGCATTTGCTTTATCGGTATTTATACTGTATTCCGTCTCACCATTGTATGGAGCGCTTTCTCCCGATATTTCAATAACTGCTTTTTTACCGGTTTTATTTTCAACATAATTAATTATTTCCTTTATAGAAATCGTTCCGCCTGAGCTTCCGTTTATTGCTCCGTTAAAATTTTTATCAGCAAGAAAAGCAAGAAAATTCCCCGCTTCATCGGAAAATACAAAGCTCATCCGGCAATTTAAATTATCAATATTCATCGGGATTTCTTTAATCGTATGTTTCACATAAAATAGAAGTCTTTTTGTGTAATCGTCTTTTCCGATAACAAACGGGAATCTTACAGCTACCCAATTTCTTGCAGAATATTCCTGCCATAAAGCATGTTCCGCCTGACGTTTTGATTCGTCGTAAGGGAATTTATATCTGTCACACCATATTAATTTTTTTGATAAACCGTCAAAATCAGATTCCGCCGTATTTAAATGTTTTGGTTCATAAACAGCAGTGCTGGACGTAAAAATATATTTATCGTGATCTATATTTTCAAGCGCATACTTTACATCATTTGAGCAATAGGCTATATTATCTATAACAGCGTCATAATGTCTGCCGGCAAAAATGTTTTTCATGCTATCTGCATTTGTTCTTTCAACTATAATTCTTTTTACTTTGTTTCCAAAATTATCTGACGTATTTCCTCTTGTAGCAATTGTAACATCATGTCCCATTTTAAGAAGCTCATTTACTGCGTGTATTCCAAAAAATCTTGTTCCGCCTATTACTAAAATTTTCACTATTTCACCTCAATATAATTGCGACAATTTTTATATCCAAAATTCCCATGCGCATGAACATGAATTATCTGTAACATCGGGATAACAGCTTATGCAGCGGCATTTTATTCGTTCATCAATGACCTCCGCAAAACCTCCGTATTCGTAAATTGCCGCGCTTTTGCATGGGTGAAGCGGCATATTTTTTCTTGTCCGTGCTTCCTGAACACGGCAAACTAAAATTTTATGTATAAGTTTTCCGTCTTTTAAAATTGTCTCGCTTGGATTTGCCCTGTCCACCATTCGATATTTCAAAGCCTCTGCAAGTCCTACAAGTCCTGCATTTTCAGGAAGTCCAAGGAATTTTTTTATTCGTCTCGCTTCGGAACGTGTATATGACTTCCACGCTTCTTCATCATGGTGCATAGCAGCGTCCATTCCGATCTCTTTCTCAATTGACTGGAACCACACGCCGTCCATTGCAATTAAATTTTTTGAATCAATAAATAAAAGTTCTTCCAATTGTTCTCTTGATAATTTTTGCAATTCGTCTTTATCAAGCATTTTATTCACCTTTTAATTTGCATTTTCAATATCCGCAGGCGGCTGATCGAGACGCAGTACCTTTGAAATTCCTTTTTCCTGCATTGTAACGCCGTACATAACGTCCGCTTCTTCCATTGTTCCCCGACGGTGAGTTACTAAAATAAACTGTGTTGTATCCGTAAAATGCCGCAGATACTGCGCATATTTTATAACATTCACATCGTCCAGAGCCGCTTCGATTTCATCAAGGATACAGAACGGTGCAGGCTTTATTTTAAGTATTGCAAAATAGATCGCAATTGCCACAAATGCCTGCTCACCGCCCGAAAGCAGCGAAAGATTTTTTATGACCTTTCCCGGAGGCGCAACATTTATTTCAATTCCCGATTCAAGCACATCAGTCGGATCGGTAAGAGTAAGCTCTGCCTTTCCTCCGCCGAAAAGATCAACAAATATCTGCTTGAAATTTTCGTTTATTGCATTGAAACTTTCGCTGAACTGCCGGCGCATATTATCCGTTAATTCGTCTATCAGACGTTCCAATTCACGCTTTGAATTTTCCACATCATCAAGCTGTTCTTTCATAAAATTATAGCGTCCGGAAACTTCCTTATATTCCTCGATCGCAGCAACATTTACATTTCCCAGATCGCGTATTTTCTGCTTTGTGCTGTTAAGCTGACGCATTACAGCCGGCAGATCATCAACAGGCTTTGCAATTTCCGAAGCCTCGGAAAGATAGATCCCATACTGCTCCTGCATATCTGAAATTATTGCATCGTAATTATTCTGGAATGAAATGTTGCGTTCTTCAAGCCGGGTCATTTCACGGGAATATTTTTCTTTTTCATCATTAAGACCGCGTACCCGTACTCTGTCTTCGTTGAGAGTCTGTTCAAGAGTTCTGCGCGCTGATTGTTCTTCGGAAATTTTCAGATTTATTTCTTCAACAGTTCCCTTTGAATTTTCAAGAGCCGCTTTGCGTTCCTCGATCAAGCGCTCCTTTTCCGCAATGATATTTTTCTGCTCTTCAAGAGCCAGCGCAAGTCGGGCAGAATTATCTCCGATATCGGAAAACTGTTCCTCAAGCTGCTTTATTTCGGAATTAAGCGCGTCCCTGTCCTTGCTTCGCTCCATTTCATAGAGCTTCATATCCGACATTTCCGCAGACAATTTTTCACGTTTTTCACGGATATCAGCACGTTTTTCTTCACTGTCCGAAGCAAGTTTCTCCAGTTCTGCTATTTCTTTTTCACATTCATTAAGATTTTTCTTAGCATCAGAAACATTTTTATCCGTATCTGCAATTTTCTGCGCAAATAATTTTATATTTTCCTCTGCCGCAGATATCTGCTGACGGGTCTGTTCCAGAATTGCATCAATTCGTTTGAGCTCTGCTTCAAAACGAATTTTATCCTCGCCGATAATGCGCAGCTCGTCTTTCGCACCTTCAATATCAAAACCAAGTTTATCGGTCTCAGCCTGCATTTTTTCCACATTCTGCTTAACGGCCGAAAGACGTTCTGAAAGTTTTTCTTTTTCAGCAGTCAGTTTTTCAATTTCATTTTTCCTTGTAAGGACACCGCTTGATCTTGACGCTGAACCTCCTGTAAAAGAACCGCCCGCATTTACTACCTGTCCGTCAAGGGTAACCACCCTGAATTTATATCCGTATTTTTTTGCGATGACCGCAGCCGTGTCTATATTTTCCGCAACTGCTGTACGTCCTAAAAGCGAAGTAAAGACTCCTTCAAATTTTTCATCAAATCCAACGATATCTACAGCCAATGCCACAAATCCGTCGCAATCGTCAAGACCTTTTTCATTCAGACGTGTACCCTTTACCGAAGTCGTAGGAAGAAATGTTGCGCGTCCGGCTTTTGATTCCTGCAAGAGCTTTATTCCGCGCTTTGCAGTATCTTCATTATCAACAACAATATTCTGCAGCGCAGCTCCGAGAGATGTTTCAATTGCAAGGCTGTACCTGCTTTCAACACTTATCAGCTGAGCCACCGATCCATAAACGCCGCGGAGCTGTCCCGACTGTGACGCTTTAAGCACCTGTTTTACCGAATTTGCGAAGCCCTCCATACTTTTTTCAAGGTCGGTAAGCAGACGTATTTTCTGCTCTTTTTCACGGACGGAAAAACCTATATCTTCAAATTCTTTTTTTGCAAGAGAAAGTTTTTCCGCTCTGCCGGAATAAAGTTTTGTAAGACCGTTTATACGGTTTTCGGTCTCGCTTGTTTTTTCGTCAAGGAGTTTAAGTCCGTCATCGGAATCATTTTTTTCTTTTTCAAGTTCTTCGGCATATTCGCGAAGCTGCTCCTCCTGTTCACGGATTTTACGCAGCTGTTCGTCAATATCCGATTTGACCGTGTCAGCTGATGATATTATAATATTGAACTCAGACTGCTTTATGTACAGCTTTCCCAGTCTGTCGCTGACATCGGAATATTTGCTGTCAAAGCTGTCCTGCTCGGAAATAAGTCCGTTGAGTTTGTCCGCCGCAGCAAGATATTTCTTTTCGGTTTCTTCAATATCTTTATCCGCCTGTTTGATAAGTTCAAGTTTTTCATCAATTATTCTGCGGTTCTCATCGCTTGAATTTGCCGCTGCCTTTTGCTGTTTTTCAATATCTGCAATTGCTTCATTACAGTGCAGGATATCATTTTCAAAAACGGCAATATCCGAATGAAGACCGGTATTTGCTTTTTCTGTCTCCAGAATTTCCGCCCGGAGTTTTTCTATTTTCAATGCTGATTCTTCCATTTTGCTCTGGATATTTTCTGCTTTTTCTTCAATGCGTGAAATATCCGCTTCCACAGCATCATATTCGTTTTTATTTATAAGTATTTTATCGGATAATTCAGATAATTTTGATTTAAGATCATCGAGCTGCTTTACCCAAACCGATATTTCCATTTCTTTTTTCATTTCAGCCAGTTCAAGAAATTTTGCAGCTTTTTCCGATTGTATACGAAGCGGCTCTACTCTGCTTTCCAGCTCACCCATAATATCCGTCAGGCGAAAAATATTTTCCTGAGCCGCCGCAAGACGTCTTTCAGCCTCAGCTTTTTTATATCTGAATTTTGATATTCCGGCTGCTTCTTCAAAAATTTCACGGCGTTCTCCTGATTTTGCCGAAACGATCTCCGCAACGCGTCCCTGACCGATTATCGAATATCCGTCACGTCCCAGTCCGGTATCCATAAAAAGCTCATAAACATCTTTCAGACGAACCTGTGAACCGTTTATAAGATATTCACTTTCGCCGCTTCTGTAAAGTTTTCTTGTTACTGCGACCCTGTCCGAAGGAATTTGCAGGATCCCTTTATTATTTACTATATTAAGAGTGACCGAAGCAAATCCTACAGCTTTTCTCTGAGTAGTTCCGGAAAAAATAACATCTTCCATTTTTGAACCCCGGAGATTTTTTGTGGACTGTTCGCCAAGCACCCAGCGCACTGCGTCGCCTATGTTTGATTTGCCGCTTCCGTTAGGTCCTACAACTGCGGTCAAGCCTTTATGAAATTCTAATTTTATTTTATCGGGGAAGGATTTGAACCCCTGCATTTCAAGTGATTCCAGATACATTTCATTCGTCCTTTTTAATAATTATATTTCGTCCGGAAATATTTTTATCCGGCTTTATTTTTATATTGATCCCTTTATCCGCAAAATATTTTTTATTGCATTTTTTATGTCCTGCCGCCATGCTTACCGAGCATGGCGAAACAAAAACCGTAAAATTACTTCCCTCCGGGATCTCCATTTCGATCTTTCTGCGGAACAGTATCCCCTCGCATATCTCACGAAAAGCCTGATGATAAAAGCCGCCCAGAATATCGGCTTCAACCGTTTCGGAAGCATGGAGACCAAGTTTAATTACCCTGACATTATTATTCTCGAATAATTCCAGCAGATCTGCGCAAAGTTCCGCACATTCTTCAAAAGAATACGGAACATAAATGCCTTTTTGAAAAAGCTCTCCCAGTCTTGTATTCTTAAGTATGACCGTAGGATATATCCGTACTGTATCGGGGCGCAGTTTCAATATTTCATAAGCGGTTTTCCTGTCCTTTTCAACGGTAGAACGGTACAACCCCGTCATCATCTGAAGTCCGAGCTCAAAGCCGTAATTCCTTATCATTCCCGAAGCATTTCTTACGTCTCCCGAAGAATGTCCGCGCTCATTTGCGTACAGCACCTCATCGTCCATTGACTGCGCTCCGAGTTCGATAGAAGTAACATTATATTTTTTCAGGATATCAAGGATCTCATCGTTAATTTTGTCAGGGCGTGTGGAGATCCTTATGCCGCTTGCTTTTTTACATTCAATATAAGGCTGTGCAGTCTCAAGCAAGGAGATCATGTAATCCCTGTCTATAGCCGTAAAGCTGCCTCCGAAAAAAGCAATTTCAGTATTTCCGCACGGAATATCTTCAAAAGCATTTTTCAGCATCTCACCGACCTGTTCCGATGTCGGTGCTGCGGAAGTGTGGCTTATCGCCCGCTGATTGCAGAAAGAACAAGTATTAGGGCACCCCATATGCGGAATGAATATTGAAATATTATTATGTTTTGTTTTTTCCATTATTCTTTATAACCCATTAAATGAAGCGCTTCTCTTGCAGCAGCCTGCTCAGCCTGTTTTTTGCTGTGTCCCTCTCCGGTTCCGATAACATTGCTGTTCAGCAGAACATTCACAATAAATTTTCTGTCGTGATCCGGACCGATCTGATCCGCAAGAACATATTCAACGCGCTCCTCCGGATTTTTCTGTATGATCTCCTGAAGCGCAGTCTTGTAATCATGGAGTGCTTTTGAGCTGTCAGCCGCAAGATCTTTCGGAATAAATGAAAGAACGTATTTTTCCGCAGCTTCCATTCCGCCGTCAAGAAAAATAGCTGCTATCACCGCTTCAAACGCGTCCGAAACAATTGACGGACGTTCCCTGCCGCCGCTGTTTTCTTCGCCTTTTCCAAGAAGAATATAATTCCCGAGATCAATTTTCTTTGAAAATTCAAACAGCGCTTTTTCACAGACCAGCGATGCTCTTATCTTAGTAAGCTCCCCCTCCGGAAGATGCTTGAAATGCCGGAAAAGATGCTCCGAAACAACTATTGAAAGCACGCTGTCTCCCAAAAATTCCAGACGTTCGTTTGAATTTGATCCGCGTTTTGCCTCGTTTGAATAAGAAGAATGTGAAAGAGCTTCATGCAGAAGTTCCTTATTTTTAAAAGTGTATCCTATCTTTTTTTCAAATTCTGAAAAGTCCATTTTTATTCTTAACACTCCTTTCCGCCGGCGGAAATTTTATGTTTATTATTTTTCTGCTTTTTCAATATTTGCAAGAGAAGAAGTTATTTCCTCGATAATTTTTCCGTCAACACAGTTTTTCGCCTGACGTATCGCATTGAAAAATGCCTTTCCGTCCGACGAGCCGTGCGCCTTTATTACAGGCTTGGAAATTCCCAGAAGAACTGCTCCGCCTACCTCTTTGTAATCCATTTTTTTGCGGAACTCTTTGATTTTCGGCATTATCATCAGCGCCGCGATCTTTCCGCCAAGATTTGATGTAAGCATATCCTTTAATGTGTGGCTGAAATACGAGCCCATTCCCTCATAAAGTTTGAGGAGAACATTTCCCGTAAATCCGTCGGAAACAACTACTTCACATGCTCCGAAAGGCACTTCACGCGCTTCGATATTCCCGTAAAAATCAACGGGCGCGCTCTGGAATTGCTTATATGCTTCAATTTCGAGCTCACGTCCTTTGGTGTCCTCCGAACCGACGTTCACAAGACCGACCTTAGGCTTGGAGATTCCCATTACTTTATTCATGTAACAGCTTCCCATAACTCCGAACTGTACAAGCATTTCGGGGCGGCAATCCACATTAGCGCCGCCGTCAACAAGTATCATATGACCTTTTGCCGTGGGCATTATCGGAGCAAGAGCAGCGCGCTTGACGCCCTTGATACGCTTTGCAAGGAAAGTTGCGCCAACGACCAGCGCGCCGGTGCTTCCGGCAGAAACAAAAGCGTCGCCTTTTCCCTCGCTGAGCGCTTTAAGTCCCACCGCCATTGAGCAATCAGATTTTTCCTTAATTACCATTGTTGGCTCTTCGTGAATATCAATTACCGACTCGGTATGTATTATTGATATTTTATCGAGAGATATTCCGTTTTTCTCCGCAGTCTCCCTGATAATTTTTTCATTTCCGGTAAGAATTATTTCAACGTCAAGTTTTGCGACAGCCTCCGCCGCGCCTTTGATAACTTCCAGCGGAGCATTATCCCCACCGAATGCGTCAACTATTATTTTCATAAAAATTACTTCCTTTCCATGTAATTTTCAAACGCCGCAAGCGCCCTGTCTGCGATCTTTTGGTAACGTTCCTGCTTGTCCTTTATCCGCTCATTAATATCGGGAAGTATTCCCATATTTGCGCCCATAGGCTGGAAATCCGCGATATTTTCATCGGAAATATAACGCGAAAGTGCGCCGATCATTGTTTCTTCTGGAAGAATTATTTTTTCTTTTCCATGTAAGAAGCGTGCCATATTAATTCCTGCCATGATCCCTCCGGCAGCAGATTCCATATAACCCTCTGTGCCGGTCATCTGTCCCGCAAAGAAAAGGGTTTCCCTGCTTCTGAACGAAAAATCAGCATTCAGAAGTTTAGGAGAATTTATAAAAGAATTTCTGTGCATTACGCCATAGCGCACAAATTCCGCATTTGCAAGCCCCGGTATCATGGAAAATACTCTTTTCTGTTCCCCGAATTTTAAATTTGTCTGAAAACCCACAATATTGTAAAGCGTTCCATTGCTGTTTTCTTTACGCAGCTGTACAACCGCATACGGACGTTTCCCCGTTGCAGGATCATTCAGTCCCACAGGCTTCATAGCTCCGTAACGCATTGTCTCCTCGCCCCGCTTTGCAAGGACTTCAATAGGCATACAGCCTTCGTAGACCGTAAAATCGTCCTTGCCCTTAGGCTTGTCAAAATCATGCACAGGCGCGCTTTCCGCATTTTTTAATTCGTTCCAGAAAGAAATATATTCTTCTTTCGCGAACGGACAGTTTATATAATCGTCATCTCCTCTGCCGTATCTTGCGGCAAAGAAAATTTTATCCTTTTCAAGAGAATCATAAGTAACGATAGGAGCAGCGGCGTCATAAAAACTCAGATATCCTCCGCATATCCTGCCGATATCCTCCGCAAGTTTTCCCGAAGTCAGCGGTCCTGTGGCAATTATAACATTCCCTTCGGGAATTTCGGTAACCTCCTCACAGCGAACGGTTATATTTTCACGGGAAAGAATTTTTTCCGTCACCATATCGGAAAATTTCTCCCTGTCAACAGCAAGCGCGCCACCTGCCGGGACTTTTGTTTTTTCCGCACATTCGACTGTAAGAGAACCCAACCGGCGCATTTCCTCTTTAAGAAGTCCCGCTGCGGAATTTATCCTTGCCGCTTTCAGCGAATTGGAGCAAACAAGCTCCGCAAAGCCTTTGTACTTATGGGCGGGAGTGAATTTTTTCGGTTTCATTTCAAACAATTCAACTGCAATTCCTGCCCTTGAAAGCTGCCAAGCCGCTTCACACCCTGCCAGACCTGCGCCTATTACGGATACTTTTTTATCCATTATTTCTCCTTTTTGACAGCCACTTCATAGCCGCAGCCCTCTTTCAGGCAGAACATCTTTCCGCCCTTTTTGAAAAGCGTCGTGCCGTCGTTGCACTTAGGACATTTATCCGAGACCGGAGTATCCCACGTCATAAAATCGCAGTTCGGATTGTCCTCACAACCGAAATATTTCTTGCCCTTTTTAGACTTTTTCTGCAATACTTTCTTGTGACATTTCGGACAGACACCGCCGGTATCCTTTACTATTCTCTTTGTATTCGTACAATCGGGAAAACCGCTGCAGGCAAGGAATTTTCCGAAACGTCCTATCTTTATTACCATAGGCTTTCCGCAGACTTCACATACTTCTTTAGTTTCTTCATCAGGAACTTTTACGCGTTTTCCGTCCATGGCGGATTCAGCTTTTGAAAGAGTATCTGCAAAATCACCGTAGAAATCCTCCAGAGTTTCCACCCAGTCCTTTTCGCCTACTTCTATTTTATCAAGGCTGTTTTCCATTGCTGCCGTAAATTTATAGTCAACGATATGCTTGAAATGCTGTCTCATAAGGTCGGTAGTAACTTCGCCAAGACCTGTTGGGCGTAGCTGTTTTCCGTCCCGTTCAACATAAAAACGATTTACGATAGTCGATATGGTAGGCGCGTAGGTTGACGGACGTCCTATGCCGTTTTCTTCAAGAGCCTTGATAAGCGTTGCTTCGGTATAACGAGCCGGAGGCTGCGTAAAATGCTGTTTGCCCTCAATATTTTTAAGTTTGAGGATATCGCCTGTCTTTATATCCGGAAGGACTTTATCCTCTTCCTCATTTTTTGATTCTTCATAAAGAACGGTAAACCCGTCAAATTTTACCGAAAATCCGGTAGCGCGGAAATCGCAGCCGTTTGCATCTATATCTGCCGAAACAGTATCCAGAACGGCATTTGCCATCTGGCTTGCTATAAATCTTTCCCATATCAGCTTGTAAAGTTTATACTGTTCGGATGTAAGGCTTGCCTTTACACGTTCCGGAGTAAGCTCCGGCATAGAAGGTCTTATAGCTTCATGAGCGTCCTGAGCATTTGATTTTGATTTATAAATTTTCGGAGAAGGCGGAATATAATTTTTTCCGTATGCGCCCTCGATATATTTATATGCAGCCGCTCTTGCTTCATCGGAAATTCTGAGTGAATCCGTTCTCATGTAAGTGATAAGACCGACGGCGCCCATTCCTTCGATATCAACGCCTTCATAAAGCACCTGAGCTGTTTTCATTGTTTTAGCAGCCGCAAAGCCCAACTTCTTTGAGGCTTCCTGCTGCATTGTTGACGTTGTGAACGGCGGCGCCGGAGATTTTCTCCGCACAGATCTTTTTACGTCGGCTACCTTGTATTCGGCGTCCTCAAGACGCTTCAATATCTTGTCTGTCTCTTCCTTTGTATGGAGCTCGGTCTTTTTGCCGTTTATCCCTACAAATGACGCTTCAAACTGCTTTTTTGATGAAGGCGCAGTCATTTTTGCGTCGATAGACCAGTATTCCTCCGGTTTGAAACCGTTTATCTGCTTTTCCCTGTCAACAACGAGCGCCACAGCGACCGACTGAACGCGTCCTGCCGAAAGACCTCTCCTTACCTTTTTCCAGAGGAACGGCGACAGCTTGTAACCGACTATCCTGTCAAGTATGCGCCTTGTCTGCTGAGCGTTCACAAGATCAATATCTATCGAGCGGGGATGCGCCATTCCGTTCTGTACACCTGTTTTTGTAATTTCGTTGAAAGTCACTCTGTTGGTTTCGTCCATAGGGAGACCGAGCATCTGCGCAAGATGCCATGAAATAGCTTCTCCCTCACGGTCAGGGTCTGTAGCAAGATAAACGAAATCTGACTTTTTAGCTTCTTTTTTAAGGCTTGCGATAAGCTCCTCCTTGCCTTTTATGTCGGTATAAACAGGTTCAAATCCATGCTCTACATCTACTCCGAGCTTGGATTTCGGAAGATCGCGGATATGCCCCATTGAAGCTACCACTTCATACCCGTTTCCAAGATATTTTTTTATTGTTTTTGCCTTTGCCGGCGATTCTACTATAACAAGTTTTGACATTGTTTATCAAGCCCTTTCAAATCTATGAATATCCATAAAGGAATAATTATTTTAATTTGCCCTGTAAGTCTGCCCTGCTTCAGGTGAAACTGC
Source organism: uncultured Clostridia bacterium (assembly GCA_947627905.1). Classification (GTDB taxonomy): domain Bacteria; phylum Bacillota; class Clostridia; order Oscillospirales; family Ruminococcaceae; genus RGIG8773. The sequence continues at coordinate 47,486 of CANQXX010000003.1, forward strand.
ACCGTCGATCTCCAGATCTGTCAGAAGCATGAGCATTTCCGAAATATCCATATCAAATTCCGCAGCGAGATCATCGGCAAGCATAGGTTTGCCGCCTTCTTTAAGAAAAGCATAAATTTTAGCGGCTTCTCCTTCAAGTCCGGACGGATCAAATTCGGTATATTTCTTGCCGGAAATATTTTTCTCACCGATAAATTCCTGTTCTCTTAATTTTTTTATGTTTTTTTCTTCATTCCTTCCGGAAATTTCCGGTGGGATATCTACATTCATATTTCTTGCAGTATTTGCTATTTTATGTCCATAGTTTTCGTAATATTCATAAAGGATATCATTCACTCCGCAGAGACATACTGCGCCGTCCCTTATCAGCGAAACATTTCCGCCGTATCTTTTATCGAAAAGGTTATGCGGAGCTACCGCAAAAACGTCCCGCCCTTGACTCAGAGCCAGACCTGCCGATACCAATGCGCCGCTTTTCATTCCTGCTTCAACGACTATAGTTCCCAGTGAAAGCGCGGCAAGTATCCTGTTTCTTGCAGGAAAAGTCTGCAAAGTTCCGGTAGCCTGCGGAAAATATTCCGATATGAACAGTCCGTTCTTTTCAATATCTTCTCTGTATACAGAATTTTCTCTCGGATAATTGTAATCCAGACCGCAGCCAAGCACAGCGATCGTCTTTCCGCCGTTGCGCACCGCCGACATATTTGCAGCAATATCTATGCCTACCGCAAATCCGCTTACTATGGTTATACCAAATCCCACAAGCTCTTTTACCAGCGACTCGGTCACCTTAACACTGTATACCGACGGCTTTCTTGTGCCCACCACAGAAAGAGAAAAATCATTTTCCAGACAGGTCATATCGCCGCGGCAGAACAGCACCGCAGGCGGATTGAAGATAGATCTCAGCCTGTCAGGATATTTTTCATCGTCATAAGTAAGTATGTAAATATTATTTTTTGTACAATATGATATCAGTTCGTTGATCTGTTTTTCGGAAACCTTTGCCGCCGCCTTGTTTTCAGCCGCCGTAAGTATATCTTTACGGCTGTCACTGTTTATCATTGCCATATAAGCATCGGAAACGCCCGAAAATGCCTGCATGATATCCCATATCCGCTTATTTCCGCAGCCTAAACAGTTCACGAGCCACAGCCATTCAAATACATTTTTCTCGTCCAAATCCAACACTCCCTAAAATAAATTTAAGGCAGAACCGCACATTTATCGTGCATCAGATATTCATTCGGAAATTTTGTCAGATCGTTTGAAAACGTCGGAAAAATATTCCGGTATGTCAAAAATTTCAGACAATATGACAAAGTTACCGTCCTGAATATCATTTTTTAGTAAATTCCCACATTATTATCCCAGCCGCCATTGCAGCATTAAGGGAATTGATATTACCGTGCATTTTTATCGTAAGTCTTTTATCGCACATGGCGCTAATTTCATCGGGGAGACCGTTTCCCTCATTCCCGATAAGTACCGCTGCTCCTCCAGAAAAATCACATTCCGTCAAGGAGACAGCGTCGTCATTCACTACAGCCGCAAAAGTTTCAATGCCGTTTTTTGCAAAAGCAGGAAACACATCATACAATCCTGCTTCCGAAACATTCAGTCTGAAAATGCTTCCCATTGTTGAACGTACAACTTTAGGATTATAAAGCTCACAGCAGTCCGAAAGGAACACCCCGTCTATCCCTACGGCGTCGGCAGTGCGGATTATTGTGCCAAGGTTTCCCGGATCTCTCACCTCATGAAGAAGAACGTACTTTCCGCCTTTTTTTACAGTTTCGGCAGCAGGAAGCCTTTCCGGAACTCTGCATATTGCAAAAACGCCCTGCGTATTTCCGGTATCAGACAGCTTATCCGCCAGCTCGTCCGGAATAACGTAACATTCTGCGCCTGAAACATCTTTTTCCCGAAAAAACGTTTCCGCACATTTTTCAGCTGCAAAAACAGCATAAAGCCCGGCATTTTCCCTGACGGCGTCGTCTATCAGGCGCACTCCCTCAAGAATGAACATACCTGTTTCACGGCGGTATTTTTTATTTTCCGAAAGCCTTCTGTAGAGCTTTACAGCAGGATTATCCTTTGAAGTGATATACTGCATTATAGTCCTCCGTCCGCCGTAATTCAGCTGAATTATGACCGATATTATATTCTTTAAAAAACTGCAAAAGTCAGAAGCAAGGAAATTCGCTTCTGACCTTAAAGCAATTTTAATTAAAGAGCAGCCTTTGCTTTTTCGGTAAGAGCCGTAAAGCCGGCAGCATCATTGATAGCGATCTCGGAAAGCATCTTTCTGTTAAGCGTGATGCCTGCTTTTTTAAGACCGTTCATAAATGTAGAATAGTTCATACCATTCATTTTGCAAGCGGCGGAAATTCTTGTTATCCACAGCTTTCTGAAATCACGCTTCTTGAGGCGTCTGCCGATATAAGCGTAATTTCCGGATTTCATAACGGCTTCTTTAGCCATTTTGAAGTGCTTGCTTTTTGAGCCCCAGTAGCCCTTAGCGAGCTTTAAAGTTTTATTTCTTCTCTTGCGAGTAGCCATTGCTCCCTTAACACGAGCCATAATCTTTTACCTCCGTTTAAATATAGTGGGTTAAGAACAGTGTTTTACCTATTATTTATAAGGTATGAGCTGCTTTACCGTAGCGGTGTTCGCGGAGCCTGTATAGCCTGCCGCTCTGTTGATCCTCTTGCGCTTGGTAGCTTTCTGTGTCAGTCTGTGACGTCTGTTTGTTTTCTGGTACTTTACCATACCGCCCTTAGTGAGCTTGAAGCGTTTTTTAGCACCGGAATGAGTTTTCTGCTTTGGCATAATATATCCTCCTTTGATTTGGACAATTCTGTCTCATAAAATTTATTTTGAAGCCTTGGGCGAAACGAACATAACAAGAGCGCGCCCTTCCATTTTGGATGGCTTTTCAACCGTACCGGCCTCCGCGCAGGCATCCTTGAACTTTTCCAGAAGTTCTTCGCCAAGATGCGGATGAGCAATAGCGCGTTTTCTGAAACGCACCGAAACTTTTATTTTGTCGCCTGCTTTAAGGAATTTCAAAGCCTGATTTACTTTGGTATTGAAATCATTGGTATCAATGGTAGAAAACATTCTTATTTCCTTGATCTCGACTACCTTCTGATTTTTTCTTGCTTCCTTCTCGCGCTTGCTCTGCTCGAAAACGTATTTTCCGTAATCCATTATCTTGCAGACGGGAGGAGTAGCCTGAGGAGCGATCTTTACAAGATCGAAGTCCTTTTCCTCAGCGAGTTTCAGAGCTTCCTTAGCCGACATAACGCCGAGCTGAGTTCCGTCATTATCAATGACGCGTATTTCCTTATCGCGGATCTCCTCATTGATCTGAACTTCTTTGCTGTTATTGCTTATGGTAAGCACCCCCAAATAGAATAAAAATGAGCGGGACGAACGTTCCGCTCACATAATATACACATAAAAGCCCTATAAAGCGCTCCGGTATCATCATGATATTGACCGCTGCTCGCTTTGCGGCAGGGTGAGAACGGAAAGTTCTGCTTTATTATACGGCGTTTAAAGCCGCCAACGCATAATATTATACTCCATATAAATGCGCTTGTCAAGGCTTTTTTCAAAATTTTCCGAAAAAAATATTTTTATTCTTCGCTTGTTTCGTCATCAGGCAAGGAAGATGCATTGCTTTTCAGCTTATTCTGATAAGCTGCATTGTCAAACCAATCGTCAAGCACGCTGACAGAGATCGAATAACCTGTTGCAGTTTCAACATACTCTGTGATCTCGCCGGTCCTGATAAGTTCTATGACCTTATCCGTGGAAAGATTAAGATATTCTCCGGCTTCCGCCTCGGTAAGATACTTTTTCTGCGATAAGCCCACATCCGACGGAACGGTAACTGTATTTGTGGAAGCAAGCTGTTTTTCTTCCATAGTCTTATTTAGCTTGCGTACTCCTCCGCCTATGCTTATTCCCGAAATAAGTATACATATGCCAAGGAATACCGCTCCGAGAAATGTTGCGTTGATACCTCCGCTGCGCTTTGCGGGACGCTGATTTGACTGATTTGCCATTTTGAAGTCCTCCTAATCCTTATTTTGAAGTCTCCGCGCCAAGAGGCGCTTTTACAGCCATACCCAAGCTGAATGAATAAAGGTACGCTTCCTTGACCCTTTTGCCGAATATCCTGCCAAGAGCTGCTCCGTACAGCTTTATCTGAAGATCATACCTTGAAACGAGCACCGACGGACTTGTTACCCTGTCGGTCTTATAGTCCACCAGAACTATTTCTCCGTTCTCTTCAAACATACAGTCAGCGATACCCTGAAGCATACTATCTTTATTATACTCCATAAGTCGGTAATCGTCAAGACCGGCATCGGATTTTTTGACTAAAAATTTCTGTTCCCGCCGTATTTTGTCGGAATTTTTCATTCTTGCATACAGTTCAGACTGGAAAAACGCCTCGAGCTGAGGTATATTCAGGCTGTTTTTTTCTTCCTGTGTAAGCATACCGTTTTCGGCAAGTCTTTCCGCTTCGGACAGAATATCCTTTTCGGCTGCCGGATAATCGGCATACTGCATGAAAGTATGCATTGCCGTACCCTTTTCGGCAGCCGTGAGCCCTCCTTTTTCTGCAGCAAATTCCGGCCGCCGCAGGAAAAGTTTATCTCCAGTCTCGCTCTTGGCGATCTCGGTAACGGTTATTTTTGCCGGCTGGGATGTTTTTTCGCTGTCATACGAATATGCAAACATTTCTTCCAGCATATGTATTTTTGCAGGATCAGGAGCTGCCGTGCCTGAGTTTTCTTCCTGAGGAGAAATATTTTCTGCCGTTATATTATTCGTCCTGACTGTAATGCCATTTTCCTTTACAGGCAATGAGACACCGTCCCTGAACCATTCTCCGTCCTTATGCACAAGCATTGCCGCCGATATCCAGTCAAGCATTGATCCTGCCTCACGAGCAGCGTCCGACAGCTCTCCGTCGGACATGGCTATCTTCATGCGGACGCTGTCTATCTTTTTTCTTACCTTAGGACTGTCCGGTATGGTTATGAACAGCTGTTCCTTTGCCCTTGTCAGAGCAACATAAAGCAGGCGCATTTCTTCGCTTACTGCATCTGCACGGTTTATCTCTGCAATTACATATCTTGGGAATGAATCGTACAGCCTGAGTTTTTCCCTGTCCTGAATTTTAAATCCTATACCAAATTCCGAGCTGATCTGTATTCGCTTTTTCAGGTCGGAGGTATTAAACCCGGTCGAAGTGCCGCAGAGAAATACAAAAGGATATTCCAGTCCTTTTGATCTGTGTATCGTCTTTATTGAAACTGCATTGTCGTTTGCGGATACTACCGAAGCGCGCCTGAGATCTCCTCCGCGGCGGACAAGATTGTCCGTATACCTTACAAAGCCCGATATGCCGCCTCCGGAATTTTTTTCATAGCTTTCCGCAACATCAAGAAGCAGCCGCAGATTTGCCCTTTTTATATTTCCGTCTTTATAGGTCTGCACCGACGAAAGGAAATCCGTGCTGTCATATATTGTCCTTATAAATCTGTCCAGCTTCTGTGAAGCGGCGCAATAACGCAGCTTCACAAACATTTCCATAAATCTTCCGAGCTTGGAAAAAAGTATCTGATCCTCGGATATCTCCGTCTCACCGGACAAAACATTTTTTATTGCAGAAAAATATTTTTCGTCCTCTTTTTTTACCGAAGCCAGCAAAGCCATATCCTCAGCATCAAGCATGAACATCGGTGACATGAGCACCGTTGCCAGCGGTATATCCTGCATGGGGTTATCAATTACCGCCAGCATACTCAAAAGAACGGATATCTCTCTTGACCGGAGATACCCCTCCGGTTCTTCGGCATGAGCTTTTATTCCCAGACCGGCAAGCGCCTTAACGTAAACATCGGCTTTCTTCCCGCTTCTCATAAGTATGCAGAAATCTCTCGGCTCACAAACACGCTCCGTTCCCTTGTCAGATACCGTTCTTTTTCCTATCATGGAAGCGATCTTCAGCGCCGCTGCCTTTGCTTCACTGTCTGCATAAAGATTTTCTTCTGCGCCGTCCTCATCTTCATCGGAATTATTTTCTGTATCGTCGGTATCGTCCGGAGCTATTATGATCTCCGTATCGCGTTCACCGTCGTGATATTCCATTCCCTGAACAAGAGCTTCATCGCTGTTATAGTCAACATCTCCGGTCTCCCTGCTCATAAGGCTTCCGAAAATATAATTCACAAATCCTATTACTTCTTTGCTGCTGCGGAAATTTTTATTCAGGAACACCGAAGCATTTGTGCCTTTAAAATCATCGCCGGTATATTTTTCGGAAATATCAAGAGCTTTCATAAAAAGTTTCGGGTTTGCAAGCCTGAATCTGTATATGGACTGCTTCACATCGCCCACCGTGAAAAGATCTGTTCCGCCCTTTTCAGCCGTTCCGTTCTTGGAAAGCATTTTGAATATAAGATCCTGATTATCATTAGCGTCCTGAAATTCATCTATCATTATCATTTCATAATAATCGGAAAGTTCTTTTGCAAGCGGTGTTTTTACTATATTGCCGTCATCGTCCTTTACGGCAAGCAGGCTGACTGCAAGCTGTTCGGCGTCTGAAAAGCTCAGGGCATTTTTTTCATTTTTAAGAGCGCGGAGTTCTTCTTCAAAACATTCTATCAGCGAAAACAGACATTCAAGCATATCGGCGTGTTTAAGATAATCATCGTTTATATCCCCGGCGGAAAATATGCCGGCAGACAGCTTTTTCATTTCGTCCTTGTATTTGTTCCGCTGCTTCATTATGCTGTCCTGAACGGCTTTTTCGTTTTCTTCAAGACCGCGGATACTGTCCATTCTTTTGAATGATATCTCCGGCAGAATAACTCTTTCGTCCCAGGGAAGATCTTTGCAAAGCTGTTCTTTCAGTGACATGAACAGCTCCGCGTCGCTCTCCAGCGCAGCTGAAGTTCTTCCTGCGATATCGGAAAACAGTTCGTTCAGATACTTCGCGCGCTTTATAAAACCGTCGTATTTTTTTTCGATATGCTTTATATAGATCTTTGCCATAGGATCGTTTTCCGGGTCAAATCCTGCCGAATAGTATTCTGTCCACTTTCTTGTTTTATCCCTGTAAAAAGGCACTGAAACAAGAAATCCATATATGTCCAGAACTGTTTTTTCAAGCTCTGTATCTCCCCTTGCCGAGCCGCTGAAAAAGCCGCACAGCTTTTCCATTATTTCCGGCTTATCGGCATAGAATTTTTCAAATGCTTCTCCTGCCGCATTCCGCATGAGCATAGATTCCTCTGCATCGTCCAGTATGCGGAAACCTGCCGACACATCAAGAGACTGTATATTTTCCCTTATCATATCAAAGCAGAACGAATGTATAGTTGATATTTTAGCCGTCTGCAATAACGCCTGCTGACGGCAAAGCCATACATTATCCGGCTCGGAAGCGATCTTTTCCGAAAGTGCGTCGGAAAGTCTCTGCTTCATCTGTGCGGCTGCATCGTTGGTGAAGGTAACAACAACGAGCCTGTCGGCTGATATCCTGTTCTCCGTATCCGAAAGTATCCTTATCAGACGTTCGACAAGTACGGAAGTCTTTCCGCTTCCCGCCGCTGCCGAAACGATGATCCCTGTTCCTCTTGCGTTTATAGCGTCAAGCTGTTCTTTTGTCCAACTGCTCATGTCATACCTCCTCCCCGTTCATTATCTTTTCAATGGTCTCCTCTGAATTATCCGCATATACCCGTACTTTTTCCGGAGGATATTCCCCGCAGACAGAATAATAATCGCAATATTCGCACGGAAGATTTTTTTTATCCGTCATCAGCGGAACGGCTTCTATCCTGCCGTCAGCAAGTTTTTCCGCCGTTTCTTTAAGAAGCGCATAAGAATATTTTCTAAGATTTTCAAACTGTTCTTCCGTAATAAGCTTTGAAAAAGAAGAATAACCGTCCTTCGTCTTTTTTACCGGTATAAATTCATTATCGGCGTTTTCTTCCATAGCTTTAATAACTTCATCGTTGAGAAGTACAGCTCCTTTCATTTTATATGTCCTGCTCATTATATCCGCCGCATCATTCTCGCTGCTTTCACGTCCCAGAGCAGGAACGGCGTCTTTTGCAGGCATATAGAGCACGCCGGCAGGGATACAGCCGCTGTAAAGTCCCCTGTGATCCTTTTCTGTCAAAGCAAAAAGATAAAGCAGCATCTGCATATTCACCCCGTAAAGCAGGTCGCTGAATTTAAATTCCTTTATGCCTGACTTATAATCTACAACGCGGACGTATCTTATTCCACCCGATCCAAAAACGTCCACCCTGTCGATAGTTCCGTCAAAGTATACCGTTATGCCGCTTGGCGTAACAAGCCTCAGAGGTCCTTCATCTCCGTCCCTGCCAAGAGTATACTCAAAGCCCTCCGGAACAAATTCGCTCTGCTTAAATTCGTCGGACATTCTCATAAGTATATCCGTAACTGTATCCGAAAGCCTTGAAAATGCAGCCTTGTAACGTCTTGATTTGCCGTAATCGCCGCCTATTTCGCTGCTTTGATAGTATTCGTCAAGGCGCTTTTTTACCTCCGAATAAATTTCGCTCCGGCTCATTTTTATAAATTCGTCCTTGCCAAAACTTTTCATAAATCCGCATAGGCAATTATGTATCGCCGTTCCCCGCGAAGGGCTGTCCATATCTACCTTTCGGAGTGCATATATCTTCAAGCCCTTTTTGCAGTAGTACATGAAAGGACATTTGCTGTAATCCTCAAATCTTGACGCAGAAAGATGCATAGTTCTTCCGAAAAGTTTTTTGCCCATTTTGGAAGAAAGCCTGTGTCCGGCTGAATTTTCAACATCGCGCAGGTATTTTATCCTCAGAGCATATTCCGGAATATCCGCAAGAGCCGCATAAAGGCTGGCAGAATCGCTGTCATCTCTGCGGTAATTGCGCACATACTGATAATAAGCGGCTTCGGGAGTATTGCAGAATGAAAGAAGTCCTCTCTTTTCAAAATTCAGCACAATACTATCCCCGAACATTTCCGAAGCCTGATTTACAGCCTGAGACGGATACATTGCACCTCCGGAAATATCGGAACGGGCAAACGATATATAAAGTCTGTCCGAAGCGTATGACAATGCCGAGTATGCGGCAAATCGTTCCTCAGCCAGTTTATCCTGAGAATTTCCGGACAGCCTTATACCTGCCTGTTCAAGAGCCAACCTGTCCCTGTCACTAAGAAGTCCGGAAGGCTTTGCTGCATATGGGAACATTCCGTCATTTGCGCCTATCACAAAAACCGCTTTTACATCAGATAATCTTGCCGTGTGGACTGCCGCAAATCTTACGCAGTCCAGCGTCTGGGGCGGTGAGGACATCTTCGCTCTGCCTGCGGAAGCAGAAAAAAGTCCTGCAAATTCCGCAAGAGAAATTTTTTCGTCCTCAAGCGCCCTGCCAAGCGTTTCCAGAATACTGCAAAGCAGCTCCCATAACTGTTTAAGTTCTCTGACCGCGCTCAGAGCGGCAGCGTCCTCGGTAACGCAGCCGTCATATATGGCGCAGATGTTATCAGTCGTTCCCGTTTCGTCAAAAAAAGCAAGGACGGCTCTGCATATCTGTTTTCCGTCAGCGTCAGCACAGGCTTCACGCAGCCTGAATATCGGTACGGTAACTTTTTGTCTGACCTGCTCCGCTCCTGTATCTTCGTCGTGCAAAAACGGCTCGTTCCACATCTTGCCGTCTATGCTCCATTTGTAGCAATGATCCTCAACGGCAGAGATCTCCTCGTCCGTAAGACCGAGTATGCCTGTTTTCATATACCGAAGCCATTTTTCCGAAGAAGAATTTCTGTCCGCCGCCAGCTCCAAAGCAGTCTTTAAAAAAATAAACAGTGATTTATGAGCAGCGGTATAATTTTCGTCCGTATAGAACGGTATGCCGTAACGTTCAAGTGCGCTCTCCATTACCGACGAATACAATTCTTTCTGCCTGCAAAGAACAGCAATATCGCTGAACCGATATTCTCCTCCGGACACGAGCCGGCATATTTCCGAACAAACAAAATCTCCCTCGCCGTAAATATCCTCCGAATCATATATTCTTACCGCATTACACTCGCCCTTGAATTTACCGCGTACATTCCTGAAAACATTTTTGCTGAAAAATGTAAGCTCATCGGCTTTGAACCGGTGATTTTCACCAAGAATATCTATCCGAACCTTTTCTCCGGAATTTTCCGCAGCGCGTTTCAGCCTGTCAATAGTTTTATTTACCGTTTCAAATACCGAATATCCTACAGTATTGCTGTCCTCAGTGGTCAGGCAGACAGTAAGATCTTCGCCGTAAGCAAGCATGGCGTCAAGCATGGCATATTCGTCCGCCGTAAAGCTCTTGAATGCGTCAACGAATATAGTTTTCCCTTTGAAATATCCGAATTTCGCAGCTCTTGCAGCAGCCTCGGAAATATCCCCCTCACCGTCTTTATAACCTTTTTCCACAAGCAGACGGCTGTATTCCAGAAAAATAAGCGCAATATCTTCAGCCTTTTCCTTTATGTTTTCATCTGCAATTTTTGCGCACTCTGCAAACTGCTCAGGGGTTATTCCGCTGACCGTAAGCTCCTTTACTATCTCAAGGCTGCTGTCCAGAAAAGAAAGCTGCTGCGCCTGTCTGCAGTAAAAATGCAGCTTTTCCCTCGATTCCAGACCGCTTATTGTACGGAACATCATAACGTTCTTGACGATATCGTCAGCATACTTTCCCTTTATCCCGCCGTGGCGGATAAATATATCCTTTGCTATCCTTGCAAAAGACTGAACATTCACACGGTTGAACATTACCGGACCAAGACGCTCATAAAGATCGCCGTCAAATTCAAACGAAAACTGATCCGGAATTATTGCAATAACATCTTTATTTTCATTCAGAGCAGTATTTATCCTGTTCATCATTTCAAAAGTCTTGCCTGTACCTGCTCCTCCGGCAATGATATTCAGCATATGCTCACTTCCTTTTATTTCTGTTTGCATCGGCATAACGCCATAGTATATCGCGGTACTCCGGAGTTGCATAATTTATCCCCACACGCGGAAGGGTCTCGATCTCCGGACGGTATCCGTCGTCCTCGATACATATACGCGGATTTCCGAAAACAGGCTCGCAGTTAAAGCTTTTGTCGATACCGAGCTGTCTGGTCAGCTTGGCAGGACCGTCATATACCTCGCACGCACGGAACAGTACAGCCTGAGGCTGATCTTTCTTTCCGGTGACAACATTCATCAGCCAGTGCATACCATAGCAAAGATAAATATAAAGATATCCGGCTTCGCCGTACATTACCTCTGTTCGCTGCGTCCGTCCCTTGCTGGCATGGCAGGCGGTATCCTCTTCACCCCGGTAGGCTTCCGTCTCCGTTATGCGAAGAACGGTCCTTGCGCCGCCGTCATGAGTGCGGACAATAAGTTTTCCCACCAGATCCGGCGCAACTTCAAGACAGTCCCGGCTGTAGAATTTTTTCGTAAGGATCTTGTTTTTCATGATAACTCCGATCTTGAAAAATTATGGTTTATATTATTATATTCCGGATAAAATTGTCGGAAATCGTAATTTCTTTGATTATACCACACCTGCAAAAAAAATTCAACCCGGATATACGCATACCGCACATATCCGGGTGGGAATAAATTATTTCAGAATTTTGCAGATATCCTCAAAAGGCTCAAGGCTCCGTCTGAGAATACCATTCATATGAGCGATAGCCGTTCCGTAATTGGTTATTGGAATGCCGCTTTCTTCGGCACAGCGGTAACGGTATCTGACTTCTCTCTCGTTAAGCATACACGCTCCGCAGTGAATTATCATTCTGTATCCGTTCAGATCGTCGGGAAATTCCGTTCCGGAAGTAAAATCAAAAGAAATTTCCTTGCCGGAATGTTTTTTTATCCATTTCGGGAGCTTTACCGTTCCGATATCATCACATTGCCTGTGATGCGTACAGCCCTCGGAAATAAGTATCCTGTCGCCGTTTTCCAGATGATCCAGACATACCGCGCCTTTCACAGCCGTTTCAAGTATTCCCTTATACCTTGCAAAAAGTATTGAAAATGAAGTCAGCAGAATATCCTCCGGAACTATAGCCGAAACTTTCCCGAAAGCCTGACTGTCCGTAACTACGAGCTTCGGCTTGTGTCCCAGTTTTTGCAGAGTTTCGGCAAGCTCTGTTTCTCGTACAACTACCGATATCCCTCCTGCTTCGAGAATATCCCTTATAGTCTGCTGCTGAGGAAGTATTAGACGTCCTTTTGGTGCGGCTGAATCAATAGGAACTACAAGAACTACAGTATCAAGAGGGGCGATCAGATCGGCAATTATCCTTTTGCCGTTATCCTTGATCTCAGAAAGAGCTATTATCGCTTTTTTAAGTTCTTCTATGCCTTCTTTTTTCAGCGCGCTGCCATAATAATGACCGTCTTTCCTGCGCACGCCTTCAGGCATGGCATCGGTCTTGTTGTGAAATATCACATACGGTATATTCTTGCTTTTTATACGTTCAATAAGAGCAATATCCTGCGGAGATTCCTCCGCTCCGCACACAACTAAAACCGCAATATCGGTCTTGTTCAGCATCTGATAGCTTTTTTTTACGCGGAGCGCTCCAAGCTCGCCTTCATCGTCGATACCCGGCGTATCTATCATGACCACCGGACCGAGAGGAAGCATTTCCATTGCTTTCAGGACAGGGTCCGTAGTAGTTCCGCTGACATCGGAAACGATCGCTATATCCTGATTTGTAAGGGCATTCATAACGCTGGATTTGCCTGCATTTCTCATGCCGAATATTCCTATATGTATCCTGTCCGCCGATGGTGTATCATTAAGTCCCATATGACTTTCTCCTTTAACATTATTGGTCATGCGGAAATTAAAATCTGAAATCTCTGCTTCCCTGCTCGATCTTGGCAAGATTATCTATGACAATTCCCCTGACCTTATCATTTGGAACATTATTTATCTCGCTTTCGATCAGCTTGTTTCCTACTGCAATGGTATCTTCACTTGCGTAGTCCATAAGATATTCTTTAAGGGTCATAAGCGCGTTGGGGTGGCAGCAGTTCTGTATCTGACCGTTCTTGCAGAGGGTCATAAATCTGTCTCCCGTTCTTCCCTCACGGTAGCAAGCTGTGCAGAAGCTCGGTATATATCCCAGCTTCATAAGCCAGTTTACAACTTCGTCAAGCGAGCGCTGATCGGAAACATCAAACTGTTCTGTGTCGTGAGGTCTTTCCTCAGGAGTATAGCCCGCATATCCGCCTACGGAAGTTCTTGAACCGCCGGATATCTGAGAAATTCCGAGGCTCAGCGCTTTTGCGCGGACAGCTTCGCTCTCACGGGTAGAAATTATCATTCCTGTATACGGAACTGCAATTCTTATGCAGGCGATGATCTTTGCGAATGTATCGTCCGAAATACCGTTATCAAAAGCAGTCGGATCGATATCATCAGCTTTCTTTACACGGGGAACGCTTATTGTGTGAGGTCCTACGCCATGTACGGCTTCAAGATGTTCAGCGTGCATGAGAAGTCCTGCAAATTCATAACGGTACATTTCCAGTCCGAAAAGAACGCCCAGACCAACATCGTCTATGCCGCCGTCCATTGCCCTGTCCATAGCTTCGGTATGATAAGCGTAATCGTGCTTAGGTCCTGCGGGGTGGAGCTTTTCATAGCTTTCCTTGTGATAAGTCTCCTGAAAGAGTATGTATGTGCCTATTCCGGCTTCTTTCAGCTTACGGTAATTTTCTACGGTAGTAGCGGCAATGTTTACATTCACACGCCTGATAGCGCCGTTCTTGTGCTTTATTCCGTAAATGGTCTTTATGCTTTCGAGAACATATTCTATAGGATTGTTTACCGGATCTTCTCCTGTTTCAAGAGCCAGACGCTTGTGTCCCATATCCTGAAGTGCGATAACCTCATTCCTTATTTCTTCCTGCGTCAGCTTTTTGCGCGGAATGTGCTTGTTCTGGCGGTGATACGGACAGTATACGCAGCTGTTTATACAGTAATTTGAAAGATACAGCGGCGCGAACATTACTATCCTGTTGCCGTAAAAATCCTTCTTTATCTGCTTTGCAAGCTCATAGATACGCTGATTTCTGTCCTCAAGAGTGCAGTCAAGGAGCACAGCCGCGTCACGGTGGGAAAGTCCCTTGCGCTTTTCCGCCTTTTCAAGGATTTCGTCTATGAGTTCCGCGTTGTCCTTGTTCTTCTCGGCATAAGCCAGAGTTTCGAGAATTTCCTCATCGTTGATAAAGTCTTCTGCTTTAAGTGATCTTGGATCGTACATTGCAATTTCCTCCATGATAAATATTTAAAATTTTTTATTTTTTAAAATCTCCTCTGTCCGTTACCAGTTCGTAGCCTACAGAGCTTATGCGCCGTCCGAGACAAGCTATACATTCCGCCGCTTCATCGCCGGTACATATCTTGTTATCGTAAAGAAGATATTTTTTACGGACATCTTTCGGGGACAAATTCGGCATAACAACATTTGCGCCTGCTAAAATGCCTTTTTCCCTGCCTTTGGGGTGAATTGTCCCAAGAGCTGTTGTTGCCGGAAGAAGAACGTGCGGAACTATCAGCCGTACCAGTCCCAGCATTAGCAGGGTCATTTCAAGAGTTCCTGCTTTTTCGTCTTTGAACGGCGTATCATGATGCGGGATAAACGGACCTATCCCCACCATATGCGGCTGCAGATCGTGAATATAAATAAGATCCTCCGCAAGATTTTCCGCCGTCTGGAAGGGCGAACCAACCATAAATCCGCAGCCTGTCTGGAAGCCGATATCTTTAAGATCGTCAAGACATCTCTTGCGGTTCTCCGGGGAAAGTTCTTTAGGGTGCAGCTTATGGTAATGCCCATTATTGGCGGTCTCATGCCTAAGAAGATACCTGTCTGCGCCCGCGGCAAAATATTTTTCGTAGCTTTCGCGGCTTTTTTCGCCTATAGAAAGCGTTACCGCACAGTCCGGGAACTGCTTTTTTATCGACGAAACTATATCGCATATCATTTCATCGGAATAATGGCTGTCCTCGCCGCCTTGCAGTACGAACGTGCGAAATCCGAGCTCATGACCCGTTTCACAGCATTCCAGTATCTGTTCTTTAGAAAGCCGGTAGCGCTCGGCATTTTTTGCGCTCCGCCTTATACCGCAGTAGAAACAATCATTTTTGCAGTAATTGGTAAATTCAATAAGTCCACGCATATAGACCGCTTTTCCGTAGACTTTTTCCCGTATATCCCTTGCTTTTGCAAAAAGGTATTCATCGTTTTCCGGAGCATGATCCCGGATAATTTCCGTAAATTCCGATCCTGAAAGAATATGTTCCTTTTCAAGTTTATCTATAAGCGCGTTAATCCTGTCCATTTTCATTCTCCGATAATCTGGCATAAACCGTTTTTGCTGAAACGCCGTCCAGTCTGCCGAGCTTTCCTGACATGGCGCTTATAACGTCGGTAGGAGCGTCCACCGCAACGCTTATTATTGAAACATTTCTTTCCTTATACGGGATACCCATTCTGCCGATTATGTACTGACCGTAATGGTGCAGTATATCATTGATCTTCTGTGCGGAATCGAAATTTTCCACAACTATGCCTATAAGCGCAACTCTTGTTTCCATTACATTCCTCCAAATCAAAAACGCCTGCCGACATTTAACGGCAGGCGCAGATACAGCGTAACAAATTTACATTATGAGCCATGCCTTTCTCCTCAGAAAAACTTCGGAAGTCAGTGCAGAACCTATTAAATTCACGCTTCCGGTCAGAAATATCTTTCCGGTCACGATGATATTATAACACACCTTCTGCATATTTGCAATAGGCTTCAGCGAAAAAATTATACCATATCGGTAAATTTTTATTAAGAAAATATTTCCGAAGAAAAACATCATTTCCCCGGAAATTCATTTGCCCTTTCAATTGTTTCCAGCAGAAAACCGTCAAGTTTTGCAATGGCCTTTTCTTTCAGGCACTCCGGGATCGGGTAAACAGCTTCCGCTATGCTTCCGGCAATTGCAGCTATGGTATCGCTGTCACCGCCTATGGAAATTGCTTCGGAAATAACATCTTCAAAATCATTTCCCGTAAGGAACGCTTTTATCGCCTGCGGAACAGAGCCTTGGCAGGAAACGTCAAATTCATATCCGTTCCGTATTTCGTCAAGTGTGAAATCCAAATCATAATATCCCGAAGCATACTCTTCTACATCGGATCTTGAAGCTCCTGTTCTCATCAGAAATATTGAACCGGCAACGGCCTTTGCTCCCTTGATACCCTCCGGGTGGTCATGCGTCACTCTTGCGGAAATTTCGCCCAGAAGCTCAGCTTCTTTTAAAGTTGCCGCCGCCCAGCCCGCAAAAGAAGCCCTCATTGCCGAACCGTTCCCCCAACTGTTATAAGGTTCATGTACGTCAGAAAATATCCACCTGTAAAATCTTCCGCCGTAACCTGCATCGGGAAATTTCCTGCCATAAAGAACAAGAGACTCTTTTATGGAATTTTCTGTTTTTTTAATGATCGTCTCATTGTCGGACCAATTTTCCGGAGCATTTTGCAATCCTTTCATAATACCGTCTGCAACTGCACAGGTCATTACCGTATCATCGGTAAACCTGCTCCGGGGAATTATAAGCTCTGAACTGTCCAGCTTATATTTTATATTATGAAATTCATACGGCGAACCGGCAATATCTCCGGCAGCGGCGCCAAGCATACAAGTTATATTTTTCATGGTTTCATCTCTTTCTCAGGTCAAAAATATGTACGGTCATTCTTCCGGAACGCTTTTTTCAACATAGACATACGGCGCGATGTTTTCCAGTCTTTTTTCACCTATGCCGTCAATATTCATAAGGTCAGAAACACTGTTAAATCCTGTCGTATCCGCATATTCAACGATAGCAGAAGCAAGAGATTCTCCTACTCCGCTTATCTGCATCAGATCTTCTTCGGTAGCCGAATTAAGCTCAATATGAAGTATCTGAATATCTTTACCGGTATCATGCTTTTCCGTATCTTCATCGGGATTTCCGCTTTTGTCAGCCTGCGCAGCTATTTCGGGCGATATGAAGATAAATTCGCGGATATCTTCCAGCTTTTTATCGCCTATCCCGTCAACATTAAGCAGTTCTTCCAAAGAATAAAAATATCCGTGTTCATCACGGTATGAAATGATATTTCCGGCGATCGTTCCGCCTATTCCTTTTATATAAACAAGCTCGTCTGCGGAAGCGGTGTTTATATCTATCGGGAAATCTATTTCAGTGACAGTTTCAGTGTTTTCCGGAGCATCAGCATATGAAAAATCCTTGTCGCCGTCCTCCCATATGTCGCTGTCGTCGGCAGCAGGAGCATCAGTATAGCCTTCTCCTGCCATCTGGTCGCTTGAAAGGGTAACGATAGTCGGTATCGCAAGTTCATAATTTTTGTCCGTCACATAGTATATTGCCATTGACAGAATTGACGCTATACAGCAGCATAATAAAAAAGCAATAGATCTCCTCATTTTTATCAGCCTTCATTATTTTTTACGACATTCAAAAATATATCATTCCGATTTTTTGTTATTATAACATAAAAATTCATATTCTGTCAATACTGTGCCGCCTGCTGCAAATAAAAATGGATATTTTTAACAGCAAATACAGGCTGCCGTCTTTAGTGAACGGCTCCGCAAACACCCGGAATAAAAGCGTATACGGCTTATGTGACAATAATCTGCAAATTATTCATGCAAATTTTTTTGAAAATCTTGCTATTTTGAAAGGAATGTGCTATAATAATGAAAATACCTGCTTGTAGGAGTGATAGATTTGCGAAACAAAAAAAATAACGGTCTTAAAGCAAAAATAAGATCTCATATATATCTTATTTCCATGATCTCGATAGCATTTGTTGCCATTTCGGCTTGTGTTATAACTTCCTTTGTCAGTCAGAGGCAGACTAACCGTATGGCTATAGCTCAGCTTGATGAATGCAGTTCAAAATTGCAGTCATGGCTTGAAGAAAAGATTACGCTCACTCAATTTATAGCAGAAGAAATAGTTGACCGCGGCTATGCCCTTGACAAATCCAAATGCCAGCCGTTTTTAGTAGACTGTATCGAAAGAGATCCGGAATCATACGACGTTTACCTCGGATATGCCGACGGAAGTGCTGTTTTCGGCGACGGCTGGGAACCTGCTCCCGGCGAATATGACCCTACAACAAGAGACTGGTATAAAGCCGCTATCGCTGCCGACGGCATAGTAATTGCCGATCCTTACACAGACGCTCAGTCCGGCAGACAGGTCATCACCTGCGCAGTCAAGATAAAAATAGACGATGAAGTAATAGGCGTTCTTGCAAGGGATATTTTTATAGACGAGATAGGAAAGATAGTTTATTCCCTGCATATAGACGAAAACGGCTATGCTGTACTTACCAAAGAGGACGGCTCCATAATCATACATAAGAACAATGATTTTATGCCCTATGCAGACGCAGATGAAAATACCGTATCAACAAATCTCTCCGATGTTATGGAGGGTTATTCCGTCACTCTTGGTAACGGAAATGTTACAACTCTGAAAGATCATAACGGTGAAAAGATCAAATTTGCCCAGACAGGAATGACACTGGTAAACTGGAAGTTGGGCTATGCCATGAATTATATGGAATATAACAGCGGAATGTTCTATATGATAGTTATATTTGCAGCAATGACGGTCATTTTCAGCAGCATTATTGCCGCTTATGTTTCCGTTCTGCTCAAAAGGGCGTTTGATCCGCTTTCGGAGGTCTCCGACACTGCCAAGACCGTTGCACAGGGACATCTGGACGTATTTTTCGATTACGAAGGCAACGATGAGATAAGCGGAGTATGCCGTACCATAGAAGCAAACAACCGGGTAATGAAAGATTACATAGAAGATATTTCCGAAAGGCTCAGCGACATTTCCCACGGACAGTTCAACAATGATTCAAGTGTGGAATATCTTGGAGATTATGCAGTGATCAAGCAATCCCTTGATGATATTTCCAATTCTCTCGGACAGGTATTCGAGGGGATAGAAAACGCTTCTGAAGCCGTTTACGGCGGCGCAGAAGGAGTAGCAGACAGCGCTAATCAGCTTGCGGAATCAGTTTCCATGCAGACTGCGGTAATAAACGATATCGTTTCCGAGATGAAAACTGTATCCGAAAAAGTCACAGGAAACGTTGCCAGCACGGACAATGCAAGAAGTATTGCCAAAGATACTGCCGACGCAGTAAGAAAAAGCAATGAACAGATGAATAATCTTCTTGAAGCAATGAAAGAAATTTCCAGTGCGTCGGAAGAAATAAAAAATATAATCGGAACTATTGAGGACATTGCGTTCCAGACAAATATACTTGCTCTTAACGCGTCTGTTGAAGCAGCCCGTGCAGGCTCTGCCGGACGGGGATTTGCAGTTGTTGCCGATGAGGTGCGGAACCTTGCAGGAAAAAGTTCGGAAGCGTCTGTACAAACATCTGAACTTATCGAACATTCCGCAAAAGCCGTCAGCAGAGGTCTGAAATATGCCGAAGAAGCGTCAGCTGCTCTTAAAAAAGTCGTTGAACACACCAACGAGATCGACGGTATAATCGACCGTATCAATGAGGAATCCCACGATCAGAACAGCTGCATAGAAGATGTGAACGAAAAGATCAACATCATTGCCGAATATGTATCCTCCGCCGCTGCAAATGCCGAGGAAAGCGCAGCAGCTTCCGAGGAACTCAACGGACAGGCTTCTGCTCTGAAAGAAATGCTTACTAATTTTGGTACGTCGTCAGCTTCCGACGATGAAGAAACAGATACAGATGATATTGAGCAATAAGCTTGATCATAAAAGCAAGTTCATAAGTATTTAAATAAATAATTGAAACAATTATTATAACTACAGGTGCAATAATGCCAAATATCAACATTAAAATAATTCCTGCCACAAGCTGTATTACCATATTTATAAAATAAATTGAATTATACTTTTTTAAATTTAAATTATATTTTTTTATTAAAATTATTCCGATAATTCCGGATAATAATCCGGAAATGGCAGGTATTAACAATAACCATATGTATTGGCAATATTATACCATATCTAAACAGATTTTTCAACAAATTTTACAAATTGTTTACAAAATTGCATATCAGTATATTGTAAAAAAATGGAAATCATTGAATATCTATGATGAAAGATTTTCTTTCTGATTATGCAACCAATTATTTCTAACAAAAAGCCGTCAGGAAAGTGTTAGAAAGCCGTTAGAAAAGTGTTAGAAAAGCACTAAAACCGTGTATCTGTCAAAAAATAACAAAACCCGCAAACGGCTTGTTTACGGGTTTTTAAGTGGTTGCGGAGGCTGGATTTGAACCTCTGAAAAAACCGGATATTTTCAATCTATACCGCCGTTTGACCGAAACTGTGTGACATTTTGTGTGATTGGGGAAAAATCACATTTGTGTATCACTGCTCTGTTGAATGATACCGTTGAAATAGCTGTCAATGGCTTGGTCTACTTTTATGCGTTCTTCGGTAAAAGTCTGTTGGTAAACATTTTTAAGAATGTGATCCGTTGACCAACCGCCTCGTTCCATAGCATACTTATCGGGAATACCAAGCATAAGCATAACGCTTGCATTCAAATGGCGCAGATCGTGAAACGTTATATCATATCCGTTTTTTGCCATCATGCGTTTAAACCTGCTGTAAATGGCTTTTCGCGACAGCTTAACTATGAAATCCGTTTCATTGGTATGAGGTATTGCCATTATCATCTGAAAAAGGTAATCGGGAACGTTTAAACATCTTACACTTTTTTCCGTCTTACAGCCCTCTCGGACTTCTTCTCCTGCAAGTGTCTGAATTATCGTTCGTCTGACTTTAAGTGTGCGTGCTTGTGTGTCAATATCTCTGAATTGTAACCCGACTACTTCGCCTACCCGTAAACTCAACCATGAACTCAACAAGCATGGTAACTCGATCTCTGTCCCATGGACAATGCCGAACATGGTTTCAAAACTTGGCAGTTCTTTTTCATGTTTTACTTGTTTCGGAAGATGGATATTATTGAGATTGATGTTCACTTCATAAATTTTCAGAACCGATTTCAGCAGCCCATAAGCGTTTTTTACATATTTTGGGCTTACTCTTGCGCTTTCAAGATTAACTGCTCTCTGTATGTCTATCGCTCGGATCGCGGAAAGCTTCATGTCCATAATGCCCTTGAAGCAGTTCTGCTTTATCTGGCGATAACTTCTGACAGTAGTTTTTTCAATGATGTTTTCTCGGCTGTCAATGTACAATTCCATTGCTCTTGCAAGAGTAACATTTCCGTTCAGTTCGTCCTCACGATCCTGTTTGAAGTGTTCTGCCATTTTCAGAGCAGCATCTTCCGTATCCGCTGTAAATGATCTGACAATACGCTTGCCGTTCTGATCAAATCCTGCAACGACCTGTACCCTATAATTTCCCGATGGAAGTTTTTGAGCTTTCATAATATTTCCTTTCTGTTTTTACAGAACGCGAAATATAGCTACAATAATGCTATTATATCACATTCTGTAAAATTTGTCCAGACTTTTTTTATTTTTTCAAAGTTCCATTAGATTGGCAAATTCCATACCATTTAAATACAGAAAATTGTCAATTTTTTCAAGAGTGATGTTTTTGGCATTTTTGTCATACTCGTGCAAAGTACGTTCCGATACGCGCAAACAAGCTGCAAGTTCAGCATCTGTAACATCTTTTATACTTTGCCAATACCTGATCTTACACCATATCTTTTTATATAACGCTATACGTTTCTCCTTTTTCATTATCGTTGATCTCCTTTCTCAAAATGTTTTACAAGTAAGTAAATAATGATCGGAACAGTGATCTTAAGCAATATAAAAGAAATCAATGCAATTATAAACATAAGAAACAAATTCAAATGAATAACTGTTTTTACCATATCGCCCATAAAAACTATCGTGCCAAGATCAAGAAGTAAAAATGCAAGAACAGTTTTGGTGAAAATTTCTTCCTTGAAATTTTTTATTACTGCACGAATAAATTTAAAAGCAAACTTCCCGATAAAGAATATCGCCGTTAAAATTGCAAATATCAGCAGTATCGGTATTACCCACCGGAAAATTTTTTGTGCAGTAACGTTATCAATGTATGCCGTAAGCTCTGCCGTTTCTGAAAGCAGCCATTTAATTTTGTTGAATACCTTGATAAAAGAGCTACCTGCCGTTTTTACCGCCAGAATAAAATCATTTATTACAACGGTATTTCTTAAAAGCGCAAGAACAGTAACAAATAAAGCGTACAGCAACGGGGCAAAGAAAAATATCGTATTTGTATGTGCAGTAATGTGTTCTGCAAAAGCGGATATTCTTTGAGGAATGGTTTTTCTTTTTACTATTTTTGCTACACGTTCATTTATGACAGAATCATAACGATTTACAAGGCGATTGAAATAATCGCGGTCTGCTTCTGCTTTGCTTTGTATTCCTTTGAGTATGAACTGTTCCTTTTCAAGTTGAGCTAAAGCATATTGATACTTATCCTGATCGCAGCGGTAACATCTGTCTTTATATTCGATCCGCGGCGGTCTTTTGTTTAAACGTTCGATCTCATTTTGCAAGGCTTTCTTTTCACTTTCAGCGCGAATAGCGGTTTCTTCTGAATCTTTCCTGCCGTTCTCGCTCTCGTTCAGCTTCTGCTTCAAGTTCTCTATTTCTTCGGTCAAGTTCCTGCTGTTCCCGTACTGCTCGCTCATTCTGTCGGCTTCTGCGTTCAATTTCCTGATCAATAAATCCTGCTTGTATATCCGCGTCTGTAATTCCGAGATCATCCTGTCCGTATCCACCGAAATCTTTTCTTCCGCCGCTGTTGCTCCTGTCTGCAAGTTTATTAAACTCACTTAATATCGCTCCTTTCGTGTATTTTGCGCCTAACTTTTCTCCACGGATAGCTTTTGCTTTTTGTGGGTGCTTGTAGGCAATCGTTTTTTCTGTATTGCGTGTAAGAACGATCCCGTATTGTTTGAGAAATCGTTCAAAATCTTCAATGCAGGAAACAAATTTAAGTGCAAGATCGATAACTTCCGTCAATTCCTGTTTCCAGCTTGTTCCTCCCCGAAGAATTATCTGCCTTTCCGCTTGACTTTGACGTACAGCTTCTTTTGTAGGTTTACGAAAATTTACAACGGTAAGATTTTCACGTTCTGCTATTTCGTTAGAAAAATCTTTAATTTCAGTGTATCTTTTCGGCGAGATCTGCAACATTTTTCCGTTGTCAAAATTTACGGAATTGATCACAATATGAGAATGAATATGCCTGCGGTCATTGTGAGTTGCAATAACAATTTCACTATGCGAAAAAAACTTTTTGCACAATTCTTCTGTCAAGGCATGAGCTTTTTCGGGAGAAATATTATCTTCCGGCGAAAAAGAATGAATGAAGTGATAAAACTTTCTGCTGTTTTTGCTTTGTGCTTTTCCGAACATATCAGCCGTCATTCTGAATTGCTTCGCGTAGTCCGTTTTATCATTAAGCATAATTGAGGAAACCATATATGCCTTTTGAGTTATATATGTAAGAGTAGGACGCGGCGAAGTTTTAAAACCGCCCTTGCCTTTGCACTTTTTACTCTCGGCAGCCTTGAATATCGGCATATTATATCCTCCTGTTCAGCTTGCAGATAAAAAGTCTTACTTCTTCATATGCTTTGACACAACTTTCAATTGTAATTTCAAAAATTCCGCCGAGTTCACCTGTCTGATTGAAATGTCTTGCAAGCTGATTAAGGTTATTGCCTTGTCTTTTCAATTCGGTAGTAAGCTCTGTAAGACCATTCGGAACGATTATATCTTTATGGCGTACAAGTGCCATAATAAAGTCGGAACGGCTTTTTGAACCTGATCTTTTCATTTTTGAGATAAATTCGGCAAATTCTTTTTCCGTGAGCCGTACTATCATTTGTTTGTTTCGCAATCTGTTTTCTTCCATATTTTTATCCTTTCCGTGCGGTTTCGCACACATCTTTTTGGGGGCATTCGGGGGATTCCCCCCCGAACGAGGCGCCGCTTGCGGCGGTCAACAGGCGGACTTTGGATAGCCTGTTGACGTACCTCGCTTTTCTCTCCTACGGAGCGATCAGGATAGCCATTTGTGGCTATCCGTTTTTGCTTTTTGTCTGTGAAAATCTGTACTTACTGCGGCGTATTGCCGCAGTAAGTACACTCTCTTTCAGCAAACATTTTCTTTCCGATACCGATTTTTGCATTTACCGATACTGCTTTTTTCAGAAAATACATTCTCCTGCTTTAAAATGATACCGATAATTTTGATGAGAAAAACACATTTAAAAATCGGTATAAAATCAGCAAGTCAGTGATACCGCTCAATTTTAAAACCGTACCGACAGCGCATTAATTTCCTACAAAATCGAAATCTATCTCGCTTTCGGCGGTATCGGAACTGCCGTTTTTTGAAGCAGATTTTTCGATAAAAGAAAATTCCGATAATTTGCTTGAAATATACGCCGCCATAAAAGTCGGCATAGCCTTTTCAACGCTGATCCTTACGGCATCAACAATGCGGTTCACAAAAGTTTCTTCTCGTTCCCGTGTTTCAAAATACGGATCGGTTTCCAATCTTTCAAGCCGTTTGAAATATTCCGTTACTGCATTTGCAACGACCTTATTAATAGACTTGTGAGTTTTCCTGTCCATGTTTTTAAGGAGAGCATATGCTTCACGGTATGGTGATTTATCAAGATTGAATCTTAAATTTGTGCTCCAGATCATCAACTGCTCCTCCTTAACGAATTAAGACAAATTGTTTCGTAGCCTTTAGCCGCCGCGCAAATATCTTCAATAAGCACAACGTTGGAAAGATCAATTTCTGCAAAATTTTTGATGACCGAAACACCGCCGCCTGTTATGTATAATTTCATAAGTTCGGAATTATACTCGTACTTTTCAAGAGTTTCAAGAACCTTTTCGGAATAAATCCTGATCTGCGCCGTAATGCAGTCAAGATACTTTTTGCCGATATTGGCATTGCCGTTACGGATAATGTTTTCAATTATCGTATCTTCTATCTTAATTCCGAATTTGTCAAGAACAGCGTTCTTTGCGGCTGTCATACATTGATCTATTCCCAACTTTTCAGTGTAGCACTTGCTTTCCACGGGGCGTTTGTTGTTGATATACATAATGTTTATTGTGCCATTGCCTATATCTGCGAGCATATTTACGCCGTTCATTTCGCCAAGTTTGCCGATCACCGCCGCATAACCCTGCGGATAGACGGAACAGCCTACAATATGTATCTCAAAACGTTTTTTCTTGAAAGTAAAAGTCACTTCGGAGTTTTTCAGAAGATATTTTCTGAAATCCTCCCTTTGACTTTTAACCCACGTCAAGGGCAATCCTGCGGCAATGTAAACGTCCGCTTCATAGATATTTTCCCTTGACAATTCTTTGGCGATCCCGAAAAGTGTGGCAGCATAAAAATCATTGTCCTCGGTCTTGTCGGAAATAAACGGCTTGTGTCCCTCACCAAAGCGATAGTACAGTCCGTCATAGAAAAGAACATTTCCCTCAAATGTCGGTTCAGTATCGTAAACAGTGACTCCCGTGGGCGTTACGGTATTTGCCGTTTTGATGTTGCCATAACCGTGATCTATCCCGATTATCTTTAAGTTTTTGAATACTTGCATTTTTTACCTCCATGTGATATACTTATTACAGATAAACTGTACCGTTCCCGCGGTGAACGGTATTCGTCCGCCTGTAATTACAGTATAACTTTTTTTGAACAGTCCTGACAGGACAAAAAGTTGCCCAAAAGTTGCCCGAATTTCGGAGGTGCTGAAAATGAGTGTTTTGGATTTTCCTGCCGTACTTTCTCTTATAGCCGACTATTCAACGGCTGTTACCCATAATCAGATATATATCAACATTTTTAACAGCTATCTTGTTGAAAGCCGTAAACTGTTTTCTGTTGAGGAATATACGGTTTCAAAAATAAAAAGCGGAAAGAAATCTGTTGAGAAAGAGTGCAGACTTTATTACAACGATCCCGAAAACCGCAATTTAATGTCAAAAGATATTCGCGAATTGATACTTCCGAACATATCGGATAAATTCGGCTCATGCTCCGCTGTCCGTGATCTGATAATTTCCGACAGTATGGACGATAAAGACAGAGAACTTCTTTTAAGCAAATATCCGAAAACAGAAAATGAAATTTCTTCATTCCTTGCAGATGTTGTAATATTTTCACTTAATCGTCCCAACAAGCCCGACGCAAGA
Source organism: uncultured Clostridia bacterium (assembly GCA_947627905.1). Lineage (GTDB taxonomy): Bacteria > Bacillota > Clostridia > Oscillospirales > Ruminococcaceae > RGIG8773. The sequence goes on from CANQXX010000003.1 coordinate 73,893, forward strand.
TCGCCGCTGATGTCGGAGAGAATAAATATTCCTGCCATATCATGCTGTAAATATTTCTGCGGACGTAAAAAAGAGCTTCAAACATTATCAGAAATGCTTGAAGCTCACGATAAAATATTCATTTCAGGTATCGGCGGTATTGGGAAAAGTGAATTTGTAAAAAAATTTATCAGGGATAAAAAGTCAAAATTCACAAATATTTTGTTCCTGACATTTTCGGAAAATCTGAAAAATACAATAGCGTACATCAATTTCAAAGGTGATAGACCTGATGAAACCATTGAAAACTTGTATTCTCGGCATTTGGATTATCTGCGTACAATGGGTAGTGATACGCTTATAATAATAGATAATTTTGATATTTTCCCGGATGATGATTTGAATTTTAATGATATTCTTGAACTTAGCTGTAAGATAATATTTACAACAAGAACTCATCTGGAAAATGATTTTGATGTTCTTGAAATCAGGAATATTGACATAGATTCGTTTTTTGAAATGGCAGAACAACTTGAAGTAAAATACGCAGATAAAGAAGTTTTGAGAGAAATTTTTTCGGCTCTGCATGAACACACACTCGCCTGTGAACTGATCTTGCGATTAATGAAGAAAAGCACATATTCAGCCGATGAACTTCTGGAAAAGATACGGACAGAACACGTTTCACTTGACATTTCCGACAAAATACGAAAGGACAAGTCGGCTACTTATTATGAACACATTCATCAGCTTTTCAGACTTTTTGCTCTTACGGACGAGCAGAAAAATGTTATGCGGCTGCTTTCACTTATACCTGTTTCAGGTATAACCGACAGATACTTTATGCAGCTTACGGATCTAAAAAATATGAATGAAGTAAACGAACTTAATGAGATCGGATTAGTCAATTACGAAGATCATCTGATAACTGTTCACCCACTTATTTCCGAAGCTGCCGCCGCTGATTTTTCTCCCGATATGGACAATATAAAGAATTTTTTAGATACTCTTATAGGAGAATTTCAATATCATTTATATAGTGAAAGAAATATTATGCGGCAAGCCGTAATTCTTGAAATTTCCGACAGGATCGTTGAGTTTGCAAAGAAAAATGATATTGAACGTTACTTTTATTTTTTAGTAAATGCTTGTCCTTATGCAGAAACTTTTGAAGATAAAGACAGAATGCTCTTATACATTTCGGAAATGGAAAAGCATTTTGACAATATTTCGGACGATCTTTCCAAAGCAGTATATTTTATGTCAAAAGCAGCATATGCAATGCTTTTTGAAAACAGTTCCGCAAGTGCAATAAAATTTACAAGGAAGGCAATGAAACTCGTTCCTGACGTCCTTGAATTTAAGCGGGATTATTCAAAAAGAGAAGTTGCATTGTGCTTTAATATTTATAACAATCTCGGAAATTTCTATATGAGCAATCATGAACCTTACAATGCCCAAAAATATATTGACCTTGCCAAACAGGTTTGTGAAACATACAAAATACCAATATTTGAGTTCCCTGCATTGGTTGACAATCTTAGAAAAATATCATCTGAAAACCCACAAATGATAAATTGATATATCGGATTGCTACATAATGTTAAGCAACTCCGGCTAAAATAAATTTGCAAAACGAATAAAACGAACACCTTTCAGTTGTACAAAAAATTATTTACGAATTATTCTGCTTAACAATTTTTTGAAATTATCTTTACATTCATCTCCCACATTATATGTTTTATTATTAATAGCATTACATAACAATTTGGCTAATAATGCTTTGCTAATATCTTTTGAAATATTATTTTTATTTTCAAATCTATCAAGTTCTGACTTTGTTAGTACGTCCTCAATTGTAAATGGGTTTTCAATATAAGTTTTGTTATTCAATTCATCTTTAGTTATTTCTTTAGTATAACAGTAATTGTTTTCAAAAAAACCACCAAACTTTTCTTCAAACACTTTTCCACCTTTTACAACTCCTTCATTATCATAATCAAACAAAGCTATAAAATCACATCCCCACCCATACAAGATAGTACAAATATTAATTATATTACTTGCTCCCTGTGATGGAATAAATGCAATTGAATCCATATCATATTTTAATAATTTTGCCATGGTATGCAGATAAATATAATCACTAATACCTTCGGTTACAATGTTCAGCTTACCTTGTGACGGTCCAAACATACTTCCAAAATTCATGCCAATAGCATTTATAATTGGAGCAAGTGTATCCTCTCTGCATTTAATGGATAATTCAGAATCATATGCTGTTTTATGTATGTAAGTAAAACCATCATTATTTTTTTCAATCGCACGTATCCTGTAGATACCATCATTATCAGTATCTATCATATATGGCGAGTGAGTAGTATATACTATTTGATTACCATTTTCCGATAAATTATAAAAAAATTTCAGCAACTCTTTTTGAGCATTTATATGCAAGTAAATTCCAGGCTCATCAAACAAATATACAACATTTTTTCCTATTAAATTATTTGCTTTTGCATTAATATATGTATTTAAATACCAACGCAATCCATTGCTTCGTTCGGAGAGCAGCAATGCATTTCCTTCATTTGATTTAACAGTAAATATTGCGTTGTTATTATTAAAATCTACATCTAAGTATATTGATTCAGCATTATAAAATTGTTTAAAATCTGTATTTATAATCTTATTTAACTTTCTCTTTATTTTATTTCTAATTGCAATTTTATTTCCATCATGTCCATTTTTTATTGCCTGTAAAAAATCTTCAGCACTAATATCTAATAATTTTACTATATCAAAAAGCAAACTATTTGATGTAGATGTTGTTAATTCTCTCTTAGCATCATCATAGTTATATACATCTTTTAGAGTTTTATTAATATCTGTATAAAAAATGGTTGGTAAAAAATTTATTAGTTTATTCCAAAGCATTTCTAATTCATTATATATTTTTGTTACATCATCTATTTTACTTTTATCTATAGTGTTCAATTTCCCTTTGTAAACAGACAGTCCTTGATTAATGGTTGGTATATCTAAATATTTATTTGATATAAGTGCATTTATGAATTTTTTATAGTTTTCTAATGATTGATCAGTCAATTTAAAAGGGTTTTCACCTAATATCTCCATTAGTTCTTTAATCTTTTTCCCACAATTATTGTTATAGTAAAATAGTATACCGCCTGTAGCCTTATAAGATTGTGGATCAATAATTATGATTGAATCCATTTTATTTATATAATTGTCATCTTTTTCATTATATTGCGGTTTTAACGTGATCTGAAAAGCCATGTCATTTACCGTAACATCTTTATTATTTGTTTGCGGAGTAAAAGCTTCCTTATTAAAACCAAGAAGATTGATTTTTGATAAAGCTTCTATAATATTACTTTTCCCACTCTCGTTTTTCCCAATAATTGCAGTGATTTTGGGTTCAAGAATAAGTTCGTTTTTTTGTGTACCAACAGACTTATAGTTAATAATTTTTATAGAATGAATATACAAATGTAATCGCCTCAATTTCTATATACAATATCATTTATTATGTTCACAATTTTTAAATACAGATAAATTGAAATATCAATAAACTAATTTTTTCCATTTTACTCTCCTCCACTTAACCTCTGATCATCTTTATAAGCTCGTCAAGTATTTTTTTCTGTTATATTTTATTGTAAATTTTAAAATTATTTATTATGAAATCTTATTGCGGATTGCCATAAATAATTTGCATATATAAGCTGTTAATTATTTATAAAAGTACCTCGTTTGCTTTTAGACGTATTAAATAATGTGCATCATTTACCAAATTAGAAATTATATCTCTATATTTTTTATCATCTCGTGCCATATAATCATTTTTATATATTTCCAATAATTTATATCTTACATTTGGGTGTGTATCAGTTGATAACTCTCGTAATTTTAAATACGAAAGATTTGAATATTCTTTATTTAATGTTAAACAATACATGCAAACACACGCATTCACACGAACTTCGTATGAAGAATCATTACTCAATAAAAACGCCAATGATACCAAAATTGGATCAGAAATATTATCCCTCATAATATCAAAATATTCTTTTAAACATTCTGAAATTGCAATACGATCTAATTCATTTTTATTAAAATAATTAAGATAATTATAATACATCTCCTCTCTTACATCCACCATACATAGCATTTTAAGCATTAAATATCTATATTTAATGCTGTTTGACAAATCTCCATTAAATGGTGAAAATGTATAGCTTAATCTATCTGCTATATCTTCACTTGAATTAAGAAAATCAATTAAATTGGTTGAAATAGAAAATTTATTTTTCTTGCATTTAATAACTATACTTATAAGGCAATCAACACATTCATTTGTCAATGAAATAACAATATTATTTTTTAATATCTGAATGCACAGCGGAATAAGCTTATCATCAATTATCTCCTTAATATCCATAAAATTGCAATGCGTTGATTCTATAAAACTTTTTACGGTCATAAATGGTTTTGTATAAAATTCTGAGTAAAATCCTTCTTTGGAATTTATTTTCATTTGCTGTTCAATATCGTAAATTTGGCAACACAATATTTCTTGCCATCTCTTACTATCATAATTAGAATTAGTATTTATATCAAAAATTATTAATTCATCATCAACAAGCCCATTATTTGGAACATTTTTTAGGCAATTAAAAATATCTGATCTTTGATTAATTAATACGGCAATATATTGAGGATTTCCGTTATTTTTAACAATTTCTTCGGCATTACATTTTATAATATCGCAAAAGTCATATAGGATATTATCGTCAACATTAGAAATATCTAAGTTGATAAGTGTTTCCGTAAATACTTTATACGTTTGTATGACTTTTCGCTTAAGCAAATTTATGAGAATTTTAATAATATCTTCGCTGCTCATTATATCAATTGCGAAGTTTATTGCTTTAATAATATTGTCTCCTCTGTCATATTCTGTTTTAAGTGATAAATTCAATAAATAATCCGTTGCCAATTTAATTGATTGATCATTAAAATATACAATAAATTTTTTTATGATTACTAATATAATATCGTCATTAGATAATTTTATTGCAAGTGTTAAAAGATCATTAGCATTTGTTATTAATTCGTTTCCGATTGATTCCCATTCGTGATTAACAATCTTTTCAAATTTCTTGCTATTGCCACACAATACCTGTAATTTTGCAGCTATGAACATAAAATTATGGCCATTATAAATGATTCCAAAATGATATAATACTTTTTCTAACGCTTCTCTTGCTGAAACAATTTTAGTATATGATCCATATAACATAGAAATAAATAAACAATTTTCAAATTCTGTTATTATATCTCTCAGATTGTTTCCAAATCTAATTTCACCTCTTGATTTAAATGATTCGCGTTGATATTCATCAATAGTATCATTAAATAAGTTATAACAAAAACGATCTAATCCTGGAAAGTATACAAGTTCATTTATTTCAGATAATCTTTTTTGATAATCTTTACCGTTGAACGGATAAATACTATTAGCTATATTTCTACAATCAATAAGTATATCTGTTATTATCCATTCAGGGAGATTACCTTTTTCTGCAAGTTCTAATGCAGCACTTTCATATTTCAATGCTTGCTTAAAATTGTTATTAGCCATACACTTGCAAGCTTCCCATCTTTTTTTCAGCCAAAGAGTATCATTAAATAACTCTTTCATGGAAAGAACAATTTGATTAAATTCTTCATTTGAAGGGAAATCGCTACCAGTTAATAACCACTTTAACATATCAATTCCAATATCATGTAATTTTGATTTTTCTTTATTGTCTTTATTCTTATTACCATATATTTTAATATTCAGGATATCAAATGTTTTGCCATAGCAGCTATTAAAATTTTGTAAAATTAACTTAGGTAAGGAATTGACATATGGAGATATGTTTGTAAATGTGTATGTTTCATCTGTTATTATCTTTCCCATTCTATACCAGTCAACTAAACTTTCCATAATATGATTAAATACTATATCTTCAATTTTTTCGTCCGAACTGGGATCATATTCATAAAATGTACAGTAATCCAAATTAATGATTTCACTTTTAACCTCAGATATTGATAAATCAGCACAATTTGATTTTATAAAATATGCAATCATCTTTTTATGTTTTTTCTTTACAATATCAAATTCTTGAAGCGTTCCCTGACGAACAGTATCCTTTAAAAATAGTATTATAATATCTGAAATTTCTACTTTACTTTTAAATAATTGCGTAGATGATATTGGTGAGCCATGTTCTTCAATGATAAATGCATTAAAAATAGGACACTCATTAAGCCGTTCTTCAATTACCTTTCTTGTTTTTCTCCAGTTAAATCCATTTTCATCATTCATTGCAGAACTAATAAAAATATTTAATTTATCTCTAAAGTTAATTTTATCACATAAATTCGGCATAAAGCACCTCCAAATTTAATTGTTTTCACTCAACCTCTGATACATCTTCATCAGTTCCGCCACGCACTCGCTTTCCGTCATTTTTATGCTGAACCCGTAAGCCTGCATAACAGCTTTGTCGTTAAGCTGATGTGCTTTGCGGAGTTCAGGCGGCATTGTGGTTTCATCGTAAAGATCAGCAAGAGAACAGTCGGGATATTTTTCTCTTGCGTCTAAAATTCCCTGTGCTGTTTGCTCTATCTTTGCTTTTTGTTCGGGAGTAGGAGTACACCAAGGAAAATTGTTATAGACAATATCTTTTGAATAACGATAACGCATTTCAAGCCGTCCTGCTACTGCTCGCATCCAAGCCATATGAACATTTGATATTAATATTCCGAAATGATATATTGTGGCATTTGGAATCATCATATTTGAATCCCCACATATTATATCCGGTGAAACATAGCCAATTGGAATATATCTTCTGTTTTCAGATGAATGTCTAGGTATTAAAATATAATTTGTATTTGGTTGACGTATTTCGCCAAATAGCATAGGTGTAGCTGCTTGTTCTCTTGTAGCACTTCGTGTACTTTTTAATCTTGATTGTTTAACATTTTGCACCGCTTCATATATTGGAGTAATGTTTGAAATAATTTTTGGTGAAACAGAAACAAGCCACAAACACCATCTCATTTTACTGTTTATAAATTCTTCAGCTCCAAGAAATTGTTTAAATAATGAATTAGCTTGAGGATATTTCTTAGTTATTTCATTTTTTTGTTCATCAGTATATTTGCTTAACAAGCCTTTGTTATCATTTGGCATATTACCAAATATCATTTGAGGAACAGGAGAAATAGGATTACTTCTATTGGTAATTACAATATCATCTGCTTCAACTAAATATCCATTTATGTTATTCACGATTTTTTTAGTATCATTATCAAAAAGAAATTTAGGCTTATCATTTGCCACTTTACTAAATCCGACAATAACACAATGAACGTGTGCTTTTAAACTTGCTTCACTGTCCCATATAAATGTTTTGTATGCGAAATCAATATGTACACCATTTTCAAAAAGGTGTTTCCATAAAATAGCGACCTGTTCCCCCTGAGTAATAGAATTTGTTGAAACAAGTGCTGCTCTTATATATGTACCTGTCATATAATCGGCTGTTTTTTTGTACCAACAGGAAACATAGTCAAGATTGCCGTTATTTTTTACACCGTCAAATAGATCCATAACATCTTTTTTCTGTGGATCAGACATAATTCTTGCACCCACAAACGGCGGATTACCCATAATATAAGAAAGTTTTTCTTTTGGCACAATGCTTTCCCAGTCAATACGCAAAGCGTTGCCCTCAACAATATTTGCATATGATTTAAGCGGCAGAAAATCAAGGTTCATATGCACGATCTCTTCCGTTTCGTGCATCATTTGTGATTCCGCTATCCACAAAGCGGTCTTTGCGACCGATACCGCAAAATCGTTAATTTCTATTCCGTAAAACTGCCCTATGGAAACCTTTATCGGAACAACATCTTCTAATCCCTCAAATAAAATCAGACCTTCGCCGTAAAGTATTTTTATTACTTCATTTTCGAGCTGCCGCAGGGATATGTATGTTTCCGTAAGAAAATTTCCGCTTCCGCAGGCAGGATCAAGAAATTTCAGCGAGGACAGCTTGTCCTGAAATTCTGAAAGTTTTGCATTCCGCGTTTTTGATTGCTTATACGCCTTTATCTCGGCAAGTTCATTTTTCAGATCGTCAAGAAAAAGCGGATCAATGACTTTGTGGATATTTTCAATTGACGTATAGTGCATACCGCCGCTGCGCCGCGTTTCGGGGTTCAATGTGCTTTCAAAAACCGCGCCGAAAATCGTAGGAGAAATTTCGCTCCAGTCAAAATCCTTGCTTGCGTTATTTAGCAGCAGGTCAACGATCTCCTCGTTGAAATTCGGTATTTCAATATTTTCATCTGCAAAAAGACCGCCGTTTACATAGGGAAATTCCGATACGGGCGATTCGTCATAAGGATCACGGTCACATTCTTTTGTATCAAGAATTTTAAAAAGTTCGATCAGTCCTTTGCGGACATTCTGCACTTCAAATTTCTGCAAATAATCGTGGAACATATTATGTCTGCCGAAAATTCCCGCGTCCTCAGCATACAAACAGAACACCAACCGCACACAAAGCATATTAAGACTTTTCAGAGAATCGGGATCATCAGGATTTCTGTATTGTTTCAATATGGCGTTGTAAAGTTTTCCCACAAGTTCGCCTGCTTGCAGGGAAACTTCCATTTCCTTTTTGATATTTTCATCGCCTGTGTCCACAAGAAATTTCAAGCGGTAATATTCTTTCGGCAGGTCTTTGAGCAATATCTGTTCGGGTTCGCCGTTGGGCTTGTTCATATCGTAAACGAGAAATTCCTCAAAATTACAAGTAATTATCCAGCGCGGTCTGTCATCGTAGGGCAGTTCGACAGAATAGCGTTTTGCCTGTTGAAACGGGTTAAGGTAAGTTCCGTCCGATTGTTTTATAGCCTTGCGCAAATCTTTGCCAAGGCTTTTTTGTTCTATCATAACGTGCGTGGACGGAATATAGCCGTCAATAAAACTTGTGTGGTCAAGATGCACCTGATCTTCAAAGCTGATAAATCCGGCAATATTTTTTACACCGTAAACATTTGTAAGCAGATCTATCCAGAATTTCTGAGATTCGCCTTTCTCGTAGCCCTTATCTTTCCAACGCTCCGAAAATTCCTTAGCCGCTGTTTTGTATTCCTTGTCGGTCATAAAAGTATCCTCACTTGATCTTGAATTTTAGCTTTATCTAATTCCCGATTATAAAGTGTACAAAAAATTTGTGCAAAATCTTGCATATATGGATTTTGTGCAAATTTTTTGTCTACACTTTAATGAGGGATTAGTATTATTATACCATATCTAAACAGATTTTTCAACAAATTTTACAAATTGTTCACAAAGTCGCACATTAGCATATTGTAAGATAATGGTAATTATTAAATATCCATTTATAGGAAAAGGGCATATTGCACCTGATCCTGCAATACGTCCTTTCCAATGATTTACATATTAGACTTTGTAGCTTATTTCGTTTTCTGATAAAACCTGTTTTCGTGTGATTTTTCGTGTGATTTTTTAAGAATTTCGTGTGATTTTTCCGCATTTCCGACCGCAAATTTGCAGTCGGAACGGCAGCTTATACATAAAGAAAACCGCCTGATACAGCCGTTTGAACGGTATCGGGCGGTTTTGTTATCTGGTTGCGGAGGCTGGATTTGAACCAACGACCTTCGGGTTATGAGCCCGACGAGCTACCGAGCTGCTCCACTCCGCGATATTAAATTTGCTTTCTCTTATTGAGAATGCTTTATTATTATATCATCTTTCGGACTGATTGTCAATACTTTTTTTGAAAAAAATAAAATTTTTTTCTGACATTATCTGACTTTATCCAATGAAAACTACATAATATAAGCCAAGCCGCCACCTGAAATAACAGGAAGCGGCTTGACTTTTTACAAAGAAAGGAAGTATTGAAAAAAGGAATTAGGAATTATCAGATCTATTCTTCTGCTTCTGCAGGAGTTTCATCAAGAATTATGTCAACATCAATATTTCCGTCATTTCTTGCAAGAGTAACGGTCATTGTCTCTCCGGGCTTATGCTTGTTCTTAGCGGCAACAAGGCTGTCCATACCGTCTATGTCCTTGCCGTCAACCGCTACTATAACGTCACCCTCCGCGATACCTGCATCATCGGCACATGAGCCTGCTTCAACAGAAACTACCATAACGCCGGAAGATACAGGCAGATTGTAGTAACGCTGTACGACAGATGATATGTCTGTTCCCGTAATGCCAATTTTAGGTGTAGAAACATAGCCTTTGTTCATAAGATCGTCAAGTATAGGCATTGCATCTGTTATAGGGATCGCAAAACCAACGCTGTCTACATTTGCGCCGCCGATCTTTGAGGATGTTATTCCCACAACCTCGCCCTTGCTGTTAAGCAGCGGGCCGCCGGAGTTTCCGTTATTGATAGCCGCATCGGTCTGGATAAGAGTTATGGGAGCGGTACCGCCGTTTGAAAGCTCAGTAGTAAGCTCCTTGTCAAGTCCTGAGATCATTCCGCCGGAAGCTGAAAGTCCCAGTCCGAGAGGATATCCAAGGGTTATAGCTTTTTCACCAAGCACAAGATCGTCACTGTTTCCTATTACTGCCGGGATAAGTCCCTCAACATCTATTTTAATGATAGCAAGGTCAGTATTTTCATCATATCCGATTATTTCAGCTTCATGCTCGGAATCGTCGGACATTGTGACCATTACCTTATCTGCTTTTACGGTCTTGGATTCTACTTCGTATCCTCCTCCGAAAAAGCTGAACGGACTTGAAAAAGGATTTGTATTTGCATTGCTGCTTACAAGATCTTCATATGTTGTCTGTATAACATGACAGTTCGTTATGATGTAGCCGTCCTCGGAAAGAACGATACCTGTTGCCGAACCCTTCTGACCTGCCTCTGTAAAGGTCGAATTTATAAGCACTACCGACGGAGTAGCTCTCTTGATTATCTCAGCGTCAGTAAGGTCATCGCTGTTTTTGGAATTTATATTAAGAAGATTTCCAAGCGAAGTATCCTCCTTGCCGTCGGATTTCTGAGGTTCTGCGGTAACAGTCTGTATAGATTTGCTTTCCGTTTCAGCCGGTGAATTTTCCGAAATCGTCTGCTCTGCCGGCTGCTGCATGGAATTTGCAATATAAGAACCGCCAAATCCCGAAGCTCCTCCTACCAGAGCAGCTGAAAGAACAAGCGCCGCTGCCTTTGCAGCTTTCTTGCCGCCGTTTTTAGGAGGTTCGGGCTCTTCCGGACTGTAATTTGCAGTATAAGTATAGTTGTTGTTTTCGTACATATTAATACCACCTTTTTTAAAACGTCCGAATTTTCGGATGAACTGTTTTTTGATTACAGTTACATTGTAATATCCTATTGTGTAAAATATGTGAAATGTCAACGAAATATATTTAAAAGACATATGTGATATGTAAAATAACTTTTTGTTAAAATATCACATAAAAGTCAAAAATATCAATTTATTTCCAGCCTGTGATCTCGGAAATTTTTTCAGACAGCTTTTCTGAAGCTTTTTTATGCGTAATATAATTAGGGTGCTGCTCCGAACCTGTGCCGTCCTCTTTTTTCTGAACATCAAACCGCAGCAAATAGACTTTATCGTCATTAAGCCTTTCTGCCGCCTTTTCTATCTGAGGAAAAAGCTCGTCCCCCATCATACCAAGAGCGCAGATTATAGCCGCGCCGGGATTTTTTCTTCTTATATCGGCAATAAATTCAGCGTATGCTCTTTCAAATTCTTCCAGACGTTCCGGGATATCTTTAGTATAGCTCACATCATTTGTTCCGAGATTTACAACTATAACATCGGTCGGATATCTTTCAAAATCCCACGGGATATGTTCCTTTATTCCAATGATCCCCTCAAGTCCAAGATCGGTATAACCGTACAGCATAGGCATTAACCAGCTGTTATTTATATCGCCGTCATCGCTCCAGCTTGAACAAACTCCTATACTGCTCCATGAGATCAGGCTGTAGTCCGCTCCGAAATGCTTTGCAGTAAGGGAAGCATAATTTATAGATGAATTTTCCGTTTCGGTGCGAAAGCCTTCCTCAGCATTTTTTCCTTCAATGCCAAATCCGCAGGTTATACTGTCTCCTATAAACTCTATCCTGCGTTCCGGAGACTTTGTCGGAACGATCGTACCGTCGGAGGAGATGCTTTTTATCCCGGTCTTGCTGAATGCTCCCTCGGATAATTTTATAATGCGTATCTTTACCGTTTCCGTTTTATTGCTTTTGTATATTTCATAATTTTCCGTTCCGGAATTTATTCTGAACCGTTTTGACGGCAGCTCTTCATCATTTACAAAAACAGCATAATATGCCTGAAAAATACCTTTCCACGGCTCGTCAAGCACCCAGTCCGTCCATATTTCCGCAGAAACTTCCGTTCCGGTAAACATAAATTCCACGCCGGAACAGCACCAGTCCGCATATCGTATATCATTCAGGAAAAGAGTTCTTCCCAAAGGACGGACATTTTTATCATCGGCAAAAATTTTTTTCATCTGCCATAAGCTCCTTAATAGTTTATTCCGAAATATCCCTTATATCCACATCAGTAAAATCTGCAAAAACTTTATAGATATCAGGATAGTCGCGCTTTACCCTGACCGGCTTCAATCCAAGGTCGGTAAAACAGTGTTTTGTCTCTCCTACAGCCAGAAGCGTTCCGTCGGTCTTGTTAAGCACTTCATAAGTTACAGTCATTTTAAAGCCGTTATATTCCGATATCCTCGGTATTATCATTACCCTGTCACCGAAATGAGCCGGCGACTTGTATTCACAGGACGCTCCGAGAACGATTATCATTATACCCATGCTTTCCATTTTATCATAAGAAAATCCGACTTGTTCGAGAAAATCCACCCTTGCGTCCTCAAACCAGCGTATGTAATTTGAATGGTGAACTATTCCCATCTGATCCGTTTCATAATAGCTGACCCTGTGTTCATACAGTTTTATTTTTTTTCGTGAATTTGTGATATCCATTATCTTACCCTGCCGATCGTAATTATTTTATTTCATAATTTCGTGAAATTCGTCTGTAAGCACGGCTATCTGCCTGAATGGCGACGTATCCGCCGTGCTTCCGGTATTCCGCCAGTACATTACAAGTATATAATCATCATCTTCACCCGATATTATGGCGCAGTCTCCGAGAGTATAAAAATCCTCCTGCGGAAGATATCCGTACTTTTCAGCAACGGTCTTATCCGGAAGAGCCGCAGCGAACATATCCCTGTATTCGGTATTCGTCATACATTTCTTCATAAGAACGCCGTTAGGATGCTGAGATATAAAATTATATATTTCCTTGAAATATATCATTGTTTCCCTTGCGGTAAGTCTGAACCAATAGTTGTCATCGGTCATTCTCTGGGAAAGTCCCAGACTTTCCGCATAGCCGTTGAATTTATCGTATCCTACATAATTGTAAAGCATTTTATATGCGGTGTTATCGCTTTTAATAAGAGCCGCTTCAATAAGCTCGCGAACGGTAAACACCGTTCCTACAGGCTGACCGTTCACAAGCTCATAAGGACTGTTCAGCATTTCCTCCGTCATTTCATATTCTGTGTCCATATCTACTGAACCGTCAAGGATACTTCGTGCATATATTGCCTTTATTATGCTTCCTGCCGAAAATCTTTCATCGGCATTGTATTCCATGCTCCTGCCCGTCCGGGGATCGTAATACATAAATCCGGCGTCAACGCCTTTAGGGCGGAGAATATTGTATATCCCGTTATATATCTCCGAAGCTCTGCCCTCCAAAGCCACTGTGCCGAAGCCAAGCATATCAAGCTCTACCTCATCTTCCGGAATATAAGTTTCAAGATCTGCCGGAGAATTATCTATAACTATATCCGCAGGATCTATCGCCTCTTCCGGCGCTGTGCTCTCTTCTTCCTTAACTGTTTCTTCCGTGATCTCCGTTACCGGAGCTTCCGTCTCGCTCTGCTTATCTCCAAGGCTAACGGTCACTTCTACATAAGCGCCTTTTTCATATTCTTTGCCGGCTTCTATGCTTTGTAAAAGTATTGCTCCGGCAGGATATTCTTCCGAATAATCCTGCCCGGCTTCGGAAATTTCAAAAAGCTCTTTGTAATAATCCTTTGCTTCTTCAAAGCTGTACCCTTCCAGATCGGGCATGATAAGGATCTCTTCATTGACCGGTTCATCTTTTTTATTTTCCATAATCATAGTAAATCCGATACCGCCCATAAGCAAAAGGGAAACAACTATTATCAATATACTTATGATCTTTTCCTGAGTTATCCCTATCCTTGACATCCTTACCCCTCCGTACGGAATTTTACTCGATAGCTTTCAGCGATGCCGCCATATCAATTTTCTTCAGGCGGAAATAAAGGGTCACATTTACCAACAGTGCAAAAAGCAGCGTCAGCGCAGCCGCAGCAGCAAAACAATAAAAAGGTATTCCCGGAGCGAACATCACAGCGTCCACTTCGGCTGTTTTTACAACGAATTTTTCAAGAAATATACCCATTACAAGACCGGCAGCCGTTCCCATAAGAGTAGATATCATATTTTCCCTGTAAATATATGCAGCCACTTCCCCATCGTAAAAACCAAGGACTTTTATAGTCGCAAGCTCTCGTATACGTTCATTTACATTTATATTTGAAAGATTGAACAGCACAACGAACGCCAGCGCTCCCGCAGAAGCGATTATCGCCACAACTATCAGCGAAAGACTGTCTACAAGATCGCGGAATTTGTCTCCGCCGTCTTCGGAATATGTTACCGCAAGTACATCTTCATTTTTAAGAAGCATTTCAGAAAGTTCGTCAGTCCTTTCCGGATCCGTCATATTTATCAGAAAAACATTTCCCGAAAAGCCGTCGTCTATTCCAAGCGTATCATATGTTTCACGGGTCATATAAGCATAGTTGAACGTGTAGTTTTCACATATTGCGTCAACATTGACCGGAACGCTGCTTTCGCCGAAATATACCTTGTCGCCTATTCCTACTCCGAGCAGTCCGGCAAGCTTTTCGCCTATAACAGCCCCTCCGGACAATTCTATGGGAGTTTTATCCTCTCTTGTATGAAGATCAATAAAATCAGTAAAATTATCCTTTGTTTCCGGAACAAGAAGATAGGTCTCATAATTGTCTCCGCCGGAATTGCGTATGTCCTCCGTTACCTGCATGACGAGCTTTTCCGCGCTGACTATATCCGTGCTCATGCTTTCAGCAACAGCATCATGATTCGTATTTTCACCGCTGTCGTCTATGGCAGCAAGAGCGTCATACCTGAATATATCGCCGTACTGCCTGTCAACTATCGCGGTTATTGATTCTCTCAGACCAAATCCCGTCAGCAGAAGCGCCGTACAGCCTGCTATGCCTATCACAGTCATAAGAAGTCTTGCTTTATATCTGAAAAGATTGCGGAAAGTAACTTTTGTCGTGAATTTCAGCCGCTTCCAGATAAATCCTATACGTTCAAGCAGTATCCGCTTGCCGTCCCTAGGAGGCTTTGGTCTCATAAGCTGAGCCGGACAGGAAACAAGCTCCTGTCTGCTGGCATAAAGCGCTGAAAGTCCGGTGCAAAGGCATGATGTTATTATACAGCCTGCCGCATAATCCCATTTGAAATCCGATATCAGATACGGTTGGCTGTACATACTCTGATAACATATAAATATTACTCTCGGCAATGTGTTGAAGCCTATAAGAAGTCCTATAAATCCTCCCGGTATGCTTGCAGCCGCCGCATACATTATATATTGTGAAATTATAGAAAACCTGCTGTAGCCGAGGGCTTTTAGCGTACCTATCTCCGTGCGCTGCTCCTCCACCATACGGGTCATTGTCGTACAGCACACCAACGCCGCAACAAGTATAAAGAATATGGGGAACACTGCCGCTATGGCGTCAACCCTTTCACAGTCCTCTGCGTAATGTGAATAATACGGATTATATTCACGGTCAAAAACATACCATTCTGCATCGTCAACGGAATCATGCACTTCCTGTTCGGCATCTGCAATTTCCTGCTTGGCGTCTGCGATCTCCTGTGCTGCATCTTCCAGCTCTTTTTTGCCGTCGTCGAGTTCTTTTCTGCCGTCCTCAAGCTCTTTTTTACCGTCTTCGAGTTCTTTTCTGCCGTCCTCGAGCTCTTTTTTGCCGTCCTCAAGTTCCTTTTTGCCGTCCTCAAGCTCTTTTCTGGCGTCGTCAAGCTCTTTCTTGCCGTCCTCGAGCTCTTTTTTGCCGTCCTCAAGTTCTTTTCTGCCGTCTTCGAGCTCGGCTTTTGCTTTGCGGACTTCTTCTCTGGCGCTGTCAAGTTCTGCTTTGGCGTCGGCAACTTCCTGCTTGGCATCGGATATGGTCTGTTTTGCTTCCGAAAGCTCCTGTCTGCCGCTTTCGATCTCGGCTTCATGCTTGTCAAGCTCCGCTTTTGCACTGTCAAGCTGAGTTCTTGTTTCTGCAAGGGTATTCCTTAATTCATCAGCCTGAGCGGTAACACCTGCCGCATACTGTGCTATTCCCTGTCCTGCGGCAGCTTTAGACGCATCGTCATATCCCGGCGGGGTCATCATATATCCGGTCAGAAGCTGTTTCAGAGTATCATCAACGGTAAAAAGCCCCTCATGATCCAGTCCGGAAATGACCTCATTCACGGCAGAAATATCCTGTACTGCCGCTGTCTGATATGCTGTCACGATACCGTTAAGCGCTTCTGCGATACTGTCCAGACCGGAAACTGCCGCAGCGCCCTCCTCATATTGAGCTTCGCCGTCGGCAAGTTCCTTTCTGCCGTCGGCTAACTGTTTTTCCGCATCGGCAAGCGCAGCTTCATTTTCCGATATTTCAGCCTCGCCGTCGGCTATTTCCTTTTCGTGGTCTGCGATCTCCTTTTCACCGTCGGCTATCTCTTTTTCAGCGTCTGCGATCTCCTTTTCACCGTCGGCTATTTCCTTTTCCGCATCGGAAACCTTCTTTTCATTATCTGCAATTTCCTTTTCACCGTCGGCTATTTCCTTTTCGCCGTCGGAAATCTTCTTTTCATTATCCGCAATTTCCTTTTCGCCGTCGGCTATTTCCTTTTCCGCATCGGAAACCTTCTTTTCATTATCCGCAATTTCCTTTTCGCCGTCGGCTATTTCCTGCTCACCGTCAGAATACTCCTTTTCAGCATCGGCAAGCTCCGCTTTAGCGTCGTTGATCTCCTCATACGCCTCGTCAAGCACAACGCCTTTACGGTGTTCTATCTGCGTCTCTGAAAGGTTTTCAAGTTCATTGGCATTCTTATCTACTATTTCTTCATACTCATCTGTATACGGGTCAACACCGTCCGCTTCTGCAAGACTTATGTAAATATCGGTATATATATCATAAGAAAAATTTTCCTCAGGAATAAGTAGCCAGCCGTTTATAACTCCGTTGCCTATGGAAGTATTTCCTCTCTCATAAGCAATGTAGACCGGAGATTTTGCTTTTCCTACGATTGTAAATTCCGTTTCGGAAAGATAATCGGACATTTCCCTGTCGTCGCCGGTCTTAAGAGTTATCTTATCCCCGACGTTCGGCGTAGAAGCGCTGAAAAATCTTTCATCAGCAATAATTTCTCCCGGTGCTTCGGGAAGTCTGCCTTCCGTAAGATACGGAACATTTATCCCGCTTTCCGGATCGTATGAATAGACTTTCAGTATCTTTCCGTCCAGATCGCCGCCGTCCGCCACAAGATCGGCTGAATATCCGGCGTATATTTCATCTGCATCAACGGCATTTTCTACAGCCGCAACATCTTCATCATCAAAACCAAGCTCCGAAAGAAGGTGGATATCAGCCAGTCCCTGCTCATCAAGGTACTGTGCAGAGCTTTTTTTCATATCCGGTCCGGCAGATTTGACGCCGGCAAAAAATCCGCACCCGATAGCTATTATAGCCATGATAGCAAAAAAACGGCTTTTTGTGCTTTTCAGGCTGCGGAGCGTATTAAGAAACAGTTTTTTCTTCATCAGTACACCTCGTTACCATTCTATAGTCTCTACGGGGACCGGAGAACTATTGAGAGTGACATTTGAAACTTTGCTGTTCTTTATGGTTATTACCCTGTCCGCCATCGGAGTTATAGCCTGATTGTGAGTGATGACAACAACAGTCATTCCTTTTTCGCGGCAGGTATCCTGAAGCAGTTTCAGGATAGTTTTGCCGGTATTATAGTCCAGCGCGCCGGTAGGTTCATCGCAGAGAAGAAGTTTGGGGGATTTTGCCAGAGCTCTTGCAATTGAAACTCTCTGCTGTTCGCCGCCGGAAAGCTGCGCAGGAAAGTTATTTATGCGTTCTCCAAGCCCTACCTGCCGCAGGACCGCTTCCGCATTCCGCGCATCCGAACATATTTCCGTAGCAAGTTCAACGTTTTCCTTTGCCGTAAGGTTCTGAACAAGGTTGTAGAACTGAAATACAAAGCCTATATCCTGTCTGCGGTACCTTGTCATTTCTTTTTTTGAAAAAGCAGCAATGTTCCTGCCGTCAACTATTATCTTGCCCTCGTCGCAGGTGTCCATGCCGCCGAGCATATTAAGCACCGTGGTTTTTCCCGCTCCGGACGCTCCTACAATGACTGCGAACTCCCCTTTTTCTATCTCGAAACTTACCCCGTCCGAAGCTGCAATTGTAACTTCGCCCATTTTATATCTTTTATAAACATTTCTAAATTCAACAAAGCTCATTCCGATAAAATTCCTTTCTGAAATTATAAAAGCTGCGCTGTCATTTTATGAAGCTGCGCTATAATTAATTTAATTATACCATATCCGGATAAAAAAGTGTATAGTCTTTTTATTATTTTTTGTGATAATATGATGAAAATTCAACCATATTTATCCTGAAATGAAAAAACCGTTTTCCCAGTGTGAGAAAACGGCTGATTTTTAAATATGGGGTGGGAGATGGGATTCGAACCCATGATCTTCGGGACCACAATCCGACGCTTTAACCAACTAAGCTACACCCACCATATAATTTTTAAAGAAAATAACGCTTGGAGACAATAACTGTCCGTAAAAAATATGCCTCCAAGCTCAGATTGGCGCGCCTTACTGGACTCGAACCAGTGGCTTACTGCTTAGAAGGCAGTTACTCTATCCAACTGAGTTAAAGGCGCAAAATGGAGCGGGTGATGGGAATCGAACCCACGCGACCAGCTTGGAAGGCTGGAGTTCTACCATTGAACTACACCCGCAGTAATATTCCAACGTCTCAACGACAAAATTAATTATATCACATATGCTCGGCATTGTCAAGCATTTTTTCAAATTTTTTATAAAAATTTCCGCCGCAAAGCTGAAATGCCCTGCGGCGGCTGACTTTTAAAGAGCTTCTACCTCTATATCGCCTTTCTTTTCTCCTATCTTAATTACAGCGATAGGATCCTCCGAATGATCTATCAAAAGCTCTGCGATCTTATCCTCTATATCGGTCCGGATAACCTTTCTGATATCCCTTGCTCCGAATTTTTTGCCGAAAGCCTTTGAAGCAATGACAGACAAAGCCTTTTTGCTGTATTTGAGCGAAATACCCTTTTCGGCGAGCGGTTCTTTCATTTCGTCCAGCATAAGAGCGGCTATCTGTTCATAATTCTCTATGGTAAGCGGATCAAAAACTACTATTTCATCTATACGGCTGAGAAATTCCGGTCTTAGGAAATCCGAAAGGGCTTTCATAGCCTTTTCCTTGGAAATATCCTTTTCCGTCTTGTTAAATCCAAGACCCGTTCCCTTATCGGTAGAGCCGGCGTTGGAGGTCATTGCTATGATCGTATTTTCAAAATTTATCGAACGCCCCTGCGCGTCGTTGACCTTTCCCTCATCAAGTATCTGAAGAAGCAGGTTCATAACGTCGGGATGCGCCTTTTCTATCTCGTCGAACAGAACTACGCAGTAAGGTTTTCTTCTTACCTTTTCGGTGAGCTGTCCTGCCTCATCGTAGCCAACATATCCCGGAGGCGAACCGATAAGCCTTGCAACGCTGTGCTTTTCCATATATTCGGTCATGTCAAGCCTTATGAGCGGATCTGTTTCATCGAAAAGCTCCGACGCAAGCACCTTTACAAGCTCCGTTTTTCCTACTCCTGTAGGACCGACAAATATGAACGATGCCGGTCTGCGGCGTTTTGAGAGCTGAACTCTCGTTCTTTTTATCGCCTTGCTTACAAGTTCTACCGCTTCGTCCTGGCCGATTATATGTTTTTTCAGTTCAGCTTCAAGACCTTTTATCTTGGTATATTCGCTTTCCATTATCTTCATGGCAGGAATACCCGTCCAAAGCTCTATTACCTTGGAAACATCGGCTTCGGTAACATAAACGTTCTTTACCTGCTCCTCAAGTTTTTCCTTTTCCTCACCGAGCCTGATGACCTCTGCCTTTGCCTCGCTTATCTTTGCATAATCCGGAACAGGCTCTTCGTCCATCATGGCGGTAATGCCGGCTTCCGTTTCAACGAGCTTTTCGCATACCTCGTCGTATTCTCCGAGTTCCTTGCTTCTTATGCAGGCGCAGGCGCAGGATTCGTCCAGAAGATCTATAGCCTTATCCGGCAGAAATCTGTCGTTTATATATCTTTCCGAAAGAACGGCACAGCGTTTGAGAAGTTCATCGGTTATCTTTACCCGGTGATGCTCCTCATAATACTTTCTTATGCCCAGAAGTACCGATTCCGTTTCGGAAATGCTTGGTTCAGTTACCGTTATCGGCTGAAAACGTCTTTCAAGAGCGCTGTCCTTTTCAATGTACTTTCTGTATTCCTTGAAAGTGGTTGCGCCTATTACCTGTACTTCTCCTCTTGAAAGGGCAGGTTTCAGGATATTTGCCGCATTCATCGAGCCCTCACTGTCGCCTGTTCCCACAAGATTATGCACTTCATCAATGAAAAGTATTATGTTTCCCTCGGCTTTAACTTCGTCAATAAGACCCTTCATACGGCTCTCAAACTGACCTCTGAACTGAGTTCCTGCCACAAGAGCGGTAAGATCCAGAAGATGAAGTCTTTTATTCCTCAGATTAAACGGCACATCTCCCGAAGCTATCTTCTGGGCAATGCCTTCCGCAATGGCTGTTTTTCCGACGCCCGGCTCTCCTATAAGACAAGGATTGTTTTTCTGTCTGCGCGTGAGTATCTGTATGGTTCTGGCAATTTCCTTATCTCTTCCTATGATGTTGTCCAGTTTTCCCTCTTCCGCTTTCAGCGTAAGGTCAGTACAGTAGCTGTCAAGAAATTTTGTTTTTCCTTTTTTCTTTCTTTTATCCTGCTGGATATTATCGCTGTTCTGTTTTGCCTGTTCAGCCCGGAAAGGCTCGAACCTACCGGAATCGCCGTTCATTTTATTGTTATCCAGATTTTTTATGCTTCCGCCGAAAAGATTTTGTATAAAACTTGGCAGCGAACCTGTTCCGCCCCTCTGGAAAGAATCTCCGTCCAGAGCTTCGGAAAAATCGGTCATCTGATCCGCAAATTCTTCAACGTCATCATCGGATATTCCCATCTGATCCATGTATTCTTTTACCTGAGGTATACCAAGTTCCTTGGCGCATACAAGACATAATCCCTCATTGCGTTTTTCATCGCCCTGCATTGCCGTTATAAATACGACTGCCATTCTTTTTTTGCACCTTGTACAAAGCATATCGCCGTTGTCCTCCATATCTTCTAATTAAGTATCAGTGACAGCAGGAACAAAGTCCCGCTGTACAGCCATTTAAATGCTAAAGTTTTTGATATTATACCGGTATTAAGGTATGAATTTCCGTCGGAAGTCAATTCTATAAAAATATATGCAGCAACACACATTGCCGCTGTCATGACAATTCCCTGAAAAAGACCGAGTATCCCGCCAAGAGTATTGTCCGCGGAACGTACCGCCGATATTCCCCTTACAGCCCTGAACGCATATGATACCAATGCAAATACGGCTGATACCGCCGCGAAAGTAATGAAAAACAGTATCGTTTTTACGGTTTTCATCACTACGGGACGTATGATCTCGCGCTCTATAAGCTCCGCCGCCGATCTTTTATCGGAAGTCAGCATTTCAAACTTTCTTGTGTTTTCAGTTTCCAGACTATTTATATAGCTGCCTGCACCGGAAAGCACATCTTCCGGAACTACGCCGGAAAAAACCTCCGTAAGTGCCTGACAATATCCTATAAATATATTATTAAGTTTATCATGAAATTCTCCGTCCGTCAATACTCCCATATGCTCTTCGGCGTTTTCCGCAATGTCCGAAAGACGGTCACCGTCAATTTCTATGCCATTTTCAGAAAGAAATTCACCGAATTTTTCCTCCGAAAAATAATTCTCCGCAAATTCATCAGCCTTTTTTTCCAGAGCCGACAGCACGGACGGTCTTACAAATCTGTCATAAACATATTCGTCCGCCGCTCCGCTTACGAACACAGCCGCCGCTGCTGCCGCCGCAAAACCGACAACAGATATTATCATACGAACTGCGCCTTTTTTCGAGCCCGATACTGCGCATATGATGATAACAGCCGCAGCAATTATATCAAGAACATAGTACAACAGACCATTCCTTTCGGAAAAAACTTAGTTAAAATTTATCCTGTTTATCTCATCATAGCCGAGAAGATATATATATCCATCGATCCGGCAGAAATTTTCATAATCCGTATCGAGATGCACCGAAGATACCGGTTCGCCTGCCGCAGTAAGCGAATTTATACTTCCGGAGCTCTGGATATAGACAACGTTTCCGCTTACCTGCACATTAAGCACCTCATGATCCAGAGGTTTTTCGGATATTATGCCGTTCTGGCAGTCTACGGTCACAAGCTCGGAGGTCCTGCGCTCTTCGTTGACAAATATCATTGCCGCTATCTCATCGTCAATGGAATAATCCACCAGACGGCGTTTATATGTGTATGAATCAAGCATCTGACCATTGCCGTCGTAATAGGCGCACATGGTATCTCCCAGAAGAAGTATCTTATCGTCCATTGTCTTTACCGAAAGTGCAAGCGTTTGTATATCTTCCGTCTGCCATACCGGCACCGGATCTCCGATCTCGCTGTAATCTATCCTGTCAAAGCGGTAATAAAGTATCCTTGATACTATAAATCCGCCGGAAGCTCCTATCGTAGTGATATAGCAGCCGCTGCTGTCGGAATTGAACGTAACGTCTATTATCCTTGAAACAGAACGATAATTAAAAATATTCTTTCCGTCCTCATCATATACCATGAGCACCGACGGATATTTTTCACTTTTTGTTACAACAGCCGCAGTATCCTTGCTTCCGAGACGTGCTATAAGTATAGGCTCATCGGTGGTCTTGCTGTAAATATTCTTATACTTGCTGTAAAGGGAAAAACTTTTACCGCCCAGATCGTAAAGAAGTATCTTCTTTTCGCCTGCGGTCATTACCGGATTTGCAAACGTATGCTGATCTGAAAAGATCATTTTTCCGTTGGTGTTGTGAACAAAAAAGTGTGAATCGTCTGCCAGCGCAAGACAGTTATCCAGAGCAATAAGCTGATAACTTGCGCCCCCCTCTATCGAAAGAGGAAAATATCCTTCCGCCAGTTCTGCGGAATTTTCCGGAGCCGGTATCTTTGTAAGTATGCCTTCCAGTTTCGGATACCACAGATCCTTTGTGAGCACTACAGCAAGAACGGCAGCGACAATTGCCAGAACGATCACAAGTTTTTTCACGAACTTCATGGCTTTTTTCTTTTTTCTTCGCTGACGAAGCATAGAAATGTCCGTTACCGCCATTTTGCTTTCCTCCCCAATAAGATTTAATAAAACACTCTGTTCAGATAGAGCCCGTGGGCCTGAATGGTCTTTCCGGCAAGATCTCTGTCCTTTGCGGAAAGGATATCCGGTATTGAATCCGGAGCCAGCTTTCCCTCATTGATAAAAATAAGAGTTCCCACCATAACTCTAACCATATTATACAAAAATCCGTCACCTTTGACAATAAGTTTCACTAAATTTTCATTTTTTTCGATCCTGAAATATTCTATAGTTCTTACGCTGTCCTCTTTGCGGTTTGCAGTTCCGCAGAAAGAAGTAAAATCATGCGTTCCCACAAAATCCTGCGCCGAACGTTCCATAAGCTCCGTATCCAGCGCATATGGATAATGCAGCGCCAGATCCGCCATAAACGGATCCTTGCTCGGACGGTTCAGTATAAGATAGACATATTCCTTTGCTTTGCAGGAATAGCGCGCATGGAAGTCAACAGCCGCTTCTTCACAGCTTAATATGGAGATATCGTCCGGAAGCAGTGAGTTCATTCCCCTGACGATGTTCCCGCAGGGAATCTTATGCTCGGTTTCAAAGGAAAAACAATATTCATTGGCATGAACGCCTGTATCGGTGCGTGAACAGCCATTCACCTTTACAGGAGCTCCGGTAAGATATCCCAGCTTTTCTTCAATGATATTCTGCACTCCTACAGCATTTTCCTGCTTCTGAAAGCCGTGATAATTAGTTCCGCGATAAGCGGTCATTACCTTTAAATTCCGCATATCATCACCTTTAACCGAAAATGCAGTTAAGCATTATAACTATATCCAGAAAAACTATTGACACGCCGAGAGCAAAATAATCCTTGCCCTCCGATCTGAGCTGACGCAGTCTTGTTCTGCCGTCTCCGCCCTGATAGCACCGGCATTCCATAGCCACGGCAAGCTCCTCCGCGCGCCTGAAAGCCGAAACGAACAGCGGTATAAGTATCGGTGTGAGCGCCTTTGCCCTCTGAAGGATATTCCCGCTTTCCATATCGGCGCCTCTTGCCTTCTGAGCAGATATTATCTTGTCCGTTTCCTCTATAAGAGTAGGGATAAATCTCAGTGCAATAGTCATCATCATTGCCAGCTCATGCACCGGAAGATTTATCTTTTTAAGCGGTGAAAGAAGCCTTTCGATGGCGTCGGTAAGCGTTATAGGAGAAGTCGTATATGTCAGCAATGAACTTCCCATGATAAGCGCGATTATCCGTATTACCATAAAAGCGCTCGTTCTCAGACCCTCTGCCGTTATCTTTATGAAGCCGAATTTTACCAGCGGAGCACCGTCCAGAAAAAATATATTCAGCACCGAAGTGAAAATTATTATCGGAACGATCGGTTTAAGACTTTTCAGCATAAGCCTGAACGGTATCTTTGACATTATAAAGCTCATTGCAAGGAACACGAGCCCCACTGCAAGAGCTGCAAAGCCGTCGGCGGCAAACAACATTCCTATAAAAACGCCGGTAATGATTATCTTGAACCGCGGATCGAGAGAGTGCACCGCTGATCTTCCGGGGAAATACTGTCCTATCGTGATATCTTTAAGCATTGACAGCGCCTCCCTTGCGTTCAAGATATTCAAGGATAGTTTTCTTTGCAAACTCGGTCGTATAAACATCAGTGCGGATATCTATACCGCGTTTTTTCAGGTCAAGGAAAACTTTTGTTATCTGCGGAACGGCAAGACCTATACCGGCAAGCTCGTCGGAACGTTTGAAAACATCGGGAGTATCCTCATAGCAGAATACCTCCGCCTTGTTCATAACAAGTATCTTGTCGGCAAATTTTGCAATATCCTCCATGCTGTGTGAAACAAGCAGCACGGTAATATGCTTCTGCCTGTGATATTCCTTTATCTGACCAAGTATCTTGTCACGTCCCTTAGGGTCAAGTCCGGCGGTCGGTTCGTCAAGGATAAGCACCTTTGGCTCCATTGCCATTACTCCGGCGATAGCAACACGCCTTTTCTGTCCTCCGGAAAGCTCAAAGGGAGACTTATATAATGTTTCCTGCTTCAGACCTACAAGCTCTGCCGTTTCCTTTACTCTGCGGTCGATCTCCTCATCGGTAAGTCCCATATTCTTAGGTCCGAAAGCAATATCCTTATAGACCGTTTCCTCAAAGAGCTGATATTCCGGATACTGAAAGACCAGTCCCACCTTGAAGCGTATATCCCTTATCCGGACTTCCTTGTCCCAGATATCCTGTCCGTCTATGAAAACCTTTCCCGACGTAGGCTTTATAAGCCCGTTAAGATGCTGTATAAGAGTTGATTTTCCGGAACCGGTATGACCGATTATTCCCGAAAACGTTCCCTCCTCTATATCAAGACACACCTTGTTGACCGCCGTTTTTTCAAAAGGCGTTCCTATGCTGTAGGTGTAAGTCAGATCTTCTGTTCTGATGATAGATGCCATTTGAGTTCCTCCAAAAGAAATACATTTCCGCACATATGCGCATTGATAATGTTTTCCCGTTTATCAGCCTTTAAGGAGCTTTTCAAGTGCGTCGGCGCACTCTTCTTCGGAAATTATATGCGTATCCGACGGTATTCCGTCCCTGCCGAGCAGATACATCAGTTCGGTCACCTGCGGAACGTCAAGACCTATACTTTTCATTTTTTCAACATTTGAAAAAACGTTTTTCGGGATATCGTCCATTATTATTTCTCCGTTGTCCATAACGATTATCCTGTCCGCCTGCGCGGCTTCTTCCATATAATGGGTTATCAGCACCGCCGTTATCCCGAAATCATGGTTCAGCTCACGGATAGTTTTAAGAACTTCCTGTCTGCCTTTAGGGTCAAGCATTGCAGTAGGCTCGTCCAGAACTATGCAGTCAGGACGCATTGCGATTATTCCTGCAATTGCCACACGCTGCTTCTGTCCTCCGGAAAGCTGATGCGGAGAATGTTCCCTGTACTCGTACATTCCTACCGATCTTAATGCGTCGTCCACTCTTTCGCGCATTTCATCAGGAGGAACGCCGAGATTTTCAAGAGCAAAAGCAACGTCCTCCTCAACGATAGTTGCTACGATCTGGTTATCCGGATTTTGGAAAACCATTCCCACACGCTGACGGACATCAAATATTTTTTTCTCGTCGCAGGTGTCTATCCCGTCGACATATACCTTTCCGCCGCACGGAAGAAGTATGCCGTTCATATGTTTAGCAATAGTAGATTTTCCCGAACCGTTGTGACCGAGTATAGCCGTAAACTGTCCACGTCCGATATCCAGAGAAACATTTTTCAGCACCTGCTTCGGAGGAGTTTTGTCCTCCGGATCGGCTTCGTAATGGAAATCCACATTCTGCGCTGAAATTATTTTTTCGTCCATCGTATTCCTCATTTCTTATGCCGAAAACAGCTCTATCCCGCTGAAAACGGCAATTATCAGCAACACTATACCTACCGATATATATGTAAAGCGCACACGCTTTACTTCTTTTTCCGACAGCGGCGTACCCATTTTTGAATGAAATGCCCTGCCTTTTCCTATTATCCCGGCAATTATGAAGTAAATGCCGCCGGCAAGAGAGAGCCAGAACATCAGTTACTCCTCCATATAGCTGTTGAACCGCATGGAAGCACATTATTTCCCGACTCAACAGGAAGCCCTATTTCGTCCGCAGAAACAGCTCCGCCGAATTTTTTTGCTGCCGTTTCTTTAAGAATATATGCCATTACCGACGGAGAAAGCCCCGTGGTATAACTGTTTAACAGAAAAAACAGAGGATCGTCGCTCAGCACTCCCATACAGAGTTCCACCAGATCGTAAATACAGTCCTCCAGCTTCCATACTTCCTGATTTGGTCCCCGTCCGTAGGAAGGCGGATCCATAACTACCGCATCATACCGCCGTCCGCGCCGTATCTCTCTGGAAACGAATTTTACACAGTCGTCAACTATCCAGCGGACAGGCTTTTCCGAAAGTCCGGAGGAAGCCGCATTATCCCTTGCCCACTGTACCATTCCCTTTGAAGCGTCCACATGGCACACGGAAGCCCCCGCATTAGCGCAGGCAAGCGTTGCTCCGCCTGTATAAGCAAACAGATTAAGAACGCTTATATCACGTCCTGCCGTTCTTATGGCGTTATCCATATAGTCCCAGTTTACCGCTTGTTCAGGGAAAAGTCCCATATGCTTGAAACCTGTGGGACGGATATTGAACGTCAGATCTCCGTAGGATATCGTCCAGCTGTCAGGCAGCTTTCTTTTGAAGCTCCACTGTCCGCCGCCCTTATCCGAACGGTAATAATGTCCGTAAGCCTTATCCCAGAACTCGGATCTTTTTTCGGTTTTCCATATTATCTGTGGATCGGGACGGATAAGCGGTATATTGCCCCACATCTCCAGCTTTTCCGAGCTTGTGCAGTCCAGAAGCCTGTAATCCGTCCATTTATCCGCTGTTCTCATTAAAATTTTCCTTTCAGGCGCTTCTTATCAGTTATCCTTGCAGCGTTCAGCTATCTTTTCGGAAATAGCCACAGCCATATCGTTTATCAGCTTGAATTGTTTGCCTTCTATCATAACTCTTATGAGCGGTTCCGTACCGCTTTCACGGACAAGTATACGTCCGCTGGAACCGAGCTTTTTCTGATTTTCGCTTATGATGCTTTCTATTTCCCCGTCATTTTTCCATGTCTCTTTCCACTTGGGGTCTATCTTTACATTTATCATTACCTGAGGATATCTTTCCATTATAGAACCCAGCTCAGACGCCTTTCTTTCCTGCCTTTTAAGGATACTCAGCAGCTGTACTGCCGTAAGCTGACCGTCACCTGTTGTGGCAAAATCATGGAATATGATATGTCCCGACTGTTCTCCGCCAAGGTTATAGCCGCCTGCAAGCATCTGCTCCATGATATATCTGTCGCCGACTTTAGTGCTTATCATATTTATATCGTTGTTCTTGGCAAAATGGGTAAATCCAAGATTGGTAAGAACGGTAACAACGGCGGTATTCTTTTTAAGAGTACCCTTGTCGCGCATATCCCTTGCAAATATTGCGATCAGCTTGTCGCCGTCAAGAACTGTACCGTTTTCATCTACCGCAAGGCATCTATCGGCGTCTCCGTCAAAAGCCACGCCTATATGACACTTGTTCTGCACAACGCACTTGGAAATATTCTCCATGTGTGTTGAACCGCATTTATCGTTGATATTTGTACCGTTCGGAGTGCAGTTTGTAAGAAACACCGTTGCTCCCAGACCGCCGAAAAGCCGTTCCGCAGTAACGCTGGCAGAACCGTTTGCGCAGTCTATAGCAACTCTTATACCGGAAAGATCGTTATCTATGGTTTTCATTATATAGCGTATATAATCCCATTCGGCATTCTTGTCCTCGGAAATATGACCGATATTAGCACCGCCGGTCATGGCTTCGGTTATCTTTTCCGGTTCGTCAAGGACGAGCTTTTCTATCTCCTCTTCTATATCATCTGATAATTTGTAGCCTGTGCCGGAAAAAAGTTTTATTCCGTTAAATTCCATGCTGTTATGTGAAGCAGAGATCATCACTCCGGCGTCGGCTTCGCGCTTCTTTACAAGAAAAGCTACTGCCGGCGTAGGTATAACGCCCACTTTTATAACATCAGCGCCCATTGAGCATATTCCTGCTATAAGAGCCGCTTCAAGAACGTCAGAAGAGATCCTTGTATCCTTTCCTATAAGTATTTTAGGCTTATGGTTTGCCTTTCTGGTAAGCACCATAGCCGCCGCTCTGCCTATCTGCATAGCAGTTTCGCAGGTAAGCTCAGTAATAGCGACGCCTCTTGCTCCGTCTGTTCCGAATAATCTGCCCATTCTGTTTATCTCCTTTATCAAATAATAAATTATTCAAAGAAAGTCTGCTGTGTGCCGTCCGGAGGGTCTCCCTTATACTCATAACCCATATGACTGTAAGCAAGAGCCGTTGCACACCGTCCGCGCGGTGTCCTTGAAATAAAGCCGAGCTGCATAAGGAACGGCTCGCAAACGTCCTCCAGCGTAACGGATTCCTCCCCTATAGCCGAAGCCAGTGTTTCCAGTCCGACAGGACCTCCGTTATATCCCTTTATAAGCATATTCAGCATACGCTTGTCAAGATTATCAAGTCCAAGGCTGTCTATTTCCATGCGGTCAAGAGCGATCCTTGCAATGTCGTCGGTAATTTTTCCATTTCCAAGAACATCTGCAAAATCCCTGACGCGTTTCAGAAGTCTGTTTGCGATACGGGGAGTTCCTCTTGCCCGTTTTGCGATCTCCATTGCGCCGCTCCTGTCACAGGGAACGCCGAGTATCACCGAAGAACGCATTACAATATCGCAAAGCTGTTCATAGGTGTAAAGCTCCAGTCTTTGTATCATTCCGAAGCGGTCGCGGAGCGGAGAAGTAAGCTGACCGGCTCTTGTTGTAGCTCCGATAAGAGTAAATTTCGGCAGGTCGATACGCAGCGAACGCGCCGAAGGTCCTTTTCCTATGATTATATCCAGAGCATAATCTTCAAGAGCGGGATAAAGAACCTCCTCGATCGCCCTTGAAAGGCGGTGTATCTCATCTATGAAAAGAACGTCGTTTTCAGAAAGATTTGTCAGCAGCGCCGCAAGGTCGCCGGGCTTTTCAATGGCAGGACCTGACGTAATACGGATATTTACACCCATTTCGTGGGCGATTATGGCGGAAAGCGTAGTCTTTCCAAGTCCCGGAGGACCGTAAAGCAGTACATGATCCAGAGGTTCGCCGCGCTTTTTTGCAGCTTCTATAAATATGGACATATTCTCCTTTACCTTGTCCTGACCGATATACTCCGAAAGAGTTTTCGGACGGAGACCGACTTCGATATCATCGGTGTCGTTCTCGTTTATATTCGGAGAGACCATTCTGCCTGCCTGCGGCTCAAAATTCATTTCGCTCGATTCCAGCAAATTTATCTTCCTTTCAGAAATGCGGCTGATCTGTAATATCCTGCATTTGAATAATTATCGGTGAAATAATGCACGGTTTTAAAGATTTGCAGCCATTTTTTTCAGTGCCTGACGAATAAGCTCCTCAACGGAAAGCGCCGGATCAAGTCTTGCTACTGCCGAAGCAGCCTCCGCCTGACTGTAGCCAAGAACTACCAGTGCAGATATCGCTTCCGAAATATTGCTTCCGCCCGAAGAAATATTTTCGATCATCGTTTCCGCCGCTCCCGAAGAAGCAAGCTGCTCCTTGGTTATCTTGTCTTTAAGTTCAAGGACTACTCTCTGCGCGAGCTTTCCGCCCACGCCTTTCGTCTTGGTGAAAGCCTTATAGTCGCCCGTTGCAACGGTAAGTGCAAAGCGCTCCGGGTCTGTATCGGAAAGGATAGCCAATCCTACTTTCGGACCTACTCCCGAAACGGTTATCAGCATTCTGAAACAGTTAAGCTCCTGTTCGGTCAAAAAACCGAACAGCTCCACATTATCTTCCCTGACGTGAAGATATGTGTAAAGCATTGCTTCTTCGCCGGTCTTTCCCATTCCGGAAAGTGTGGAAAGCGTCGTTCTGCACGCATAACCAACTCCGCCGCACTCGATAACGGCAATATCCTGACCTTTATGGATAATTTTTCCTCTTACACTGTATATCATATATTCAGCTCCCTGAAACAAATTCAAAGTCCCTGTTTAATGTGCAGTCCGCCTGCCGCACCTCCGGAATGTCCGTGACAGATCGCTATAGCAAGGGCGTCGGCGGTATCGTCCGGCTTAGGCACTTCCGCAAGACCAAGTATCTTACGCGTCATTTCCATGACTTGATTTTTTTCCGCTCTTCCGTAGCCGACGACTGACTGTTTTACCTGAAGAGGGGTATATTCAAATATGGGAACGCCCATATTTACCGCCGCAAGGATAGTAACTCCCCTTGCCTGTGCAACATCTATGCCGGTTTTCTGATTGGTATTGAAAAACAGCTTTTCTATCGCCATAGAATCCGGCTTGAATGTGTCAAGGACGGTGTTCATATCGTCATAAATGGTTTTGAGCCGCATAAAGAAATCCGTTCCGGCTTTGGTAGTTATCGCACCGAAATGCACCGGCACAAACTTGTATCCGTCATATTCCACCACGCCGAAGCCAACGATAGCGTAACCGGGGTCAATGCCAAGTATCCTCAATTTCACCACATCTCCGGTATAATTACAGTTTTAACAATTAATTATACCACATATTTGATAATTCTGCAATATTTTTTTGATATATTTGCGGAATTAATTTTTATGTAAGACTATGTCACAACAATAAGCTGATTTTTAGCATTTTTAACTTAGAGATAAATGATAATTTGCGGGGAAGCACAAATTTATTGATCTGTGTTGCCAAACAGCTCACTGGGCTGTTTGGCAAGGCTTAAACTATAGTAATCGTTAGTGCCAAGGGGGCGCC
>CANQXX010000004.1 GCA_947627905.1 uncultured Clostridia bacterium
TTGCTAATTTGGATATTTCCTGCGGTTGTATCATATGCTACTCTGCGGTTTATCTGCCTCTGTTCATAATCGTCGTAGTTCCATTGTTCATCGTCCATTGGTTTTGTTCCGCCGGAAAAATAGATACCGCTGCTGTCGGCAGAGATCTTTGAACTGTTTACATGAAGCGTTCCTTTGCCGTCAAAACTGATCTTTTCAGATGCTCCGACGATTTCATTTACAACAGCCTTGCTGCAGCTCCATGAATTATATATGTAACCGTTTATCCTGTTCCATACAATATTTTCAAGACCGGTACCCGCCGCCAGAAAAGGGGATTTTACTTCAATAACGGTCCCGTATTCTCCGGTTTGTAATATTTTTGTTTCATCGGTGTCACTGTTTGTGCAGATGAATTTGGTTATTTTCTGCCTGCCGTGACGGTCTATTCTTGAATATTCCGCAGAATTTATCGGAAGCACACCGGTATCATAATCTTCTCCCAGACATGAAAGAACGGCATTGCCGTACCTGTCTGCAATCCAGACGCCGCACATTGCTTCCGATATCATTTCCATTATGTCGGCGCAGCTTTTGTTTGCAAGCATTTCTTTTGTGAATCTGAACGTGTCCAGCCCTTCGGCGGAAGATGACATATTTCCAAATCCGCACTGATTTTTTATTGCGTCAAGAACATTACCGCACGGAGCTTTTTCACCGCGAAGGAAAAATATATCAAGCGGCGAAGCGTCAAATTCCGCTTCCGTCTGCGACATTATATCGTATGCCGTAAAATGGCATATATCATTAGTTACTGAGCGTTCAGCAATATAATATGTTTTTGAAGAAAGACATCTGCTGTTTTTCTCCACAAGCCTTACTGTAACATTGCTCAAAAGAGCCATTCCGTATGCGCCGGAGTCATCGTAAATATCAAATTCAAAAGTTCCTATCGAAATTCCTTTTTCGCCGAAACCGTCTATGTTCTGTGTGAATTTGATATTGCCGAACGGCATATTCAGCGGCTGCCCGTTAAGCTCAAGTTCCCAGCTAAAGACCTCCGCTGCTTCCGCCGCTGCCTCCTTCTTCGGATATCGTGTGAAATTCCGAATTTAAAGAAATGCTTACATTCCAGTAAAGTCCGTCGTCAAGTCCGCAGGCTACCGAACCTCCTGTAGTTCCGTTCCGTCTGAATGTATCGGACGTTTCACCGCTTTCGGAATGAGGATCGGTAAATATTACGGTAATGCTGTCATTGTCAAGAGCCCTTGTAAGATCGCGCATAAGACCGTCCGGAATATTTTCAAGATCGGCTTTTATCGAATAATTCCAGCCGAGCTTTTTTGATACCGGGCTGCCGTCGTAAGCGGTGAAAGGCTCGGACGTTTTCCATATTTTTTTAACGCTGTAATTTTCGCTTTCTACAAATTCGCTTATGTCAACGCCGCCTATGATAAGATCAATAGTATTTTCCATAAATTCCTCCTATGTTCTTGTAGAACGTTTATATTGTCTGTTGAATTTCATGACGCTTTCGCCGATCACTTTTCCGTCAAGAACTATCTGGATCGGTTTGTTAAGCTCGGAAATAATATTTTCAATATCAGCTGTGCCGCGCGGACTTTTTTCTTCAGCGGTATCTCCGTTTGCGCCGGCATATGCTGATGCGGAAAAATATCTTTCCGGAGACGATGATACAGCCGCTTTTATTTCCGAAGCCGCGTCGGTATTCTGAAGCAGCGCGGAAATTTCCTCATAGAAAATATCCTGTGAGCCGGTCACCGGCATGACTGTATCGCTGTCAATGCGTATGAGCTTTTTCTTTTGTGCCAT
Organism: uncultured Clostridia bacterium; assembly: GCA_947627905.1. Lineage (GTDB taxonomy): Bacteria > Bacillota > Clostridia > Oscillospirales > Ruminococcaceae > RGIG8773. The sequence continues at coordinate 1,813 of CANQXX010000004.1, forward strand.
TTATCATTCCTTCCTTTCTGCGGTACCTGAAAGTTTTTTTACTTCCTCGAAACGTTTTGTCAGCCGCTTTTTCATATCGTCGTTCCGCGCTTTGATATCGGGGATATGTGATATGCGGCGGCTTTTAAGCGCATAGATATCCTGCAGCTTTTTTATTCTTGCGCGTTCATTTCTGTCTTTTATAAGCGAGAGATCGGCGCAGCGGTACTGCATTATGCGAACGAATTTTGTCATGTCTGTAAGACTTATGAATTTTGCCCTGAATTTCCACCAGTGCATACCGGAAGAAATAAGATCGTCTCCGTACTGCTGCATGAATGCGGCAAATATAGTATCTGCGTCTTCATCATAATCGTAGCATTTTATATGATTTTTTTCAGTGCTTTTTTCCGGTTCTTTTCCGCACCTGTAATACCATAACATTCCTTCGATAAGTTTTTCTGCCGGAGCGTCGGGGATCTCCGTAAAAAGTGCGGAAAGCGTTTCCGACAGGATCTTTGCCAATGCTTTTTTATCTGTGATGTCAGTTCGGTTTATTCTTGTTTCAAAGTCAGCCATTATCCGGTAATCGGTATCAATGGCATATTCCTTTCCGTCTATTGTAATGGAATCTGGAAGTTCAGCCGTTAAACTATACATAAATTTATTTCCGTCCGCAAAGCAGACGCTGCTCCTTTCCCGTAAAATAAAATTTTTTATACTGCTTCGGAATAAGTATATTCTTCCGGAGCGCTTCCGGCTTTCAGGAGCCGGATATCAATACCGGCATTTTCTCCGGCATTTCCGCTGCCGTCGGAATTTACCGCAGCAGATACCTTGCCTTTTTCGCCCTTTCCGGTGAGCATATTGAAGAAAACGTAATTGATAATAACGCTCTGACCGGTGCCGTATTTTATCCGGCTTGAAAGCAGAAAATCCTGCGCGCTGTCTCCGGCATACATATCTCCGGTGATCCTGAACTGCCGCTGAGTTCCTGTCTTTGTGCTTGAAAGTCCGGCTCGTATATATCTGCTGTCTTTTGTTTCCGACTTTAGCGCAGGGTCAATTCCGGAAATACCGGTCTGCACCACAGCATAATCGCCGACGGCGGCGTTCTGTTCCTCCGAAATATCTATCGCAAGGACCATGTCGTCCGCAGTTACAAATCCGGAAAATTTTTCGTCCGGCTTAATGCCTTTCATAAGCTCCGAGAGTTTCATAAATTTCCTCCTTTCTTTGAGAAATGTCCGCATGATATATAAATAAATATTTCCGTAATTATATCAGCTGCATTTTATTCTGAGCAGTTTTTTCGTTACGGAAATAACGGCGTGCCGATCATGCGGACAGTTCCGTAAATATCTATATCAATTCCGGCAATCAAGAAAACATCTTGCCGAAAGTTCACATGAGAACAGACAAACGCCTCTTTCATCTGTTTTTTCAAGAGAAGGCGCTGAAACAATGCTTACGGAAAGTATCCTCCATTTGTCTGTTCCTTTAAAATTTTCCGGAGCGCAGCCTGTAAGCAGACCGCATATTCCCGATATCCTGTCGGCGGCAAAAAGCTGATCCGGGCTTCTTACCATTATCCGTATATTCATTTCATATATCACGGAGCCGTCAAGATAGCGCTTTGAAATTTTTCCTCCGGAAAATGACGCTGCCGCAGCTTCGTCCGATGCCGGAAGTCCGATACATTCAATACCGGCAGCTTCGACAAGCGTTTCCATTATTTCTGTCTGAGCTGTTTTAAATATCTGTGCGGATATAAGATCACCTTCTTTTTGATTTCTGCAAATATGCTTATCAGACCAGTCCTATTTCGTAATGATGTATTTTTTCACTGTCTGCATAAAATGGTTCAATTGTTTTTACCGAAAATATCCTGCCCTTGAAAATGACCTGCTGGATATCTACTGCTTTTCCGTCCGATTCATCGTTTTTAAGTAAGAATGTCACACCGGGGGAACTGTTGGTGCAGTCATAAAAAAGCACAGCCGAAAGACGTATATACGTCCCGGTATTATCGGCGGTCATTTTTGAAGAAGGTTCTATGCGTATATGTGAAACAGTCTGCCTGCTGCTTTCGGAGGATTTTCCCCACTTATCCGGAGAATATTTTGTTACCAGCTCTGCTGAATGTACCAGCAGATTTTTCGGGATAGGCGATATCATAATATATTTCCTCCTCTGTAAAGCAGTCCGGCAGCTTCAAGATATGAGATCATTGCAGGGGAATTTCTTGCAGAGATCTTTCCTGAGATATTTTCTCCGGCACTTCCCGAGCTGCCTTTAGATACGCTGAAATTTCCTATTGAAAATCCGGTGCCGGCAGAGAAATTCTCGTTTGCAAACGCTTCGGCTCCGCCGTTCATTTCCATAAATTCAGCCTGAGCGCATACAGCTTTTCTTATATTTTCCTGCATGATATCGGGAAGTTTTTCTATATCGTCTGGCAAATTGATACAGCTCTGGCGTACAATGTCCGAAGCACGCTCAAGAAGAGTTTCCGGATCATTTCCGATCTTCGCTCCTTTATAGACGTTGTTGTAATAATTTATATCTGCAAAAGAGGACACTTGCTCATCTCCTTTCAGATGCCCCTGCCGCCGGGAAAAATTATATTTTCTTTCCGGCGGCAGAAAGCCGATCTGCGATAATTATTCTTTTGTTACAGTGACCGTGTAGGTCTTGCTGTAGCTGCCGTTCGTAACTTTTATCGTAACGATGTTTTCTCCGGTGTTCCATGTTGCCGAAGAACCGCTTTCAACTACCGTCTCACCGTTTTTGATCTTTACCGACGCGCCGCTTTCAGCAGCAGATGCAGTTGCGGTAATGGTGTTTGTAGCGTTTGATGTTGAAGCGGTATATTCAGTCACTTCCGATGAAAACTCCGGCACGAGCGTAAGGCTGCCTATAGTCAGTGCCGACAGGGTAGTGTCAGGAAGAGACGCCTTGTCCGGAACAAGAGCTGCAAATGCTTCCGGTCTTACACAAAGGAAAGCTATCCTCATTGTAGCCTTTACCGCAGCCATATCCTGTTCTGCAAGAGAAAGAGGCTTTCCGTCAGTATCGAGTGTACCCTGAAGCGTAGCTTCGGTAAGTATCTCATATTCGATATCGTCCCTTATGCCCACAAGAGAATATTTCCATTCGCCGGCAATAAGCTCTGCCTGTTCGTCCTGCCATGCGCCGCTGCGGATAAATTCCACAGGCTGACCGTAAAGCTCGTTCTGATCCGTTCCGGATATAAAAATAGGAGCGCCTGCTGTGTCGCGGAGCTTCCTGAGCGAATTTTTTACTCCTATCCTTGCGGTGAAGCCGTCAACATCATAACCTGCCATTTCTACCTTAGCCATAACGTCCGATGCGGCAATATCGAAATTTTCTTCGGAGGTATTTATTACCGCTCCGCAGTCGCTGACCGCACCCATTATAGATGTTGCAAAAGGACTTTCATATCCGAAAAGAGCCGCCGCGTCAAATGCTTCGTAAAACGCCTCGGCAATGCTGTCCTGAAGCTCGGCAAAAACGTCGATAGTGCTGTCGGAAAGCTTTTCTCTTGTAACGGGAATGATAACGCCCAGCTTTTTTGCGTGCAGCTCCGGGAATATCCATTTTGCACCGGAGGTGTTTATTCGTTGACCCTCACCGACCCAGTACGCGCCTGCGCCGGAAGTCATAACGGGTATCTTTTTTGTGTCGGAGGTCATCGGTTCAACTCTTGAAAGACGTATAACGCCTGAACCGCGCGCCACCTTTTTGATAATTTCCTCCGCCTGTTCCTTTGGAACAAATCCGCGGAGCTCATCCTTTAAAAAACTCATTTAAAAATTCCTCACTTTCATTTAATATGGTTTTCTTTTGACCTGATTTTCCTTTATCACGTCGATGAAACAAGCTCTTCCCGAATATTTTGTATCTGGGGAATGCTTTGTGCTTATGCCCGTAGTTATTCCGCCGCAGAAACGTCCGGACGTTCCTGCGCGGAAATTCGGGTATTTTTCAAGAAGCCTGTCAACGGCGTCCTCTACGGACATTCCGCCGGCAGCATGATCTCTGGCAAGAGTTATAACGTCGTCCACATATTCCGGGGCGACACCCTTTGCAATACAGGATATCGCCGTTTCAAGCGCACGCTTGTCATTTTCGGCGGCGTCCCTTGCCGCATTAGCCGCTGCAATATCATCGAGAGCTTTCTGCTCAATGAAATGACGGTTTTCCTGCCACTCACGGAATACCGCCAGTTCTTCCTTGGACGGCGCGTCTTTTTTAGCGCGTTCAAGCCTTGCTTTTATGATATCGTCAAGCTCCTTCTGGGTAAATGTTTTTTCCTCCCATGAGTTTTCGGGAGATGTTTCCGCGTCGGTTTTCTGAGCCGTGAGATCTGCACGGTTTATGTCGGTTGATGCGGAATTGCTGCTTGTGGAAATTTCCATATTTTTTTCCTCCTTTTTATAGTCTTTATGACTTTGTATCCATGCGCAGTTTAACGCCGTAAGCACGTTTCGGGCAATAAAAAAGCGTCTTGCTTATCAGTCAGACGCTTTAAGTGCAATTAAATTCATTCATCATCTGCAAGCTGTCTTGCTTTCTGGCTGCTTATTCCCATAGCCGCGGAAATTATTTCCGAAGCCTGATCTAACGTCAGATCTCCCGAACGGTATTTTGTGATAGCTGACAGCACCGTCTGGGTCTGTACTCCGCTGAGAGCTTTTCCGCCGGTATCTTCACTGCCGCCTGTGAAAGTATTTTCCTCCGTGATAAGAGCAAGCTCTTTTCTTGCAGCCGTTTCATCACAGCAGCAAATATCCATTATAGCAGAAATTTTTGATTTGAGCCCTGCCGAAACGAGCTTTATATTGTTGTCTGTTTTTGTGCTGTCGTCGGTAATGATCCCGTCCGGCATCGTTACCGATATGCCGTAATCATCAGACGGCGGAACATCACCGAGAGCGGCGCCGAGCGAGATAATGCTTTTTATCACTTCTGCAATAAATTCCGCCGCAAGGTTTTTGTTGCTTTCGGCAGTGCGGGCAGTTTTGCTGTCGGAAGAAATTATTTCCGCCGCAGTTTTTATCCCGCCTCTTGATCTGTCAAACGAAAATGTTCCGGCGGAAAGTCCTGTCTGGAAGCATAAAAGATCAAGCAGCGCATTAATGGCGCTTATGTGCTCGTCAACACGGAGCTCAACTGTGTTGTCGGAAATTTTAAGCTCCTTTTCATCATCGCATTTAAGCGCAACATATGCTTCATCATCAGCGTCAAAATATCTTTTCGGCTGACCGGAATCCACATCTACAATAGTTCTTATGCATGAGGATGGAACTATTATCCTTTTCTTTCCGAGGATAAATTCTCTTGTAAAGCTGTCGAAAGCGATATCGAGAGCTTTCAGCGTGTCAAGAGTAACGTCGAATACCGATACGCCGAGAGGGGAGTACCTGTCGATATTATTGCTGACCGCAGGCTTGAAATATCTGAACATCGGAACGGGGAGAGCGTATTCAACTTTTTCGGGAAGCTCCGGAAAAAGCTCCGAAAGGGAACATTCTTCTCCGGCAGATGTTTTTCTTTCCGACTTGAAAAGCCTGTGCTCAGCTGAATATCCGCCATTGTCACCGGGAGAATATTTTTCAAAAAGCGTGTAGAAATATCCGCTTTTGAATATCCTGCTTTCAAAAGCTCCGGATAATATCTCACGGTCGTTCCATGACAGCGGAATGAACATATCAGCGTCCACATAATTTATGCGGGGTCTGCCGTTTTCGGCATAAATTTTTATAACGCCGCCTCCGAGAGCGTAAGCGGCTGAAAAAAATTCCGGCATGCGTTTCCGGAAACCGTTTTCTTCAAGGATATCAAGAACATATCCAAGGTACGGCTCTGCGGCGGAAATATTTATTTTTTCCGAAAATGTCAGCCGTGAAAATTCATCTGCAATGATCTTTGCTGCGCCGAGACGGGACATTTCTCTGTCTCCGGAGGAAAAAAGTCCGCTTTTTTTTACTCTTGACCATGGCGGTCTGTTTGAAAATACCGAATCCCACAATTCGATCTTTCCGTAATATCTTCCCAGTTCTGGAACATCTTTTCCGTATGCCTTTCTTGCGTCAGAAACAATACTCATAATTATCATTTTCCTTTCTTTTTTAAATTTTACAGCGCCGCCGCTCCGTCGATAATATCGTTCATGAACGGTTCAACGCTGTATTCAAAAGCGTCTATGCTGTCGATGTTGTAATTGCCGTCGTCAAGCCTTTTGTCGCATGGAGCCTTGCTGTCCCACACCGCCGACTGCAAAGCCCGGATAATGTGGCAGCAGTTTTTCATAATAAAAAAACGTCCCTGAGACATTATCATATCGGTAAATTTTATGCGTTCGGAAATTTCGCTTTTTTTCGCATTATTCACATTGAAATTCAATTTTTCTTTAGCGCAGGAATTTTTTATCCCTCTTATAAGAGTTGTTTCCGCACTGTCGAAATATCCGTCATAAACCGGAAATCTGCTTTGACATCTCCGGATAAAATTAATTATTTCTCTTTCAAGACGTGCCGGAGAAATTATTTCTTTCAGATAAAATTCATCAAGTATCACTACCTTTTGCAGACGTCTTGAAAATCCGGTGCATATCCCTGCATGAGCCGAACCGTTTCCGCCGAAATCGAAACCGATATTGCATCTTATAATGTCTTTTGGCACTTCTTCAAGAAGGAATTTATCGGTGTTTTCTGCAAAGTCCTTGTATATAACTCCCTCAGCCGATACCCACAGACCTTTTATGTATCTGTCGTAAAAAACTCCTTTGAATTGTTTTTCCGCATTATCGAGCTGCGCTTTTGAAAGAGTCGGATTGTCAGACATAAGAAAATGCAGATGAAGAGCATTGCGTTCATCTGCACGCTTTATCCATTCATTATAGAACCAGTGGAACTGATTGTCCGGATTGCAGTTGAACCAGAGTTTTGCATTTTCCACCGAAAGAGTTCTTGTTATAGCCTGTTCAACAAAAGAGCGGGGCATAAGGGCTACTTCGTCAAACAGCACGCCGGAAAGCGTAATTCCCTGAATATGCATATAACTGCTTTCGTCCTTGCCTCCGAAAACATAAAAGCTGTTTTTCTTCCTGCCGTTTTCAACGGTAAGAAGATTTGCGGAACGGCTGTAATTTATTTTGAAATAGCAGGTCAGATCAGCTATTTCAAAAAGCGGAGAAATAATATTTCTTTCTGCCGAACAGATAGTTTTTCCGCAAATGCCGAATACCGCGCCGTTAAAATTTTTCATTGCCCATAAAATAAAAGAAGTTATCATGCACATTGTCTTTCCTGAACGCACCGCGCCGTCGCATATAATAGCGTCGTGATCCTGACCGTAGCACCATGTGAAAATTTCTTTTTGCTTTGGGGAAAGTTCAGAAAATGTCATTTGTCCACCTCATTTCCGGTATTCTTTTTTGAATTTGCTGTAAGAGCCTTATACAGTCTGGAAAGCTCGGTATTCTGAATATCATTTGTATCGTCGTCATCCTTTCCCCAGCCGCTGAAATTATTTTCAAGAGAAAATTTTGCGCCGCTTGAACAGCTATGGTCATAAAGATGCCGTTCTGCAAATTCTTCGCATTTTGACTTTGCTTTTGTGAGCAGCGCATTAAAAGCCTGAGAACGCGCACGGTAATTCAGAAAGCTCTGTCTTGAATCAAATCCGAGCCATAAAGCAAGACCGGTGACAGTCGGCGGATGTTTGCCTGTGGTCATCGGTTCTCCGTTTTTATCAAGAACTATATCGCCGTTATCATCAATAATAGGTTTTCCCTCACAGTCATTGAAATAATCGTCTATAGCCGTACTCATTTCCCCGACGGAATTATATTTTGGCTTATTGCTTTTTTCCGTATGCTCCAGCCTCCTTTCTTTTTATATAAAGATATTCCGGAACGATATCATTCCGGGATATCTTCTATTTTAGATAATATCATAAAAAATACTGCCATAAAATGTCCTTATAAAAAAATTCTCCGGGAAAATATCCGAAGAATTTTTTTCTGCAAAGCATGGCTGCCGCACAAAATATTGTGAACGGCACAGCCTTTTGTATTTTTCATTTGCTTTGCTATTATAAATATTATCACAGAAAATACTGCCATACAATGCCGTAAAATAATAACAGATAAATTATAGGCTGTATCACAACAAAGATTTTATTTTCAGCATTTATCTCAACTCTTAACTCTCAACTCTCAACACTTATTATTTAGCACACAATATTCCGGCTTGTTTAAATAAAAAAGCACCACACAAAGATCAATTTGAAACTTTGTGCGGCGCTGCCTTTTATCAATATTTTTTGCAGGATCAAACCTTTTGCTGAGAAATATATTTATTTTTTATACGGACTGTCAAATTCGGCTTCTGCCTTGGCGACCGCTTCCTCAATGGTCATTCCGGAAAAATACGGCGCGTTCAGATAGCGTCCGGACTTTTTATCATCGACAAAAGCCCCTACAGCAATGCCCGGTATCGCACTTTCCGGCGCGTTGGGAGCATGAGGACCTCCGAGATCCGTTCTGCACCAGCCGGGATCGGTAAGATTTATCATAACGTCCGTTCCTTCAACTGTCGAACCAAGGTCAATGGTAATTTTATCAAGAGCAGCTTTGCTTGCTGAATATCCTGCCTGTTCTGGCTCGAGCGCAATACCGCTGGTGGTGTTGATTATCCTGCCGAAGTCGCGCTTTATCATTTTCGGCATAAAATGATAGCATATCATTGCAGGAGCGATAGTATTTATCTTGAAGCTCTTGGTGTAATCCTCAACGGGAGTTTTGAAATAATCGTTCCTGTAAGCTATCTGCATGCCGGCATTGTTCATTACGATGTCAACATCAACGCCGAAAGAATCAATTTCTTCAAGCATGGCTTTTACACTGTCCGGATCGGACAGCTCCGCCGCAACAGCATAAGCCTGTACACCCATTGCCTTTACTTCGGAAAGGATCTTTTCAGTATGGGAAATATCCCTGCTGTGAAGTATAAGATTACATCCGCGTTCAGCCATAAATAACGCAGTAAGATAGCCTATCCCTCTTGCCGCTCCGGTTATGAATGCCCATCTGTTTTTTACGTCTACCATAGCAAAAACTCCTTTGTGATAAATTTTAATAATTTTATCACATTCGCTCAAAAAAGTCAATAGCGTTTGTTTGATATTGCCCAAAAATTTTCCGCATTTTTCAGCCGCTGCCGGATATTGTTTATCTGCGTAAACGTTTAAGGAAAATATTAACAAAAGAAGCCGACAAAATAACAAAAAATTCGTTGCAAATGTCAATGGTGAAATTTGATAAAACCCCTTTTATTTTTCCGGTTTATGTGATAAAATAAGCGGTAATCGCTGAAATACCGCCGCTTGAATGGAGGATGATGAGCAATGTTCCAGATAAAATGGATATGGGAAAATTTAAAAGGCTTCCGGGGAAAATACATATTCGCTCTTTGCCTTACCGTAATCGCCCAGATGATGTACATTTCAAATCCTGTTTTCAGCCAGCAGATAGTAGATACTTTTATTTATAATGACAATGCCGCCGAAAATCTGAGCAATAACAGCCGCCTGCTGATAATGCTCTGCTGCGGAATGGTACTGTTCACCTTTACAAGAACGGTGATCCAGTTCAACGCAAATATGCTTTACGAAAAATGTTCGCAGGGTATGCTTGCAAAGATCAGGAATTTCCTTTTTGCAAACGTTCAGCGGCAGGATATGACATTCTACGACAAGAACCGCACAGGCGATATCATGACGCGCCTTTCCGGAGATATAGATATGGTCCGCCACAGCGTTGCATGGATAATCAAGACCCTGCTGGAAAGTCTTGTGCTTTTTACAACAACGACCATATACTTCTTTTATCTTGATCCTCTCATGGCTCTATGCTTATTGGCGCTTACTCCGCTTATATTCATTATATCCGGCATCTTCCGCAAGGAAGTAGGACCAAAATATGTTACCCTCCGTGAAAAACTTTCCGATCTGAATACCCGCGCTCAGGAAAATATCGCCGGCAACCGCGTCGTTCGCGCTTTTGCCCGTGAGGATCACGAAATAGAGCTCTTTCAGGAAAAGAATACCGATTATGCCACTGCAAACAAGGATTCCGCAATGACATGGCTGAAATACTTTCCGTTTATCGAAACGACTGCACAGGGACTTACCGTTGTTCACCTTATCGCCGGAGGATTATTCGTAATTTCCGGACGTCTCACAATGGGTGAATATGTTGCTTTCAGCGGTCTTATATGGACGCTTTCCAACCCTATGAGAAATGTGGGTACTCTTGTTAACGACCTGCAAAGATTTATGGCTTCGGCAGCAAAGATAATCGAAGTTTATTATTCCCGTCCGTTTATTGTTGACCGCACCGATGCAAAGGAAATGCCCGAACACCTTAAAGGAGACGTTGAATTTAAGAACGTTACATTCGGATACGGCGATAATATCGTACTTAACGACGTGAGCTTCAGCATAAAAGCCGGCGAGACCGTTGCAATAATGGGCGAAACAGGCTCCGGAAAGACTTCTCTTGTTAATCTTATCCCAAGGCTTTATGACCCGCAGAAAGGCGAAGTCCTTGTGGACGGCGTGAACGTCCGCTTTATAAAGCTGGAAACTTTAAGAAAAAATATCGGCATGGCTATGCAGGACGTTCTTCTCTGGTCAGATACCATTGAAGGAAATATTTCTTTCGGCAACAGCGATATGCCCGACGAGGACGTTTACCGCTTTGCAAAAGCCGCCGATGCAGACGGATTTATCCATGACCTGAATGACGGCTATGATACTATAGTCGGCGAACGGGGAGTAGGACTTTCCGGCGGTCAGAAGCAAAGACTTTCACTTGCAAGAGCGCTTGCGATACGTCCTGCCGTGCTTATCCTTGACGATACCACTTCTGCCGTTGACCTTGAAACGGAAAAGCACATTCAGGAAAATCTTGCGGATCTTGATTTCAATTGCACGAAAATAATAATCGCCCAGAGAATTTCCTCCGCTAAAGACGCCGACAAGATAATAATTCTCAAAGACGGAAAAATTTCCGAAATGGGAACTCACGATGAGCTCATTAAAAATAAGGACGGCTATTACCGTGAAATTTACGATCTTCAGCAGGGAAATATCGAGTAAAAAGGCGGTGATATTATGGCAAGAAATAAATATGATATAGACGAACAGCTTGAAACCCCTTTTGACCTGCGGCATATGAAACGGGCAATGGTCTATGTTTCAAGGTACAAATGGAAAATGATACTTTCCCTGTCCCTGAGCGCGGCTGCGGTAATTATCGGACTTTTCGGACCGGTCATCACACAGTATGCCATAGACAAAGCGATCCCCAGCGGCAACAAGAAGCTCGTTCTTCTCATGGGCGGACTGCTTCTGCTGACTATTGTGGTAAACGTTATTTTTGCAACTATACGTTCAAGGATAATGACAAAAGTTGGTCAGGATATAATCTTCGATATCAGAACAGACCTGTTCGAGCATTTGCAGAGACTTTCATTTGAATATTACGACAGCCGTCCTCACGGCAAGATACTTGTCCGCATAATAAACTATGTAAACAGCGTTTCGGACACCCTTTCAAATGGTATTATCACATTTATCCTTGAACTGTTCAACCTTGTGTTCATAACGGTGTTCATGTTTGCAATGCACTGGAAAATGGCGCTTGTTATACTTGCAGGCGTTCCCGTGCTGATGACATTCATACTTATCATAAAGAACAAGCAGCGCCGCGCATGGCAGGCAGTTTCAAACAAAAGCTCAAACCTCAACGCTTATCTGCATGAGGGCATAGTAGGCGTAAAGGTAACGCAGCTTTTCAGACGTGAAGAAGAAAACGACGCAATATTTGCCCGCCTTTCCGAAGCGTACCGCAAGGACTGGATGAAAGCCGTTACTTACAACAACCTTTTATGGCCGACGGTAGATACGATCTCGGCAACTATCTCGGCGGCAATATATATGGTCGGACTTCTGGTGATAGGTCCGGCGTCGGTCTCGCTGGGAACTATCGTTGCCATGTCGGGATATGCTTCACGTTTCTGGCAGCCGATACTCAACCTTGCGAACCTGTTCAACAACTTTATCAACGCGATATCTTACCTTGAAAGGATATTTGAAACACTGGACGAACCTGTACGCGTACAGGACAAGGAAAACGCTGAAGTTCTTCCTCCCATTGAGGGAAATGTCCGCTTTGACAAAGTAACATTTGCTTATGACGAAAGCAAAACGGTACTTGATGATCTTTCTTTCAGTGTTGAAAAGGGACAAAGCGTTGCTCTTGTAGGACCTACCGGAGCGGGCAAGACAACTATCGTCAATCTTATTTCCCGTTTTTACGATGTGAACAGCGGAGCAGTTCTTGTGGACGAACATAATGTTTCCGATGTAACGCTGAAATCGCTTAGATCGCAAATGGGGATAATGCTTCAGGACAGCGTTGTTTTCAGCGGCACTATAGCGGACAATATCCGTTACGGAAAACTTGACGCTACTATGGACGAAATAGTCGCAGCCTGTAAAACCGTCCGCGCGGACGAGTTCATAAAGGAGTTCCCGAAAGGTTATGACACAGAAATAACCGAGGGCGGTTCAACACTTTCACAGGGGCAGAAACAGCTTATAGCTTTTGCAAGAACGCTTATAAGCGATCCGAAGATACTTGTGCTTGACGAAGCAACATCTTCGATAGACGCAAAGACCGAGAAACTTCTTCAGGAAGGTCTTGAACGGCTGCTTGAGGGAAGAACATCGTTTATAATTGCTCACAGGCTTTCCACCATAAAGAACTGTGACAAGATAATGTATGTTTCCAACATGGGAATAACCGAAAGCGGCACACACGAGGAGCTTCTTGCTAAAAAAGGCGACTACTGGAAGCTGTACAATGCCCGTCAGGAAATGGACGAACCGGCGGCTGTATAAAGAAACACAAAACAAGCGGCAATAAAATATTGCCGCTTGTTTTAGCTTAAAAGCAATTACAATTTTACCGGAATATAATTTTTACCTTAGCATAGCTCGCTCATATATGTTCTCCCAGCAGCGAAGAATATTTTGCGCGGAATGTCTCAAAATTTCCTGCATCTATCGCGTCCCGTATTTTTTCCATAAGAGTATTGTAAAAATAAAGATTGTGCGTTACCGTCAAGCGCCCTGCAAGCTGTTCGCCTGCCTTGAACAGATGCCTAATATACGCCCTTGAAAAATTCCTGCACGTCGGGCAGCCGCACTCCGTATCAAGAGGAAGCGGGTCCGTTTCATACCTCTGATTGGAAATGTGCATTATTCCGCTCCATGTGAAAACCGTTCCGTGACGTGCGTTCCTGCTCGGCATAACACAGTCGAAAAGGTCTATTCCTCTTGCAGCAGCTTCTATAATGTTGGAGGGCGTTCCCACACCCATTAAATAACGTATTTTATCTTTCGGCATTACCGGTTCAACCGCATCAATAATGCGGTACATTTCCTCTGTAGGCTCTCCGACCGCCAGACCGCCTATAGCGTAGCCGTCAAGGTCAAGAGCGGCGATCTGTTCCATATGCTTTATCCGCAGATCCTCATATGTGCAGCCCTGATTTATACCAAAAAGGAGCTGCTTTTTGTTTATAGTGTCATGCAGGGAATTGAGCCGTTCCATTTCCTCTTTGCAGCGGACAAGCCAGCGCACCGTCCTGTCGCAGGAATTTTTGCTGTATTCACGGGAAGCAGGATTTTCCACACATTCGTCAAAAGCCATAGCTATCGTCGAAGCCAGATTTGACTGTATCCGCATACTTTCTTCCGGTCCCATGAATATTTTCCGCCCGTCAACGTGCGAATTGAAATAAACGCCTTCTTCTTTTATTTTCCGCAGCTTTGCAAGGGAAAATACCTGAAATCCGCCGCTGTCAGTAAGTATAGGCTTGTCCCAGTTCATGAATTTATGCAGACCGCCCATTTCCTTTATTACCCGGTCTGACGGGCGGACGTGCAGGTGATAGGTATTGCAAAGCTCCACCTGACATTTAAGATCGCGAAGATCTATAGAAGATATCCCGCCCTTTATAGCGGCGGCTGTTCCTACATTCATAAAGCAAGGGGTCTGGAAAGTCCCGTGCACCGTTTCAAATTTACCTCTCCGCGCCTTGCCGTCCTGTTTTAAAAGTGTATACATAAACCGTTCCTTTCAGATCATAAAGATAATTCGCTGTAAGGCGCCGATGTTTCGCCGCTGCGGTATTCATGCTTTTCGTAATATCCGATGAGCTTTCCGCCGCTGCCGCGCAGAGCGACCATGTAAACGTCCTTGTTTTCTTTTTCGTTGTGAGATTCATATACCTTGTTATGTTCAGCGCTTTCCGAGAACCATTCCACGGCTTTTTTTATCTTTTTTACGGAATCGTCATTGTGGCATTCAAGCAGGGAACGTCCCACAAGGGCATATCCGCCGCGTTTTTTATATCTTTCGGCAGCAGTCGGGTTCATGTAAACGATAATGTGTTCAAGATCGCATATGACTACCGGAGCATCGTCCGAATCAATAACGCTCTTGAAAAATACAGAAAGTTCCATATAAAAGCTCCTTAAAAATATTCCTGATAATTATAACATGGTTTCCGTTAAAATTCAAGGTTTTTTCCAAAAAAACCGACCGTCAGCACGCTTTTCGCAGGAAAATAAAATAATATAAAGTTTTTTCAAAAAACCCTTTTCTTTTTTAACAAAGTGTGATATAATATTGATATATATGTTTAGGGAAAGGAAAAATCAATATGAAAAAACTTATGCTTGGCAACGCCGCTTTTGCAAGAGGACTATACGAAGCAGGCGTTACCGTGGTTTCAAGCTATCCGGGAACTCCGTCAACGGAGATCACCGAATTTGCTGCTGAATATGACGAAATATACGCCGAATGGGCTCCCAACGAGAAAGTTGCTATGGAAGTTGCTCTGGGCGCGTCTATCGCCGGCTCACGCTCTTTCTGCGGAATGAAGCACGTCGGTCTGAACGTTGCAGCCGACCCATTGTATACCGCGTCCTATACAGGCGTGAACGGCGGTATGGTAATTGCCGTTGCGGACGATCCGGGAATGCATTCCTCACAGAACGAGCAGGATTCCCGCCATCATGCCATAGCTTCAAAGGTCCTTATGCTGGAACCTTCCGATTCGGCTGAATGTAAGGAATTTACAAAAACGGCTTTTGAGCTTTCGGAAAAATTTGACACTCCGGTAATTATGCGAATGTCCACAAGAGTTGCACATTCACAGTCGGCGGTGGAGCTTTGCGACAGGGCAGAACCGGCTCAGAAAGAATATGTGAAAGACCCTCAGAAATATGTTATGATGCCTGCATTTGCACGGGGCAGACACGTTTTCGTTGAGGAACGGACCAAAAAACTCCGTGAATATGCCGAAACTTCTCCGCTCAATAAAGTTATCGACAACGGCGGAGATGTGGGTATAATCACAAGCGGAGTTTCCTATCAGTATGCAAGGGAAGCCATGGGGAACAATGCTTCTTACCTGAAACTCGGCGTTGTAAATCCTCTTCCGGAGGAGCTGATAAAAAACTTCTGCGCAAAATATAAAAAGGTTTATGTTATCGAGGAACTGGACGACATTATCGAATCACACTGCAAAAAACTCGGTCTGGACGTTTCAGGAAAGGAACTTTTCGGTTACATAGGAGAAATTTCACAAGCGATAGTTGCGGAAAAACTTCTTGGCAAGAAAAACGATTTTACCGCTTTTGACGGAAATGTTCCGGTACGTCCTCCGGTAATGTGCGCAGGCTGTCCCCACAGAGGACTTTTCTACTGTCTTTCAAAGAACAAGATAAGGGTTTCGGGCGATATCGGCTGCTACACTCTTGGAGCAAGCGCACCCCTTTCCGCTATGGATACTACGATATGTATGGGCGCTTCGATCTCCGCGCTCCACGGCTTCAACAAAGCAAGGGGAGAAGAAGCGGAGAAGTCCACCGTTGCGGTGATAGGTGATTCCACATTCATGCACAGCGGAATGACAGGACTTGTAAACATTGCTTACAACGCTACAAATTCCACCGTGATAATACTTGACAATTCAATTACCGGCATGACCGGACATCAGCAGAATCCCACCACCGGCAAGAACCTTAAAGGCGATCCTGCGGCGGCGGTAAACCTTGAGGAGCTTTGCAAAGCAATCGGGATAAAGCGTGTAAGAGTTGTTGACCCGTACAATTTAGCCGAAACGGAAGCGGCTATAAAGGAAGAACTTGCAGTCAGCGAGCCGTCGGTGATAATTTCCCGCCGTCCCTGCGCGCTTCTTAAATATGTAAAGCATAAGCCCGCTCTTAAAGTCGTTACGGACAACTGCAAGGGCTGCAAAATGTGCCTGAAACTTGGCTGCCCCGCAATTTCCGTAAGAGAGGGCAAGGCAGTAATAGACCACACTCAATGCGTTGGCTGCGGAATATGCTCCGAAGTATGCAAATTCGGCGCAATTTCTGAATAATTTCAATATCCGGAGGTATCACATAAATGGAAACACGTTCTATTATGATAGTCGGCGTGGGAGGACAAGGTTCTCTGCTGGCGTCAAGACTTTTGGGAAACGTCCTGCTTGCACAGGGATATGATGTTAAAGTGTCCGAGGTTCACGGAATGTCACAGCGCGGAGGTTCGGTAGTTACATATGTAAAATACGGCGACGAGGTTTTCTCTCCCGTTATCGAAAAGGGCGAAGCAGATGTTATAATCTCATTTGAACAGCTTGAATCCGCACGCTGGCTGCCCTATCTCAAAAAGGGCGGAAAGCTCATCACGTCCACACAGAAACTTGACCCTATGCCCGTAATTACGGGAAATGCCGAATATCCCGAAAATATCATTGAAAAGATAAAAGCCGCAGGGATACAAGTCACCGCCGCGGACGCTCTTTCACTTGCGGAAGAAGCGGGAAATGCAAAAGCGTCAAATGTTGTCCTTATGGGAGTTGTTGCCGCGTCTACCGATTTTGACGATAAACTCTGGCAGGATGCTATCGAACAGTGCGTTCCGCCTAAGTTCCTTGAACTTAACAAAAAAGCCTTTGAACTGGGCAAAAAGGCGGCTGTATAATGGGCGATACTGACAGACTTATCCTTGAAACGATAAATTTCTTTTCGGGAGATATAAAAAGAATACAGCATTTTATTAAAGTATATGCCTTTTCCGGTACGATCGGAAAGCTTGAACAGCTTGACAAGGATACACACGTTACACTTTGCGCGGCTGCCATAGTTCACGATGTGGGAATAAAAATTGCCGAGGAAAAATACGGTGCGGGAATTTGCGGTGGAAAACTTCAGGAGGAGCTTGGTCCTGCGCCTGCGAGGGAATTGCTTGAAAAATCAGGCTTCGATGAAAAGACCGCTGAAAGGGTATGTTTTCTTGTTGCGCATCATCATACTTATGAAGGCGTTGACGGCATTGACTGGCAGATACTGCTTGAAGCGGACTTTATTGTAAACGCTTGCGAGGACGGACTTTCTCAGGCAGCGGTGGAAAAAGCGCGGAACGGTTTTTTCAGAACGGAAAGCGGAATAAAACTGCTTGACGAGATTTTTGGTCATAAATTAAATTTTATATAACAGGAGGATCAAGCCAATGGAAAGATACTGGAACAAAGAGATCGAGTGTATGTCCCGCGAGGACATGAAAAAGCTCCAGGACGAGCGCCTTGTGGCGCAGGTAAAGCACGTTTACGCAAATGTGCCTTACTACAAGAAACTCATGGACGAAAAAGGCGTTACCCCCGACGATATCAGGTCTACCGACGATTTGTACAAGCTGCCCTTTTTGACCAAAGCCGACCTGCGTGAAGCCTATCCTTATGGACTTCTTGCAAAGCCTCTTTCGGACTGCGTAAGGATACAGTCCACCAGCGGAACTACCGGAAAGCGTGTAGTTGCATTCTATACGCAGCATGATATTGACCTTTGGGAAGACTGCTGCGCCCGTGCAATAACTGCGGCAGGCGGTACAAAGGACGATGTTTGTCAGGTCTGCTACGGTTACGGACTGTTCACCGGAGGACCGGGACTGAACGGCGGTTCTCACAAAGTAGGCTGTCTGACCCTGCCAATGTCATCCGGCAACACCGAAAGACAGATACAGTTCATGATCGACCTGCAGTCTACGATCCTCTGCTGTACGCCGTCCTATGCCGCATATATCGGCGAAACTCTCCACGATATGGGTTACACTACCGACGATATCAAGCTGAAAGCAGGAATTTTCGGTGCAGAGCCTTGGACGGAAGAAATGCGCCGCGAGATTGAAAAATCCCTTGGCATAAAAGCGTATGACATCTACGGTCTGACAGAAACAAGCGGTCCGGGCGTTTCCTTTGAGTGCAGCGAGCAGACCGGTATGCACATCAACGAAGATCATTTCATTGCCGAAATCATTGATCCGGAAACAGGCGAAGTTCTTCCGGAGGGTTCAAAGGGCGAACTTGTTTTCACAAGTATTACTAAAGAAGCGTTTCCGCTGCTCCGCTACAGAACAAGAGATATATGCGTCCTCACAAGAGAAAAATGCTCCTGCGGCAGAACTCTCGTAAAGATGAGCAAGCCTCTGGGCAGAAGTGACGATATGCTTATAATCAGGGGAGTAAACGTATTCCCGTCACAGATCGAGACCGTTCTCATCGAACAGGGCTATGCTCCCAACTATCAGATAGAAGTTGACCGCGTGAACAACACCGACACTCTCGATGTTTATGTTGAAATGCCGGACGAGCAGTTCTCCGACATTGTAAAGGATATCCAGCAGAAAGAAAAAGACCTTGTTTATGCTATCAAGACCATACTTGGCATAAACCCGAAAGTCCACCTTGTTCCGCCTAAGACCATTGCAAGAAGCGAGGGCAAGGCAGTAAGAGTTATTGACAAGAGAAAACTTCACGATTAACAGGAGGGGATAATTATGTTGATAAAGCAGATATCAGTCTTTGTAGAAAACAAACCCGGCAGACTTAGTAAGGTAACCAAGCTCCTTGCGGAAAACAATATTGATATCCGGGCGCTGTCCGTTGCGGATACAAAGGATTTCGGCATACTCAGGCTTATTGTGAACAAGCCCGATCAGGCGTGCGATGCGCTCAAACAAGCAGGCTGTACAGTGTCTATAACAAATGTTATAGCAATAGGCATAAACGATACTCCCGGCGGACTTTCCGATGTTGTGGAATGTCTTTACTCCGCAAATATTTCCGTGGAATATATGTATGCCTTTATTTCCAAGTCTGAAAATCAGGCGTATGTTATTCTCAGGGTAGACAATAACGACCGCGCCCTTGAGGCACTTGCGGAGAATAACTTTACTATCCTCAGATCGGACGAAGTATACGATATGTGATCTTAAAGCTCTGAAAATATTTATCAGCCGCGCATGGAAAATATCCGTGCGCGGCATTTTCGTTTGTTTATGGGATCTGCGGGGAAGCCTCCGTGTGCAATGTCATTCACAGAGCAGGTTTGGCGGCAAGCATTTGATATCTCAGCTTCAAACACTTTTTTCATCAAAACTATTGACAAAGAGCGGAAAAAGGTGTATAATTGATTAGAATTTGATTTTTTCAGTTTGGAGTAAAAATATGAAAGCTTTTGATTCTGTACCGGGTTTGTTTAGCTTTATATTTTTTGCAGGCACAGGCTTTTATTTTGGCTATGGGGCTTATTTTCCATGCTTCAGAAAAATATATTGCCGATAACAGAATGTGGCTTTTTGGCGTGTATGTGAACTGTCTGCGGCAATTTTGATTGTCACAGACTTTTTTGTTTGCAGAATATCTGCCGGAACACGATGACCTTCATTGACCGGCTTGGTTTAAATATTCAATTCTTGTATTTCGGAGGAAATAAAAATGATCATTATTCTCAAAAAAGGCGCTCAGGCGGAATCTATCCGCAGACTGGAGGATAACCTCAAAGCGCAGGGCGTGAGCATTAATCATATCGAGGGTGTTAACCAGAATATCATCGGTCTTGTAGGCGATACCTCGGCGATAGATATTGAAAATATCCTTGCTCAGGACTGCGTTGAAAATATAAGACGAGTTCAGGAGCCTTACAAAAAAGCTAACCGTAAGTTCCACCCGGACGATACCGTCATACCGGTAAAGAATACTATCATAGGAAACGGTTCATTACAGGTAATTGCAGGTCCCTGCTCGGTAGAAAGCGAAGAGCAGGTCATCACTACGGCAATAGCCGTCAAGGAAGCCGGCGCAACAATGCTCCGCGGAGGAGCGTTCAAGCCGAGGACCTCTCCATATTCCTTTCAGGGACTGGGTGCAGAGGGCATAAGACTTCTCATTAAGGCAAGGAACGAAACCGGACTTCCTATCGTTACCGAAATAATGGACTGCGCCGATATAGACCTGTTTGCCGATGTTGACGTTATACAGGTAGGCGCAAGAAATATGCAGAATTTCCGCCTACTGAAACTTCTCGGAAAATGTGACAAGCCCATACTCCTTAAAAGAGGGCTTGCAAATACAATGGAAGAGACCCTTATGTCCGCAGAATATATAATGGCTGAGGGCAATATGAACGTTATCCTTTGCGAAAGAGGCATACGCACCTTTGAAACTATGACGAGGAACACTCTTGACCTGTCAGCCGTGCCCCTTTTCAAGCAGAAATCACACCTTCCCGTTTGTGTTGACCCGTCTCACGCTACAGGAATAGTATCGCTTATCGAGCCTATGTCCCTTGCTGCTGTTGTGGCAGGCGCAGACGCTCTGGAAATCGAAGTTCATAACGATCCTAAGAGCGCTCTTTCCGACGGCGGTCAGCAGCTCACACCGGTAAGGTTTGCCGACATGATGAAGAAAATAAAGGATATTACCGCATACCTTGGAAGAACTATCGGAAAGTGATATTCACAGCCGAAATTTGAACGATCGGACTGATCTTATGACTGTTAAAAAAATTACCGTAAAGGCTTCCGGCACTTATGACGTCATTATCGGACGCGGACTTATAGATCTGTGCGGAAGCTATGTAAAAGATGTTACAAAAGCTGTAAAGCTCGGCATCATTACAGATGATAATGTTAACGCAATATATGGCGACAGAGCTGCTGCTTCGCTTGAAAAAGAGGGATTTTCGGTTTGCAGGTATGTTTTCCCGCACGGAGAAGCGTCCAAAAATTCGGAAACGCTCGTTAAAATATGGAACTTTCTCTGCGAAAATCATTTTACAAGAACCGATTGCCTCATTGCTCTCGGAGGAGGGGTCACCGGTGATATGACCGGCTTTGCAGCCGCGTCATATCTGCGCGGCATTGATTTTGTTCAGATACCTACATCACTTCTGGCGCAGGTAGATTCTTCCGTGGGCGGAAAAACCGGAATAGACCTTCCCGGAGGAAAAAATCTTGTAGGCGCTTTCAAGCAGCCTAAACTTGTGCTTGCGGATATGGATACTCTTGATACCCTTACCGACGAATTTTTTATAGACGGTATGGGCGAAGTGGTAAAGTATGGCATGATAAAATCAGCTTCACTGTTTGTAAAGCTGGGAACATATACAGCCGAGGAACTCCGCAAAAATAAGGAAGCCCTTACGGATATCATTGCTGAATGTGTTTCCATAAAGCGCGACGTCGTAGAAGCGGACGAGTGCGAAAAAGGCGAGCGTATGCTCCTTAATTTCGGTCACACGCTCGGACATTCCATAGAACAGTATTATAATTATACCGGAATATCCCACGGAATGGCTGTGGCAAAGGGAATGGAAATGATAACTTCCCTTGCCGAAAAAAGAGGAATGTGCGCACCCGGTCTTACCGGACGGCTTTCCGAATGTCTTGAAAAATATCATTTGAAGATAGATGTGAAGCCGCTGCCATGTGAGCTTGGAGAAGCCTGCATGAATGATAAGAAGCGTTCCGGCGGCAATATAAATATAATAATCTGCTCCAAAGCAGGCGTATCGTCAGCGGTAAAAATGACGGTAGAGGAATTTACGGAATTTCTGAAGCAGGATTGAAAGGAGCAAACGATCTATGGACATTAAAGTCTATCCTACCAAACTTATCGGAACGGTACACGCTCCGTCGTCAAAGGCATATTCACAGAGAATGATAATAGCCGCCGCACTTGCTGACGGCGTATCTGAAATTTCAAATATAACCGTTTCAAACGATATCAGCGTCTCTGCTGCTGCAATGGAAGCGCTCGGTGCAAATATTTTCAATGAGAACGGGAATTTCACCATTAAGGGAATAAAAACTCCTCCCGAAAAAGCGGAGATTGACTGCTGCGAAAGCGGCGCAACGCTCAGATTCGTTATACCTATAGCTGCCGCACTGGGTACAGAGACTACATTCCTCGGACGCGCCAAGCTCCCGCAGCGCCCCATAACGCCATATTTAAGAGAATTTCCCGACAAGGGAATAACCTTTATACCGCAGGGAGGGCTTCCGCTGCATATGCAGGGAAGGCTTTCGTCAGGCGAATTTCTCATGGAAGGCGATATTTCATCTCAGTTTATTACAGGACTGCTTTATGCGCTGCCGCTCTGCGAGGGCGACTCAAATGTAAAGCTGACGTCTTTACTCCAATCAAAGCCATATGTTGATATGACCATATCCGCTCTGAAAAATTTTGGCATTGAGATCGAAGAAACGGAACAAGAGGGACTTCCTGAATATCATATAAAGGGCGGACAGAAATATCTTCCCTGTGATATAAGTGTGGAGGGAGATTATTCTCAGGCTGCGTTTTTCTATGTTGCCGATGCCCTCGGTTCGGAGATAACCATAAAGAATCTTGATCCTGATACGGCTCAGGGCGATAAAGCAATAGTGGATATAATCCGTTCCTGCGGCATAAATATGAGACCCTTTACCGTCGATGTGGGAGATATTCCCGATCTGGTGCCCATACTTACCGTGTTTGGCTGCTTTACAAACGGCACCAGCCGTATAGTAAACGCCGCAAGACTAAAGATAAAAGAAAGCGATCGCCTTGCCGATGTTGCACGCCAGCTTAATGCCATTGGCGGAAAGATAACGGCAGGAGACGATTCCCTTACCATAGAGCCTATAAGAAAATTTTCCGGCGGAACGGTGGATTCCTGTCACGATCACAGGATAGTAATGTCTGCCGCAATAGCGGCGCTGTCGTCGGAAGCTCCGGTTATTATCAAAGGAGCAGAGGCTGTGAACAAGAGTTATCCGGGATTTTTTGATGATTTCAGATCCCTTGGCGGAAAATTTGAAATTATTGGATAATATAAAAGCTGCGGGTTTTCCCGTCAAAATGAAAGGAGCCAAAAAAATGTCTTCATTCTGGAACCACAATATTACTGTATCTATCTTCGGCGAATCTCACGGACCTGCTATAGGCGTAGTTCTTGACAAGCTCCCGTCGGGCGAATATATCGACGCTGAGGAGCTTCGCAATTTTATGGCAAGAAGAGCTCCGAAAAAGGACGCTACCTCAACTCAGCGCCGTGAAAGCGATATGCCGAATATCATTTCGGGAATATACAATAACTACACCACCGGAACGCCTTTGGCAGCGTTCATAAACAATACCGATACACATTCTCAGGATTACAGCAATATTTCCAAGCTCGCCCGTCCGGGTCATGCCGATTATACGGGAGCGCTGAGATATAAGGGCTTCAACGACGTCCGCGGCGGAGGTCATTTTTCCGGACGTCTTACCGCTCCGCTCTGTTTTGCGGGAGCAATATGCGGTCAGATACTGGAACGGAGAGGAATCTATACGGGAGCGCATATCCTCCAGATACACAATATAAAGGACACCGGCTTTGACCCCTGCGGAGTTTCCCGTGAGGATATAATCGCTCTGAGACATAAAAAATTCCCGACTATCAACGATAGAAAGGGAACTGCCATGACAAATGATATTGCTAAGGCAAGGGAATCCATGGACAGCCTCGGCGGAATAGTTGAATGTATAGTAACCAACGTTCCGGCAGGCATAGGTTCTCCTATATTTGAAGGTCTGGAAAACAGCATAGCTCAGCTTGTATTCGGAATACCGGCAGTAAAGGGAATAGAGTTCGGCGCCGGCTTCAAGGTAGCTGAAATGCTGGGAAGTCAGAACAATGATGAATTTTATGTTAATGAATTTGGTCATGTACTTACAAAAACCAATAATCACGGAGGCATACTTGGCGGGATATCTTCCGGAATGCCGATAGTTTTCCGTGTGGCATTCAAGCCTACGCCGTCGATCGCAAAGGAGCAGGCGACCGTTGATCTTTCCTCCATGAAGAATGAAACTCTTAAAATAAAGGGCAGACACGATCCGTGCGTTGTTCCGAGAGCAGTGCCCTGTGTTGAAGCTGCGGCAAATCTGGCGATCCTTTCGCATATGCTTTCATATCCGAATTTTTAATGAATTTTTATGACGCCTGAACGGAGGGGTGTTTCATGGCTTCGCTAAAAAGAGAAGAGGAGTTCCGTATAAATCATCAGAAATATAAAAACCTGATGAAGCATTTCCATGCAGCTTTCTGGCTTGCTGTAATACCGTCAGGGGTGGTTTTTGTCATTATGACGCTGTATTACGGACTTAGAGGACTTGCACTGCTTTCAGGTGCAGATCTTGTACTGGTGCAGAAAATAATCAATGATGAGCTTGGCACAAATGATTCTTCCGGATTGACATTCAGTGTGCCGTATCTGTATATGTTTTTCCTGTTTGCAATAGCGGCGCTTTCGTTTATTGCGTTTTTCTTCAAAATGCGCAAGCCGCATAAGTACATTTTCTGCATATATGCCGCAGGCACTCTTACAGGATTTTTCGGAATGATATTCGGAAAAATGAGCGTGCTGTTCGGACTTTATCTTGTTTTATACGGGATATACGGTATGTGGCTTCAGGACTATATTTTAAGACTTCATAAAGATCTTGACGAACTTGCCTTGAAAGACGGTTTCCCCGATTTTATAGAAGCTATAAACGAACCTCACCCTATGGCAAATACCAGCGGACTTCATTATCACAGAAGTGAGTTTTTAAAACGTGAACAGCGGAATAAAAAGGAAAACGGCGCAGATGCCGACGCCGCTTCGCCCGTAACGGCAATGGAGGAGCTTACCATGGATACTCCCATTCCGAAAAGCAGCAGGAAGATCGACAGTATGATGTATATAAAAACAGATGACGAAGAAGCTGCTCAGAATAAAGACGAAAAAATGAACGAGCTTGACCCTGCCGTTCCGGTAAAACGGAGCAAGCGCAGGATAGACAGCATGATGTAACGGAGAAAATTTTTTAAACTGCAAGTTTTTAAGGACTTGTTTGTTTTAAACATACGAAAAAGGAGAAATGCCTGCAATGCAGGCATGAATAAATATGAATGAATTTAGTGCGGCGGAGCTTAATTCCGCCCATGATGTCAAAGTCCTGCTGTGTTATCTTCTTGAAAAGCTGAAAGAACCGGTCACCGAGGATCAGCTTTATGAGATAGCGCTTGACAGCGGGGTAATAAATTATTTTCATTATATGGAAGCGATAGATTCTCTGACAGAAAATCATTCCATAAGCAGGGAAGTCCGTGACGGAGAAACATATATCGTGCTTGAAGAAAAGGGAAGATACGGAGCGGATTATTTTAACGATACCATTCCGTATTATTTCCGGAAACATATCCTGAGATCTGCGCTGTATTATTTTTCAAAACGGAAACATGAGCGCGACGCCGATATTGAAATAATTCCAAAGAATAACGGCTGTGAAGTGGATTGCAGGATAAAGGACGCAGATTATGACCTTATGAGACTTTCGCTCTATGCTCCGGACGAAGAACAGGCAAAGTTTATAAAAAGCAAGATAATGCTTGATCCTGCCGGATTTTACAGTAAAGTAATAGAGTTTGTCCTTGAAAATGAAGAAGAAAAAATAGATATCCCCAACGAATAAAAGCCTCCGGTTTTTCCGGAGGCTTTAGTTTTATATCATCACATAATATCATCAAGATATACTTCCGCTGATGAGGGGTGGGAATGTGCATATGCAAAAGCAGATTTTCCGTGCTTTTTAATATTGTACATAGCCTCATCAGCAGCAGCAATAACATCTTCGGTAGTTTTTCCGCTCTCGATAAGAAAGGCTATGCCTATTGAACAATGTACCGACAGCTGTGCTCCTGTGGATTCCGATATAAAACCTGCCGCAAGAGTATCAATTATTTCCTGGGCAACTTTTCCCGAATCGCCGTAAAGGGTAAGATCGGTGAGACACATAACAAATTCGTCTCCGCCGAAGCGTCCTGCAAAGCCATGCTCAAAGCATATTTCTTTAAGCGTATCTGCAACGAATTTCAGAACTTCATCACCGCAGGCATGACCGTATTCATCGTTGAAAAATTTGAAATCGTCAAGGTCTACGAACATTATCGCGTCAAGAGTTTTTTTGCCTGCCGCGATACTTATCTGCGACGCAAGAGTTTTTAAGAAAGTTTCACGGTTGTAAAGCTGTGTAAGAGCGTCAAAGTTGGCGCGCTGGATAAGGTGCATTTCGCTTTTCTTTTCTTTGTCTATATCCATTATTACACCCATTATTTTTATCGGAACATCATTGCGGTTGTAGAGCTTGTTTGCTTTTATCATTACCCATATGAAGTCGCCGTAGATATCTTTTACTCTGTATTCGCCCTGCATAGTGTTTGCCTGACCCATGATCCGTCCGAAATCAGCGGTGTAGCGTTCCTTGTCGTCCTTGTGTACCCTCAGCTTATTGATAAAACTTTCTGCAATACTGTCATCTTTAGGACGGTGACTGAATTTCTGGTTGAAATTTTTTGATACCGTCACAAGCATATTTTCAAGATTTATTTCAAAGGAGATATTATTGGTAGTTTCGATAATAGCGCGGTATCTTTGTTCATATTCAAAGACCTCTTCAAATGTCGCATCGAATACATTTCCGATCTCCTGAAATTCATCTTTGCTTCTGATGTTGAATTTTGCAGTAGGATCGCCCTTCAGCTTTTTGGGGAGCGTGTCCATTATATTATCTACCGGATTTGTAAAATAATAAATGAATATCCCGCTTGCAACACAGGCAAGTATAATGATTATTATTGAAAAATTCCTTATGGAGCTTCCGGAATTGGTGACTTCTTCCGCCATGCTGTATTTATCCGAAATATTCAGCATCGTCCAGCCGCAGATCGGTATCTCCGAACTGAATACTATGCGCGTCCCGCGCTTTACATCAAATTCATATGCGTCCTCCGAGCTGCCGGAGTTATTTATCATGTTTTCAAGAAAATCCGATGCGCCGCCGAAATTGTCGCTTTCGTAATACATTTTGAGCGATCTGTACGGATATTCAAATAAATTGCCGTTTGTGTCCATTATAGCGCCGGAGGTATATTTATCCGAGCGTACATTTGTAATTATTTTCTGTATATAGCTGGAATTATAAAGCTGATAAACTATGCCCTGACGTTCATTATTGCCGGAATATATTGATTTTACAACAATAAATACCGGCATTTCTTCTCCGCTTTCTTCGTCCATAAAAAGAGGTGATATACCGTTTTTACCTGAGTCGAGAGAAAACAGCGACTTATGATCCGGCATTTGTTTTCCGGTGTCATTTTCATCGGTAGAAGCAATAATATTACCGGTATTATTTATTATCATTATTTTTTTCAGCGCCGGATCGTCCGATAGATAATGTCCGATCTTTTCCTGTATTTTGGAACGGTAATCATCTTCGGGAATATCATATTCCTCGCTGTTGCTTGCAGCCGTATATTTCCGCACATAATCGGACGATGCAAGCTCTCTGGCGGAAGAAGTTATCTTTTCAAAATAAAAATTTACGCTTACCGCGCTGTTTGCAGTAAGATTTACAATATTGTCCTCAATAAGTTTTATTGATATTTCCTCTGATTTACGGGCTGAAAAAAGATTAACTGCCATAATCGGAACAAATATAAGCAATATCATAAAAATGACAAGCTTTGTTTTAATTTTCACTGTATCCCTCCATAGCAGTCGATCATATAAAATACTGCCAAATATATTTTAATATTTTTTTCCTGATTTGTAAATATCATACAGCCTATTTTGTGAATTTTGCGCAATGTTTTATTATAAATTTGTGCATTTTATTTTAATTTTTTCTTTCTTGCAGCAATATCCGATACAAAAACATATATCAGTGCCAGAGCTACTGCCGCTGCAAGAAGCGAAACGATAGCTTTTACGGCTTCCGGGACTTTTTTCTCATCAGGCTCGTCATCCTGTACGCTGTCTGTTCCGGAGGAAACTGCCGTTTCGGGATTTTCGGAAATACCGGATAAAGTCTCGGCGGAACTTTCCTGTAAAGCCGGTACAGTCTCTTCTTCCGGCGCTTTTGTTCCTGCGGAAGAATAAGTTTCTGCATCTACATGCTCAGGTTCCGGAGTAGTTGCAGATGTTTCTTCATTTTCAGTAATGGAAGTATCATTGCCGGAAATATCTGTTCCGGTGTTTTCCGTTGATGTAACGATGTCTTCACCCAGTATTTCCTCAGTCTGACCGTTGAAAACGATCAGGTATACTGATCTGGGCTCCATATCAAATGTAAGGCGGTTATTTTCTATATCGGTGATATCGTCGCCTTTTTTTATTGCAGCGCCTTCTTCATTAAAGAAATATACTTCCGCGCCTGTAAAATCTACTCCCGAAGTAATGCTTATCTCTGCGGTCTTGGCGTTGAACTGATTTTTATTAATTATCAAAGTTTTGAGCGTGGATTCGTCTTTTCCCTGTATAGCCGAATATACCGAACTCATAACGTCTCCGCCGTTATTTGAGCGCACCAGAGAATTTCCGAATCCCGAACCGTTTCCGTCGTAATTAGTGTATATGTTTATAGCCGATTTAAGGTACGGAATATCCGTGGAATTAGGATTCATGCACGCCATATGAACGCCGTATGAAGCGAATATACCAAGGGCGTCAGCCGCAGCGATACCTCCGCTTATGTCGTTGCCGCCGCCGAAGTTGTATTCCGAAAAGGACAGTTTTGTTCCGGGATAATACATATCTATAGACGCTTTCAGCGTCGGTATAAGAGGGATATACTGATTATGCATTATCGCCGTTGTGCTGTTTTCGGTGTATGAACTGTCCCATAGTATCCTTGTAGCCTGAAGTCTTGCATTGTTGGAAAGAGTATCATTGCTGTCAAGGATAGGCTGAAGAAGTCCGTTTGTGGCTTCCGTGTGATAATGAACGTCCAGCGAATCGAGAAGCCTTGTGCCGTGCTCGTCGGAAAGACGTTTCATATTGTCAAGGTAGTAGTCTATGAACCAGCTGTATTCACCCCTGTACGGTTCCCAGCCGCCGGAGTTCTTGATATTTATGAATGCTTCGATGCCGCTTACCGACGGTCCGTAAATAAGCGCGGTGGGATCTATCTTTTTGACCGCATATGCAAGCTCTGCGGAACGTGAAACAAGATCCTCAGGAGAGATCGGGGAAGATACAGCCTCCGGAAAACGTGTGGACCAGTTTTCCGGCTCGTTGTCAAGAAAATATCCGTTTATCCCTCCGTCGATCGCATAACCGTAAGTATTTGCCAGAAAGCTGACATATTCGTCTATATAGACCGCTTCGTCCGTTTTGTCAGGCGAAGAAAGATAACCGTCCGTTTTATTGAAATATACCGTTTCCCACGGCTTGTCCGGAGAATCGGGAGCGACCTTTCCCATCATCTGCAGTGTTACATATTTTGAATGTATTCCGTAGCGCCTTGCGCCGGAGATAAGACTTTCCGTATAAAGAGCAGGTGAGGAGACCCTGTCCTGCGGATATGACCCTACAAGGGAAAGAGTGTTTTCACTGCCGTTTCCTGAGCCGGAATTTGAATAGTTGCTTTCCCAGTTGTATGAAGATACTTTTATATCCGACTGCTTCAAAGCGTTTGCTGAAACGCCGGAAAGACCTGATTCAATATTTATCCCATATATATACGGACTTATTTTCTGTGTATCTTCAATGGTATTTATATTGATCTCTGCCGTTCCCGTATCCATGTAGCTGGAACTGAACATAGCCTGTGTGCTCTGGGCGCACAGTGATACTGCCGCAGACAAAGCGCAGGCTGCGGAAATTATTTTTCGTATAACAGATCTTTTGATTCTTTTTTGTTCCATAGCATGAACCTCATAAAATTTTTCGGGAACGTTTACGATCCTGTGTTTTAATTATACAGCTATTTATCAAGGAAATCAAGCATATCCGGCCGTTTACAGAAATTTATGAAAACCTTATGCTGTACACTGAAAGCATTCCTCCCAGATATAACCTTACAGGCATTATTCCCGAAACCTTTTCAAGCGGTATATTATAGACCGCAAAACCGTCCTTTTTGGGGGAAGGCTTTATGTCAGCGCTTCCGATAAGCCTGCCGCCTGCGTAGATCTCCAGCTTTTTGCCCGAACAGGGAGCGGCGCAGAGAACTTCGGCGGCGGAATAATTTTTCATATCCGCATTGTTAAATATTATGCTTCCGCCCCAATCGCCTGAGATAACATAATGATCGTTTTTATCGTAGCTGAAATCAAGGGAAACATTGTCCTTCAGATCATAATTCTTTGCCTTTACCGTCAAGGACATATCTCTCGGCGGGATATCGTCGCCTATGATATTTAGTGAAGCCTCACAGCGTATATCCGCGCTTGAAGCGCCTGCCATAAATATGTAATTTCCGCTCTCGGTGCAGGATATTTCTCTTGTAACGTCGTAATATCCCAGATCGGATAAGGGTATCTCAAATTTTATTTTTTCGGAATGACCTGCGCTGATCCTTACCCGTCTGAAAGCACATAACTGCTTTAACGGACGCTTTACCGCCGGCTTTTCCGGTCTGAAATATATCTGAACGACTTCATCGCCGTCAATTGCGGAAACGTTTGCAGCGGTAATTTCTGCGTAGATATTTTCTCCGCTTTGTGAAACGTTCATTTCCTTGTATTCAAATTCCGAATAGGAAAGACCGTGCCCGAACGGGAACAGCGGCTTGCCGGTATAATACAGATATGTCATGTCGTTTGAAATGATATCATAGTCCATGATATCCGGAAGTTCATATACCGAGCTGTACCATGTCATAGGACATCTTGCCGCAGGATTGTTCCTTCCGCTGAGCGAAGAAGCCGCAGCCGTTCCAAGCTCAGCGCCGGCGTGCGAGCTGTAAACTATTGCCGGAAGAAGTTTTTCTTCGCCGCAAAGCGCAAACGGATAGCTTGAAACTATCATCAGTACCGTGTCCGGATTTGCCTCACGAACGGCTTTTATCAGTTCACGCTGATGTTCCGGAAGAACTATATCCGGGCGGTCATAACATTCTCTTGCCACCTGCATAGGGTGATTTCCCACACAGAGAATAACGATATCGGAATTTGCGGCAAGTTTTGCAGCTCGTTCGGTTCCCTTTGAGACGGTCTCGATCTCAAACTGCGCGTCCGGAGACGGACGGGCAGCCTTTCTGACGGTAAGATCGTTATTATCGTCCACATAGATATCCATAGCCCGGTCATGCCAGCTTCGGAAAGAATATTTTCCGTCATGTATCGTTGGCTTGAACCATTCGCGTATGAACCATTCGTAAGGAGTTTTGCTTTTTGCCTTGTAGGTACCGTCCTCTGTAACATAAAGACCGTTTAAGACCGACTTGAAATTTATAGAGCCGAAATCCCAGTCGTGCATTTCAAATTTTTCTGCAATACCGGCTGTAATGCCGTCTGCCTTTACATCTCCCACGGGCTTTACGGAAAGGTATTTGCCGTTCCTGCATGATCTTACGGCAACAATGTCATAACCGTTGTCAAAGCAGATATTTTCCCTGCCAAATTCAGCTTCAAGACCGTCTTTTATGCTGATTGCATAGCTTGCCCTGCCAGTGTACCAGTCGCAGTAATTCTCGTCCGCCAGAGGACCGATAACGGCAATTTTCTTTCCTTTTTTAATGGGAAGTATACCGTCGTTTTTCAGCAGACAGATCTGCTTCATGGCAGCTTCGCGGTTGACAGCCCTGCTTTCTTCACTGTCAACGGAAACGTTCATATTTTTATATGGGTGGACATCGTCAAATTCTCCCAGCTTGAAACGGCAAAGCAGAACATTTCCTACGGCTTTGTCAATATCCGCTTCGGTGATAAGACCTTTTTCCAGAGCGTCCATAGCAGCGGCATAGACCATATCCTCCGGATCGGTCATGCTGTCTGCGCCGTTTTTCAGGCAGAGCGCAAGCGCTTCGGCGTGACTGCGGACGTTCTTATGCGCAAGAAGATTCTGGGAGAAATCTCCGCCGTCGGTAACGACAAAATCAAGTCCCCATTCATCTTTGAGGATATTTTGCAGATCGGGGTTCATTACCGCCGGAACGCCGGAAAGTTCGTTGTATGCAGCCATTATGGAACGTGCTTTTCCCTCTCTTATGGGACGTTCAAAGGCTTTGTAATAATATTCGTGAAGCGTTCGGGGTTCAACGTTTGCGGAACAAGTACCTCTGTTTTTTTCGTTGTTGTCCGCGCAGAAATGCTTTAATGTAGGAATGGTTTTCATGTATTTTTCGTCAGTTCCTGCCATTCCGGTGGTATATGCGGCGGACATTTTTCCGGTAAGATAGGGATCTTCGCCGTAAGCTTCTTCGGTGCGTCCCCAGCGCGGGTCGCGTTCCATATCGACTGTAGGACCCCAGAGCATAAGAGCGGTATTGCCTTTTTTCTGATAATAATAACGCGCTTCGTTTCCTGCAATTTCACCGAGACGGAGCATAAGATCGGTGTCAAAGGTGGAAGCAAGTCCGATAGGCTGGGGGAATACGGTGGAAATTTCATCGTCCGTTCTTCCGACGTAACCTCTTGCGACTTCCGTGCCGACGTGCCAATCGCCTATTCCGAGCCTTGGAACGGCATTCATATGAGAGGAGAGCATATTTGCCTTTTCCTCGGTCGTGAGCCGTGAGAGCAGGTCTTTTACACGTTCTTCAAAGGGCAGGGAGCTGTCGCGGAATGGATAACCGTTCATAAAAACACTCCTTTGTAAATAGTGTTAAGATTTGAGAGTTAAGAGTTTAGAGCAGGCTGAATCTTGCACATTTATATCTCGACAAATTTGAATTTGCCTAAGTGTGCTGCCTGTTCGCACGCTGACGAAAATCATCCCGGATATATCCGTAAATATTGTAAGTGCAGTAGTTGTTGACCATCTTTCCGTTTCTGATACAGCCTTCAAGTGTAAATCCGCATTTCTTTAAAACTGCATTTGACGCCATGTTTTCTACGTCAGCTTCTGCATGCAATCTGTCCAACGTTGTTTCTGAAAAGATAAAATTCACAACTTTGGTTAATGCCTCGGTACAAACGCCTTGGTTCCAGCAGGCAGGATTTATTCTATATGCGATCTTACCCAGTCTGTCATTTTCTACATCGAATACTTCTATAATTCCAATTACTTTATGATTCTCTTTACTTTCAATCCCCCATACGAAATCATGGGACGGTTTGCGCTTAACATGCGGTCTTGGGTCAATAAACAGAAGTTCCGGATTTTTCTCGTCTTTGTTTGCAGAGCGTCCCCAATATTGATAAACAATGTCCAACCCCAACCATTCATGTAAATCGTCAATATCATCCGGTGTTAGTTTGCGCAAATATAACCGTTCTGTTTCAAGTTCAGGGATCCACAAATATTCTTTTAGCATAAATCTCACCTGTTATCATTTGTAAAATTTTCTTCTGTTATCATTCTCGCAGAGAAAAATTCTCCAATTATTGTCCCTACTTAAATCCCGATCTATTTATATTAATTAACCGCACATTGATAATTTTTTCCCTAAAAAAACTCCCGCAATACAGCCTATAACGCTTAACGCAATGTAGATCCCTCCGGGCAGGTACGCTTTGTTTTCAAATAAAGCAAATGCTTCAAGCGAAAACGTGGAGAATGTTGTAAATCCGCCGCATACGCCTGTTTTCAGGAACAGGATCATGTTCGGCGGAACATTATCGCTTTTGTCCGCCAGACCAACGATAAAGCCTATCAGAAGAGCACCAATTAAATTTGTTATCAGCGTGAGCCAAGGAAATTCCGTTCTGACCGGTATAAGGCTTATTGCATATCTTCCCATTGCTCCTATTGCTCCGCCGACAGCAACAAATAAAAATCCCATTCACACTTCGCCCCACTTAAAATTTTTACATAACAAAATAAGCCGCAAAGCTGTATACCGCCGCAAGAAGAATAACATTCACCAGTGTGAAAACTCCCAGATATTTTATAGGACGGGCATTGTCAGTCTCCATGTATATCCTGAGCGATATCAGGCTTGCAAGGCTTGCAACGATAGTTCCAAGACCGCCTATGTTCGTTCCCAGAACAAGAGCGCGTGCGTTATCCGTAAAGCCCGAAAGCATTACAGCCGCGGGAACGTTGCTTATAACCTGGCTTACCGCCGCAGAAGCAAGCATTTCCCGACCGTCAAGGAGCTTTGTTATAAATTCACGGACAGCGCCGATATTCTGTATGTTTCCAACAAAAATAAAGAAGAAAGCAAACGTTAAAAGCAGACTGTAATCCACTCCTGCAAACAGCTTGGTATCCAGTATCAGCGCGGCAACGCAGACCGACGCGAAAACGACAATAACGTCGATCACACCGAATACTGCCAGCAGACACATTATAAACAGAACGGCGTACATTATCAGATAGCTTTTCTTGCCTGTGATCTCGGCGCTGTGGCTTTCCGTGCCCAGCGGTTCATTTTTTATGAACAGGCAAAGTATAAGTATAAGAACGATATTTATTGCCGATACCGGAAGGACTGCGGAAAAAAACTCTCCGGGCGTCATGCCATAATGACCGTACAGATAAAGATTCTGCGGATTTCCGAACGGCGTAAGCATACTTCCAAGGTTTGCAGCCGCCGTCTGAACGGTTATAACATACATCATCGTATCGGGACGCTTCCTGAAAATGCTTGCAGTCATAGGCACAAAAGCTATAAGAGCCACATCGTTTGTAAAAAACATTGACGCAAAAAATGATATGAATATCAGTATAGTGCCTGTTTTTCTTGTAAATGCCTGCCCGCTGCCCAGCATTTTGCAAGATACAGCCGAAAGCAGATTGCTTTCACGGAAGCCGGCTATGGCTATCATCAGGCAGAAAAGCAGTCCTATAGTATCGGCATTTATATAATTCATGTAATTTGTCACGGGAACGAAAAGGCAGGAAACAAGCGCCGCGATCCCGGCAATCACAAGGGTAAATTCTTTTTTGAAAAATTCCATAAGAGCTTTCATTGAATGAGTACCCCCAAAGATAATAGCGTCATCATAACAGATCTATCACAGCGCCGCATATTATTCCGGTAAGAAGCACCGTTCCGACGGCAGCGAGATTTTCACGGATATTTTTATTTGTCCTGAAAAGTACCGCAAGACCTACTCCTGCGCCGGAGCAAAGTCCGGCGACCGCCGAGCCGAAAGTTATAGCTCCGTCGGCGTAAAGCTCGGTTATCATTACCGAAGCGGCGCAGTTCGGTATAAGTCCTACAATGCCTGCCACAACAGGCTGTAATATGCCCATTTTTCCGAGGAAAGCCGAAACGGCTTCTTCTCCGGCAAGGGACATGATCAGACCAAGTATAACGTTTACAATAAGAATAAAAATAAAAATATTCAGCGTGTGTCTCAGTGAGGAGTACCATATCCCATGATCTCCGCAGCCGCATTTGCTGTCGGTGCATATTTCGCCGATAGCGTCATCGTCATTTTTATTCAGCCTGAAAATTTTTATTACCGTATCGGCAGCTATTCCGGCAATTACAGCAATGACTATCTTTATCAGTATCAGCTTCCAGATAGTTGAAGCCATGTCCGGGTGTGCAAGGAGAACGGGTATGGCTTCGTCCGAAGTAGAAATGAATACGGCTGTAAGAGTGCCGAAAGTTATTACCCGTCCTGCAAACAGATTTGCCGCCGCTGCGGAAAATCCGCACTGCGGTATACATCCGGCTATCGCTCCGGTCAGCGAACCGGCGATCCCGCCTCCGGTTTTCCGGAGAAATTTTTCAAGCCTTTCACCGGTGTGGTGTTCGATAAATTCCATAAGCAGGAACGCCAGAAAAAGGAAAGGCAGCATTTTTGCTGAATCTATCAGTGCTTCAAGCAGCGTTCCGGGTATGTCTGCTCCCGAGAAATGCGCATGTGCGGAAAGGATATAGGCAGTACGGAAGTCCGTAAAAAAGTTCATTTTTGATTTCCTTTCAGAAATGTTTATCTAACTTATTGATTATATCACATTTACATATATTTTTCAAGGTTTTTTTAAACTTTTTGCCTTAATTGATACTTGCGGAAAATGTCTGCTTATGGTATAATTAAAAATAATGTTTTTAGTGATCAAAGTTATGAAAGGAAGATAAATTATGTCTCATCAGCTTGTTATCGTTCTGGATTTCGGCGGACAGTACAATCAGCTTATCGCAAGGCGCGTCCGTGAGTGCGGAGTTTACTGCGAGGTAAAGTCGTATAAGACACCTATTGAGGAACTGAAAAAGATGTCCCCGGTGGGTATAATCTTTACCGGAGGACCGAACAGCGTTTATAAAGAGGATTCTCCCACATATTCAAAAGAAATTTTTGAACTTGGTATTCCTATTCTGGGAATTTGCTACGGCTGTCAGCTTATGGCGCATCTTCTCGGCGGAAAGGTAACTTCCGCAGTTACGAGCGAGTACGGAAAAACGGAGACTTACTATGACAAGTCCTGTACGCTTTTCGGGGCGGAAGATATTCCTGAAAAAGCAATTTCATGGATGAGCCATACCGATTACATTGAAAAAATACCAGACGGTTTCAGAATTACGGCGCATACGGACTGCTGTCCCACGGCGGCTATGGAATATCCGGAAAGAAAGCTGTATGCAGTGCAGTTCCACCCGGAGGTAAACCACACCGAACACGGTGCGGGAATGATAGACAGTTTCCTGAAAAACGTCTGCGGCTGTGTCGGCGACTGGACAATGGAAAAATATGCTGAAACGGCAATAAAAAATATCCGTGAAAAAGTCGGCGACGGAAAGGTCCTTCTTGCTCTTTCCGGAGGAGTGGACAGCTCTGTGGCGGCAGCACTGCTTTCAAAAGCCGTAGGGGACAAGCTCACCTGCATTTTTGTGGATCACGGATTTATGCGGAAGAATGAGGGCGACGAGATAGAACAGGCATTTGCAGGCTGGGGACTTAATTTTGTCCGTGTAAATGCGAAAGAGCAGTTTATGTCACGAATGAGGGGCGTTTCCGATCCGGAAACAAAACGAAAAATAATAGGCGAAGAATTTATCCGTGTTTTCGAGCAGGAAGCAAAGAAGATAGGAAAAGTGGATTTTCTCGTTCAGGGAACTATTTACCCCGACATTATCGAAAGCGGAACGGGAGACGCGGCGGTGATAAAATCTCATCACAACGTAGGCGGACTTCCGGATCATGTGGATTTCAAGGAAATAATCGAGCCTCTGCGTATGCTTTTCAAGGACGAAGTGCGTGCTTTGGGACGTGAGCTTGGACTTGCTGATGTTCTTGTAAACCGTCAGCCGTTCCCGGGACCGGGGCTTGCTATCCGCATAATCGGAGAGATCACCGATGAAAAGCTGGAAATTCTTCAGGACGCGGACTATATTTTCCGTGAAGAAATTGCAAGAGCAGGTCTTGATAAGGATATTCACCAGTATTTTGCGGTGCTGACAAATATGCGTTCCGTAGGCGTAATGGGCGACGGCAGAACATATGATTACACACTTGCTCTCCGCGGAGTAGTTACGACTGATTTCATGACAGCGGATTTTGCAAAGATACCGTATGATGTTCTTGAAATATGCGCGAGCCGGATAGTCAACGAGGTAAAGTCCATAAACCGTGTTGTTTACGATGTTACTACCAAGCCGCCGGCTACTATTGAGTGGGAATAATAAAAATCTCCCTGCAAACTGCGGTGTTACGCGGATTGCGGGGAGATTTTTGAAGTATTGATACCGGGTTGATACCGTACTTGGGGTTTTGACGAGTGTGATCCAAAAATAATTCGTTTGAAAGCAGGGTACAGATCATATGACCTTAAAAGAATGGTGTATTGCAAATAATCGTCAGGAAATATTGCAAAGGTGGTCTGAAGAGAATACTGTTTCGCCTGATGATGTCAGCTATGGCAGTCCAAGAATTGTAAAGTGGGTATGTGACAAGGGACACACATGGGAAGCAACCGTCAATAAAATAACAAATAAAACATCTTTAGGCTGCCCTTATTGTGCTGGTCAAAAGGTTTGGAAAGGCTTTAATGATTTAAAAACTAAAAATCCTGATGTTGCGGCTGAATGGCATCCTACAAAGAATGGCGATCTTTCGCCTGGTGATGTTACAGTAAGTTCAAATAGATCTGTATGGTGGATCTGTCCTTTAGGACATGAATATACTGCAACTGTAAACTCTCGCACGAGACGTTCGAGGAATAGAGGCTGCCCATATTGTGCAAGTAAACTCTTATTAAAAGGATTTAATGATCTGGAAACAGTTTGTCCGGAAGTTGCAGCCGAATGGCATCCTACCAAAAATGGTGATTTAAAGCCGTCAGATGTATTTTCAAGTTCAAATCAAGTAGTGTGGTGGAAATGTCCGAAAGGTCACGAATATCAGGCAACATTAAATTCAAGAGTTAATAATGGAAAGCAGCGTAACGGTTGTCCTATCTGTAATAATAAAATTATCTTAAAAGGTTACAACGATTTAGAAACGCTTTATCCTGAAATTGCAAAAGAATGGGATATTACAAAAAATAAAGGAATTTTGCCGTCTATGGTGTCTGCCGGTACACATAAAAAGTATTGGTGGTTATGTCCTTTTGGTCATAGCTACGAATCTTCGCCGGAAAGTAGAGCAAAAGAAAATGGAACAGGGTGTCCTATATGTGCCAATGAGCAGCAGAGTTCATTTCCTGAACAGGCGATTTTTTACTATCTGAAACAGCAGTTTTCGTCTGCACAGAACAGGGCTTTAATAGATGGCAAGGAAATTGATGTTTATATTCCGGAAGAAAATGTCGGAATTGAGTATGACGGTAAACGGTGGCATACTCAGGAAACCAGAGAAAAAGAAAAGCAAAAGGACGATTTCTTTTCTGCAAAAGGAATAAAAATAATCAGAGTAAAAGAATATTGCAAAACAGAAGAAATAGATAATTTGCCAAATACAATATGGGTAAACGAACGTAAAAACCAATATCGAAACATTGAGTACGCGTTGCAAGAAATAATGACTTATTTGAATTGTAAGGAAATCAAATTTACAGTTGACTTAGAAACAGATAATATCAAAATAATGGAAATATATGTTTCATCACAAAAAGCTAAGTCTATTGCAGAATTAAGACCTGATATTGCCAAAGAATGGGATTACAGTAAAAATGGTGGGATAAGACCTGACCAAGTAACTGTTAGTTCAGGTAAAAAATTTTGGTGGAAATGTTCTAAAGGGCATGAATATCAAATGTCTGTTGATAGCAGAACGAATAAAAAAACAGGTTGTCCATATTGTGCAGGACAAAAGTTGCTGAAAGGATTTAATGATTTAGCAACGAAATATCCTTTGATCGCTTCTGAATGGCATCCCACTAAAAATGCTGAATTGTCACCTAATGATGTAATGCCCGGAAGCAAACAAAAAGTATGGTGGATATGCAGCAATAATCACGAATATTACACGTCAATTTCAAGTCGGACAAATCATAAAAGCGGTTGCCCATACTGTTCAGGACATAAGGCAATAAAAGGAAAAACCGATCTGCAAACTATGTACCCTGATATTGCCAAGGAATGGGATTATGACAAAAACCATAATTTAACACCTGATATGTTTAAACCATTTTCTCATCAAAAAGTTTGGTGGAAATGTCCAAAAGGGCATAGCTACGAAAGAGCAATAAGTGACAGGATCACGGGAATGGACAAAGGAAATGGTTGTCCATACTGTTCAGGGCGAAAGGTGTTGAAAGGATATAACGACCTCAAAACTAAATTTCCGGAAGTTGCTATGAAGTGGCATCAG
Source organism: uncultured Clostridia bacterium (assembly GCA_947627905.1). GTDB lineage: Bacteria > Bacillota > Clostridia > Oscillospirales > Ruminococcaceae > RGIG8773. The sequence goes on from CANQXX010000004.1 coordinate 41,968, forward strand.
GTGTTAAATGGTGATCTAACACCTGATATGGTACAGCCTTATTCTACCAAAAAGGTTTGGTGGATCGAAGATGATGGAAGTGCTAAACTCAGGCGGATAGATTCTGTTGTATCGGCATATGTGAAAAATCAAAAAAAGATGTAAAATATGTTAAAATGTATAAACATTATGTAATAATAATCATTTTATTATATTGTGATATAAAAGGTGATATTATGAATAAAATTCAACAGGCAGCATACAGCCTTATTCAATCAGATGCAAAATTTTTATACACATTAACACAGATAGGTAAACATATTAAAACCCATTCTAATAATTATATAACTATGAGTTTACCATATATAGGAGTATTTGCACATGGGGCAGAACAATGGGGAAGAAAGACTGGGTTAAATGTACCGCAATTTACAAATGAAGAAAAAGAGTACTATGACTACATAAGATCATGCCACAAGATTTTTGAAAAGAACTTTTTTGATTATTCCAATCTGTTGCGTAGTAAATTATCTGAAAGTGATAGATATTTTTATAGTATCCGAAGTTTGCTTGAGAAAAAGATTGGGTATTTTAATGTTGGAACGGATCTTTGTAATGGTGAATATAGCGGTAATACCATTTTGTGCTCAATGTACATACCGATAAATACGTTGGGAAATAAAAACGTAGGTCCTTGGATAAAAGGTATGAGTGTTATAGCTGGAAAATTATCTGCAACTTATATGGAAAATGATTTACAGTCATATTTTTGTGATAAGCGAGTTTATTTAAACCATAAAGATTATCATTTTTATAACAATTCACCTTTAAAAATGAATAACGAATTAGGGTTTGTTTTTTTTTTCTATTTTGTGTAGTATAAACTATGCAATAGAATTTGTTGATAAAATTTTGGTTGAGGAGACACCTCAAAAATTTAAATTTGCATATCTTCAATATTATTATTTATGCAATTTTATTAAAGAGTTAAATATACAAAACGGTGTCGTTTTTAACATAGATACACACCTGTACAATAGGGAGCTTCGTAACTGTCTTGCTCATTATGGATTAGGACAATTTTTAAGTGAATCAGATGTTATTGAAGATGACATTTTAAAAGGTTTAACATTGAAAGCTTTTGGGACGGATTATGATACTACAAAGGAAGAACTTTATCTGATATTACGGAATTTAACTCTCCAGATTAAAAATTTGATTTTAAAGTAATCTTTTGTAAAAAATTAAATAGCCCATGTAAAATCTTAATAGCAAATATGTTTAATATTACACTATCGTGAGCAAGTGGGAATAACTGAATTTTCCATACAAACCACGGTGTTACGCAGATTACGAGGAGAATTTTGAAGTGTTGATACCTTTAATGTTATTTTTCTTGTGGGGTTATAATGTGTGATTGGAAATGCTCAAAGTCTCAGAAATAAAATATTACCTACAATTTAAATAATAAAGAAAATCAGTAAAAATAATTGGCATATTTTACAAGATTTGATATAATTAAAAAGTTTTTTCTAAGGAGGGCAAGGATATATGAACAAACCAAGTGATTTTTTAGACGCCTTTGACAAGAGCGCTGATATAGTAAATCTTTTGATCGATTCTCGCAGGCAAGAAATTATCGACGAGATTTTATGGCTTGACCAAAATTATGAAAACATCGCTGCACTGCGTTGGTATATTCTTAAGCGCGTTGACTTTAAAAATAAAGTAGCGAATATTGATTACGCGCAAAAAGTGCTTGAATATTCCGATACGAAGATGCAGCACTTAGCCGAGCTTTGGGCAAATTCTTTGTACGCGGAGCTTAGGAATGTTCAGAGTGGGAAGATAGAAAATAAGCCGCTTAAGATAATTGTTCAAGAGCTAAAATCGCGGGGAATATAAAAGTTGGTTAAGGCTATGCGGTATGTAAAGTAATTAGTAACAAAAGTTGAAGTGTTACAGAGTGTTTTTATGACTTATTGCTAAACATTTTAAATTAAAAAGACCTTAGTGGTGGATAACACGGCTAAGGCCTTTTTGTCGTTGTTATGGCTTTGATGACAATAAATCAAGAAATTTGTTGTATGCTCCATAGTAGTTTTCTACCATTTCTGAAAAAAGCGAATCTACTTGACACCCAGAGGGGATTTTCTTTTTCTTTTCAATACCTAAAAATACTTTTTCACCAGTTTTTACCCAAGAATATGAGATTTCAGATACATCAGGGAAATGATTGGTTTCCACAGTTCCACTTCCATCTCCGTCAGAAAAATTGAAATATCCACTCACATCTATACCATATATGTTGTTCATATACACCATCGTTAATTCGTGGGCAATTTGCTCTTTTGAAACCATAATATTACTCCTAAATCTGACATTTTTTATGTTTTATTTTAATTATATTATACAGTATAATAAATAATTTGTCAATATTATTTATTAGAATTTTGTATGATTTATATTATTATAAAATGTATTGGTCTTTTTCCACCTCCGGCATAAGCTCCTGAATTTCGCTCATAATGTCATCGGATATGCAATATTCTTCGTCAATTTTACGGGCAAGATCAGGAAAGTTTGCTTCATCAGCGCATTTTGAACTGTAGTTCAGGATAGCGCACATAAGAGCTTGCTGTTCGGAAGTGAAGTCCGCACATTAAGGTGTTTAATGCCGTGTTACATTTGTACGAGGCAACTCCGCATTTGCACGTTGATTTTGTTCCGTTTGCGACAGGTCAAAGCAGAGGTTTGGCTACTTGAAACTCGTTAAATAAGGCTCTCGAACAGCAGGGATTTTCTGCAAAAACTAACCTTGAAACATCCGCAAAGCAGTGGACGGATTTTGAGAAACAGCGGCTTGCCGAAGTTATGCGAAAGCGCGGTATTGAGTGGGAGTAGCTCGGCACGCACAACGAGCATTTGTCGGTTCTTGATTTCAAAAAGCAGGAGCGCGCGAAGAAAGTCGCCGTACTTTCCGGGCAATCCGAGTATGCCGACAAGCTTTTGAAACATCGCGAGGAGATGAGTTCGCAGATTGAGGAGATTATCGACCGACTTGACGAGCAGTTTCAGGAGAAGAACGATCAAGTCCGATAGCTTGATGAGGAGCTTGACTAAACGTCTGCCACGCTTTCTGATAATCAGACCCTGCTGAAAGAGAGCGCGGAGAGGGTTGCTCAAATCAGGGCGATTGACAGCGTTGAAACGGGAAAGACCGTTTTCGGCGGGAGGTTGACTGTAGCAAAAGAGGATTATGCGAAACTTGCTGAGCTTGCCAAAAAGCAGATTGCCGCCGAGAACGGGGAAGATTTTCTCCGAACTTGCATAACCACGCTTGAAAAGGAAAACAAGAGCCTGACTGCCGACAAGGAGAGCCTGACTGAGCAGAACTCAAAACTGCGGGACGAAAGTGGTTATCTTCAATCAGCAAATGGTAGGATTGCCATAGCAAAGCTGCGGTCGGAACGAGATAGCCTCCAACATCGGCTTGACTATGGAGTTTATTAAGAGTTTGAAGTTGGCGAAAAGGCTGCAAGAGTTTTTGCGACCGAAAAATAGAGGGGTAAGAAAGTGAAGGCAGGAATTCGCTTGGCAAAAAGTTAAATATAATTGTAAAACATATTGAACTATTCCACAAAATGTGATATAATAACTATATAAGAAGGAGTGTACTATATGAACTCATTGATTAAATGGCCCGGAGGTAAATCCGGCGAAATCGACAAAATTATTCCACATATTCCCAAATATAAACGATACGTCGAACCTTTTTTCGGCGGCGGCGCGCTGTTTTTTTATCTCAATCCCCGAAGTGCTGTTGTCAACGATATCTCAAGCTCTCTGATGGAATATTATGAACTCATCAAATCACAGGACTCGCAGTTAAAAGAGCTTTTGCTGTGTTATAATAACAGCTTTTCAAATCTCTTTTCGGTAATTTCAAAAAACTACTCTGACGTGCTTAAAATGTATACCGACTTGAAAAGCGGCAGAAAAAATACAACTGATATTAAAAAGCAACTGTGCTTGTTCACAGACAGCATAGCCGATAAAATCAATTCAGGCTTTTCCGAAAAACTACTGCTTGATGAAAAAGCGTTTACCGACCAGCTCGTCAAAATGACGGTTGATAAAATGCAAAGAACAGTAAAAAATGAGCAAAAAGCTCCATTTTCAGAAGAAGACTTAAAAAATAATCTATTAACAGGATTTACAAGCGGCTATTATATGTATTTCAGAGATGTATTTAACAACATTCAACTTAAACGAATAGAAATACCGTCAAAACAATACAAGGCGGCAAACTTCTACTTTATCAGAGAATACTGCTATGGTTCAATGTTCAGGTACAATGCAAAAGGAGAGTTTAATATACCATACGGCGGTATGTCATACAATTCCAAGAATTTTCGTGCCAAGATTGACAGTATGTTCTCAAAGGATATCCAAGATGTTTTCAGCAGGACAGACATACACTGCTCAGATTTTGAGGATTTTTTCAGTAATGCCTTGTTGACAAGCAACGATTTTATGTTCCTTGACCCGCCATACGACACTAATTTTTCCGACTATGAGGGACGGAACTTTACGCAAGCCGACCAAGAAAGATTGGCTCACTCGCTCAGGAAAACCCCTGCAAAATTTGTTCTCGTTATCAAGAACACTGACTTTATTCAGTCGTTGTATAAGGACGGTTTCCATGTCCTTGCATTTGACAATCAATATACATACAATGTAAGAAGCCGAAACGAGCGTAAGGTTGAACATTTGATAATAACAAATTTCCCTGCCTAGAAATGACAGGGAAATTTGTTATTATCGAGCTTTAAAAATACAATTTTCATAAGATATCATGTTATGAGGAAAGTTCTTATGACAATTCAGATTTCGACACTTCTGTTCAAACATAGCTTCATTAGGTCTTGTTTTTGACGGACTAAGATCATAATCGGAAAGTTCAAACGAAGAGCGCACTCTACGCTTAAACTCATTTAGAGATATTTCGCCTTCCACATTTAAAATTGCCCTTAAAAAATCTATAAGGTCATTTTCAGTTATTTCCTTCTTCATCATTCTCACCTTCATTCAAAGCGTTTTGTATCCTTTCTTTCATAATATGTTGATATTTGTCACTGCAAGCACTAAGCTCATCCATCCAATATTTTGAAAATTTAGCTGCTTTAGGAGAAACTAAAAATTCTATTTCATTTATAATCAAAATATTGGGTAAATTTTCATATGAATCCGTATCCTCATCGTAGTCGATTGCGTAAAGCCCCCAATGTTTGTTAATAAAAGGATCAATAAAAGCATAAATAAATCTTAATGTTTCCAAAGAAGGACTAGTATCATTGTTATGTATAAAATATCCAAAATGTTGCAAACTATTCCTTATTTTACCAAAATCACGAAACAAATCAGTATTGATAAAATCATATCCGGTGATTGTCTTAAATATTTTGGGCAGATCAGACCAGTCTATTGTTTTTCCATATTCTGAAAGTTTATCAATTGTAAGTGTTTGCTGGTTACTAACAGAAGGCAAATCTTTAAATATAAGTAAAGGATGCTCTTGAGCAATTCTTGCCTTAACCAATATTTCTGCAGCATGAGCAGCCTGAAGCACTGACAACTCGCCCCATTTATCATTTGCTTCATCATAATAGGCTGAATGATAATTAGCATGAGCTAATGCACCTAATCCGATATCAAGCATATTTTGTGGAACTTCTTCAAAAAAATCATTCATAATTATTTATCCTTTCTTTTGCTGCCTCAAAATACACCTTATCAATCTCACACCCTGCAAAACGCCTGCCAAGCTCTCTGGATGCAACTCCTGTAGATCCAACACCCATGAAAGGATCAAAGACAATATCATTATAATTACTTGCAATACCTATAATATGTTTCAGAAGTTTTACAGGCTTCTGGGCGGGGTGCTTGGGATCTTTCAGGCGTTCAGGATACATACATATAGGACATTCAAAGAAATTGTGCATTTCGTTCTGCGTCGTAAAATTCCACTTGTGTCCCTTGTTCCACATACATATGATCATTTCACAGCTATTTAAGAAACCGTTTTTATAGATTTTAGGGGCAGGATTTGTCTTGTGCCAGATAAAGAACTGAAATGTATCAAATTCAGGATCAAACACTTCGTGCCACTTGCCGACAAGATTATAACTAGTAAAAACAAATATGTTTCCATCGGGTTTTAGTATCCTCTTAAAATCCGGAAGAAGCTCTTTTGGATCAATCGGAACATTATCCCATTCGGCAATATCGTTGTTAAGTGCTTCACGACCGGGAAGCACAATATTACCAGTAGAATACTGCGCTATATTGTACGGCGGGTCAGTAAGTATAAGATCAATACAGTTTTCGGGCATAGTTTTCATAAAATCCCGACAATCACAATTTAACAATCTTGGCATTTCAGTTACCTAAGCATTTGCTTATCATATCGTTAATATGCCTGTTAAGGTCAATCTCGTTCAAAGCCAGGCGATAGATCTCGGAAAAATCATCAAAAGAAATTCCGTCAGGTAATATTTTATTCCAAAAAGCTGCCCCAATCAAAATCATAGAAGAATAGTTTAAATGCTTCTTTACAGCACCCGTCCAGGTGTTGCCCTCGCCGTCTTTATTATACAAGGTTGCGAAGTATGTGTTGCAGTCCTTGATGCCCATATCTACATAAATCGTCAACAGCTTCTCAACATTTGACGGAGCATTTGAGCTATCCAAATCGCCGCCGGCTTTCAGCTCCATAATATTCCATCGTTCCCCGTCAAAAAACGCTAAATCAACCGGCTTTGTATAAACAGATGAGGTACGATACTTTTCCGCAAGCGGGAATAACTTTTCTCTGATAGACTCTTGCGTCACACCGCACTCCTGCCGCAATTTGCCTCTGCCTTTAGCCTCATTTTTAGCTCGAAATGCCGCAATCTCGCCGCGCAAATCACCGTTATGAGTATCTACATCTGTGACAACAATTTGTCCTGAAGTGGGTTTTGGTACGTTATGTTTCAATCCTCTGGGATTTACTATTGCGGGAACATTTTCCTCACCGAATTTAAGCCGAGCGATACGCTTTGCACATGTTTCAATAGCAAAGCCGCTTTTTGACTCAAAACTACTTACAAAAACCATACTCGCGGTTATCTGCTCGTCCATTTGGCTCAACAGAAAATTGTTCACTTTGCGCTTGTAGTTCGCGGCAAAGTCATCTTCAATCAGTTTTGTGAGTTTAGAAAACTCCTCAATTACAATTTTCTTGATCGTATCTTTCATAATTAAATCCCCCTGAACAGCTCTGAAAGTGATATGCCAAAACCATTGGCAATTTTTTCAAGATTTATAACAGATATATTTCGCTTACCCTTTTCAACAGATGCAAAGTAAGTTCTATCCATACCGATTTTCAAGGCAAATTTCTCCTGACTCAAGCCTGTCTGCTGACGAAGTGCTTTAATCCTGTTTCCAACCTTCTCTTGTACCATATATGTCACCTCAACATAATATTACCAAATTGGCGCAAATATGTCAACGGATTATAAACAACAATAGCAACACTTTGAATTATGTTCTCCAATGAAGCTGTATAGGTCAATTTTAAGGAAATCAAGGAGGCACGTAAAGATTTTTTACAATGTATTGACAATTTCAACAAAGTGTGATACAATATACTGTAGAGAACTAAATTCTTTGATTTGGGGAATGTATTTTGTACTTCAGAAAGCTTAGCGACATTGGCGATGCTTGTGACAAGATGGCTGATGTAAACAACTATATTGTTGATAACAAAAAGCAAAAACTAAAAGATGAAATTGATCTGTTGTGGGAAAATCGCTATAATTCCGACGCACTCCGCAAATATTTCCTTGATTGTTTCAGCAAAAATAATTTTATTGCGAGGTTGATTTACGCTCAACAACTTCGGTCATATACAGCGAAAAAATTATATGATATGGCTGAGTCGAGAGCTAATGTGTTTTACCGCAGAATAAATAATTTGGATTTTAGCAAGATTGATAATATGTCTCTAAAGGTTATCGTTCAGGAGCTGAAAGCAGTTGGAAAATAATATCGAACATTGTTTCAGTTGAGCGTTATGCATTTTGATTAGACGACTCAGTAATAAAAAGCTAAATCACCTGATACAGGAATTGACACAGTGATTGTGGCTTGTTTAGCCAAATGCTTTTGACCTAATTTTGACCTCAAAAAAATAAATAATACAGATAATTTAATCAAAAAGTGGTCTTTTCCGTAATAAAATCGCCTTAAAATCAAGAGAAATTACGGAAAGCAAAGGTGACTGTATTGAGTGGGAATGAAATCAGTGCTTTATTATGGATATTAAGGAGATTATTAAAAGCGAATTTGGCTTTGCTGTTCATGATTTAACAGTCATGGGGCAGGGGCTTGACAGCGTCGCGTATCTTGTGAACAACGAATACGTTTTTAAGCAAGCGAAGCATGACGAGGCAAGAGCCGGTTTGCAAAAGGAGAAGCTTGTATCAGACTATCTGAGAGGGAAGCTCACGCTGCAAATTCCTGAAATTGAATTTTACAGTGAAGAATACAATGTCTGCGGGTATAAGGCAATTAAAGGCGACAAACTGACTCCCGAGCTTTACAAAACTATGAGTTATGTGGAGAAAGACAAGCTGGCGCAGGATATAGCGATGTTTTTGAGCCGGATGCACGCTCTGCCTTTACCGGATATTGACGTCTTGCAGGTAGATGTAGTTGATGATTATAAAAGCGACTATGACACTTTGAAAAAAACAGTCTACGGGAAAATACCAGATAGGTCAAAAATGTATCTGGATGATCTGTTTCAACGGATTTTTTTCGACCGACGGATCACCGAATATGTTAAGGCTCTTTGCCATAACTATTTAAGCTGCAATCACATGATCATTCAAAATAACTGCGTCATTGGCATTATTGATTTCGGAGATGCCGCTGTCACGGACAGGGATAAGGATTTTATCTATTTGCTTGAGGACAGCCGGGAGGAGCTTGGACGGGAATTTGGTATGAAGGTACTGGAATATTATCATCATCCAAACAAAGAACTGCCGATTTTAAAAGCGGACTTAAACGAAGAATACTATCCCATTGAGCTTATTTTGGGAGGACAGGCAATGAGATCAGAAAATATGTATAATAAAGGATTGAACAAAATTATAGCTATAACTCAAATCGGTAAATTGTAATGAAGCGAGTTTTAGTTATAATAAGTATCTACATATGTTTTTTCGTTATAATGAATGATATTGAATAATATATTTATCCCCCACAATTTGCATATTTCTGCATTTTACAGTAAATTTTATATTACAAAATTTATATTAAAAAAAGCAAGCTCACAAAATATTTTTTGAGAGCTTGTTTTTATGATATTTTGATTTTAATAATTTAAAATAATTTGTATTTTTTAATAAAATATATGGAATTTCCGCTACGATTTTTTTTCTCTTTTCTTCCAGCATATAAAACCATATATATCATTTAAAAAGAAAATAATAAAATTAATAATTACAGGAAAATAAACGGGATCTTTTGCAGCCGCCAGTGCCCAGAGGATAATTAATATAATATCATTTGCAGCATATCCCAATGCAAAATAAGATGACCGCAGCATTGTAAGTGAAGCCGCAATAAAACTGGTCGTGATAGATATTGTGCTCAGCAGAATATTGGGAGTTCCCAGTAATTTCAGAATAAAATAAAAAATTACTGTAACAATGATCGTTGAAAATATAAGCGCAAAAATATGACCGCGGTCAAGCTTTTGAACAGCAACTTCATTTTTGTTTTTTTCAGACGGATTTTTAAACCATGTAAATGCTGACCAGACCGCCATAGGCAAAGTCATTCCTAAATAGGTTATCATTTCTCCCCAATATCGGAAACGATAGGATATTATTCCGTAGAGAATACTGAATATTATCATAAGGATCTGTGCCCATACATTTCCTTTTGCAGCAAATATCAATGATGTAACTCCGGTAATTGTTGCAAATAGTGTCAGCCAATCTATATTTCCTGATATTATATTTGAAAAAATAAGAACGCATAACGATCCTATCCATAAAAGCCATTCTTTGCGCGACAAATTTTTTATAGGATTATTCAATTGCACCACCTTGATCCCATATGAATTTTTAATTTTGCGTAAGTACGGGATATTATATCATACCATGTTGAAAAAGTCAATACTTTTAAGCGAAAAGCATATTTTGTATCGGAACAAATATATTCTTAAAAAATACCGCAGCTTGTGATGCCGCCTATATGACTTTTTTAAATTTTCCGTATGGAATAGAGCAGCAGATTTTATACATTTTTAACAAAATATATTGAAAAATCAAGATGAATATGGTATAATAAAAACATAGTTGTCAAAATTATGCATTTTATTATTTTCCGGCGGCATTGAACGATACCGCTGTATCAGATCATATGATTTGGAGGATACATATTGTGGAGATAATGAATACCAATAAAAAGAAGCGCACCGTCCTTATGGTAACGGACGGCAGAACGGATATGAGCGGGCTTAAAGCCATTCTTGATAAACAGTACCGGACCATACTTATAGATAACAGCTGCCGCGATTTTTCTATGATAAAAGAACAGTTGGGTGAGCTGTCCGCCGCCGTTATCTGCGCGGAAGAAGCTGCCGCAGATGATTTTGCACTGTTTGAATGGGTAGCTCACGATAGTATCATCGCTGCTATACCTATGCTTATCTATTGCGGAAATAAAGCCGATATCCCTATCGCCGAAGAATGTCTCAAACGCGGTGCAGTCGATATATTCCAGCCGGAAACGCCGGAATTTTTAGTCCTTGACCGTATGGCAAATTCGATCAGGCTGAAAGATTCCGCTACATTTTTTGAAATAGAAAAAATGCTGAAGGAGCTGCCCTCAAATATTTGTCTGAAAGACGATAAAGGACGGTACATCTTCGCAACGCATTATTGGCATCACATTGAACACGGTGATGATCCCGAATGGACCATACGCGGCAAAACCGATGTTGAGATAAGGAAAGATAAAGAAAACGCCGTTAAAGCCATGGAAGCGGATATGGAGATACTCAGGACCGGAAAAGGCACACAATATATAATAGAAATAAATTCAGACGGCAAACAGGAATTTATGGAGGTTATAAAAAGACCGGTCAAAGATGACAGCGGCAGGATAACCGGCATAATCGGATTAATAAATATCGTTACCGAACAGGAACTCCTGAAAAAAAGCCTTGAACAAAAAGCGCTTATGGACGAGCTTACCGGAGTAGGGAACAGGCATGGCTTTGAACAGTATCTGCATTCTGTTGAAATAAGCGAAATACTGCCGTTATGTGTTATTTCAGCCGACTGCAACGACCTTAAACTTGTCAATGACACATATGGACATCTTGTAGGCGACGAATATATACGCATAACCTCTGTACTGATGAGAACAGTGCTTCCGCAGAGCAGGATATTCCGCATGGGAGGAGACGAATTTCTGATGATAATTCCGTGTACAGATGAAGATAAAGCGCAGGAATATATCCAAAGAATGAAAGACGAGGAAAAAATGTATATTATAAAGGATAAGCCTATCAGCATTTCCTACGGCGCAAGCTGTATGAAAGATCCTGACGGTGACCTGCGCGAACATATCTATATTGCAGATAAAATAATGTACCGCAATAAGAATGAATATAAAGAAAAAATACTGAAGCAGCTATAAATTATTTTATCATACGGCTCTTGATACAGGAGGAACAAATGGCAAAAGATTTTACAAGGGGAATGGCGCACGGCATACCTATCGCTCTGGGGTATCTGTCAGTGTCGTTCGGATTTGGCATAAAAGCAGTACAGGCAGGGCTTACGACCCTGACCGCAACAATAATTTCGGCATTGAACCTCACTTCTGCCGGACAGGCGGCAGGCGTTGATATTATTGCCGCAGGCGGCACTCTTATAGAAATGGCGCTTGTCCAGCTGACTATAAATATACGTTATTCTCTTATGGCAATATCACTTTCGCAGAAACTTGACAATAAATTCACTCTTCCGCACCGCATTGCCGCTTCATACGGAATAACGGACGAGATATTTGCAGTATGCTCCGCTCAGAAAGAACCTGTAACGCCGGCTTATATGTACGGCATGATACTTATAGCGTTTGCAGGCTGGGTAAGCGGTACGGCGCTTGGTTCCGCCGCAGGAGAGCTCCTGCCTGCTTCGATAAGCAGCGCAATGGGTATAGTGCTTTACGGAATGTTCCTTGCAATAATCGTTCCGCCCGCAAGAAAAAGCGTCAGCGTGCTGGCTGTAGTTTCAGCCGCAGCAGGGATAAGCGTGCTGTTCCGGTTTGTGCTGACGGAGGTTTCCTCCGGGTTTGCAGTAATTATCTCTGCGATAATAGCAGCCGCAGTCGGCGCATTACTGTTCCCTGTAAAGGAGGATACGGAATGAGTATAGTTTTATATATTGCCGTTATGGCAGGAGTGACTTATCTGGTAAGAGCAATACCGTTTGCATTTTTCAGCAAAAAAATAAAGTCGCGTTTTTTCCGCAGCTTTCTTTATTACATACCATATGCAGTATTGAGTGCAATGACTATACCGGCAATATTCTACAGTACGGGAAGCATTATAACTGCCGTTATAGGAACTGTGGCAGCGCTGGTGCTTTCATATTTCGGGCTGCCGCTAATAGTAGTGGCGCTTGCAGCTTCGGCGGCAGCATATATAGCAGGACTTATAATTAAATAAAAAGGCTGATTTTTAGAATTTTTAATTTACCGCTAAATGATAATTTGCGGGGAAGCGCAAATTTATTTATCTGTGTTGCCAAACAGCTCACTGGGCTGTTTGGCAAGGTTTAAACTATAGTAATCGTTAGTGCCAAGGGGGCGCCCTCTATCGCAGGGCAGCCACCTCTTGAAGCCACTAAAGCGGCTTCAATTCACCCCTTGCGGAGCTCTTTTTAAGGGGTATTCCGCGCTCTGCGGAGCGCGGCAAGGGGCTCTGCCCCTCGACCCCGCGAGCTGGGCTCAGCTCGACCAGCTATCGTTTTTTATTTTGTTCCGCTAAATTATCATTTCAATACATTTTTACAGCGAAACAAACCCGCCGGAGGTTTCCGGCTGAGCAACATAAAGCAGATAATCCGAATTTCTTTCAAATCCGTTCAGACAAGCGGAAACCGTTTTTTCAGCAGTCTGAGGAGTGTTGTTCTCCTGTGAAAGATGCCCGAGGATAATTCTTGTAGTACCGCTTTTAACGAGTTTTGCCGCAAACGCCCCGCTGTCCGGATTGGAAAGATGCCCCTTATTCCCGAAAATCCGTGTTTTGAGATAATACGGATAGATCCCGTTCCTGAGCATTTCAACATCGTAATTTGCTTCCAGAAGAACACAATCCGTACCTAAAAGAGCATTTTCAACTTCGCTGCTCACATAACCAAGATCGGTGCAGACCGCAGCTGTCTTTCCGTCGGGAAATGTAATTTTATATCCGCAGGATTCGGCTGCGTCATGAGAAGTTGAAAAACTTGTTATGCTCATTCCGCAGATCTCGATCCCGTCTGAAATTTCAAAACATTCGCAGGACAAACTGCATTTTTTCATAATGTATTCAAGAGTTCCTCTTTTAGTGAAAAGGGGAGCTTTAATTTTTTTTGTAAGGACTTCAAGCCCTTTTATATGATCGCTGTGTTCATGAGTGACAAATACAGCCTTTATCGCGTCCGGGGAAAGACCGTTCATTTCAAGAGCCGTTTTCAGCTTTGAAAATGAAACGCCGTCGTCAATAAGTATTCCCTCATGTTTTGTGCCTATGTAAGTGCTGTTTCCTTTGCTTGAAGAAAACAGCGGATATATCCTTGACAATATAATTCACCTTTTGATCCTGAATTTTTAAATTATCGTAACGCCATAGCTCCTGCATATGTCCTCAAGCGGCATTGCAACGCCTTTTCCTGATGTGATAAGCTCCCATACGCCGTCTTTTTTATCGAAGCCCAGTGCAAGTATCGTGCGGAAGCCGGTATCTTTTTCAAGCATGAAATGCATATGAACGCCGTTTTCGCAGAGAATACTTATTTCACCGCCCACAAGCATATCAAATTTCTGCGTGGGACTGTCTCCGTAAATCGAGAAAAACAGCACCATGCGCTTAACATCATCCGGTATTGCTCCGAAGTCGGCTACCATAGCCCGTTTATCCGCATTATTAAGATAATATATGCTTCCGCATTCGGAATGATCGTTCCCGAAGAATATCATTGCAGAATTTTTTCTTACTCTGCCGTTTTCGCCAAGCATGAACATATATCCTTCGATATCGAGCTCAGCCTTTGCCGAAGAATATGCAAGCTCTATGCAATATTTTTTCGGCGCAAGGGGAACGGCGGTGTTTGCTGTTATATAAACATTTTCCTCGCGTATGCCGTCCGGAAATCCATTTTCGTTTATTTCTTCGGTCGCAGACGTTTCATTATCCTTGATCTGAACATATTCGTTCTGAGATGTATCTTGTTCATCGGCAGCATAGGGGTCAAAATCCGTCAGCATTTCCTTATACGCCGCAGGAGCTTCCCTGTCGGCGGAAAAAAGCAGATAATTGACCGGAGCAGGTGCGTCGGCGCTGCCTGTTTCACCGCTTATAATAATTTTTCTTAATATTCCGGTGACCGAAGATGTAATATATATATTGCCATAAAGAATGATACCGCTTTTATTTTTTTCTGTCTTTATGGAAATGCTGTTATATCCTTCCGCAAGCCTGTCCGGAGAAACGCTTACTCCGTACATATCACAGCTTATTTCACAATCTACCGGAACATAAACGTCTATCAGGAATGAAATATCCCGTTCGGCAGGAAGAACTCCGAGAGAAAGCATTTTCGGGATACCCCAGTACTGTTCCTCTCCGGGTATGCCTATTACCGCTCCACCGACCTCAACGTCGCTGAATACAGTGTCCGGACGGCAGTATAACGAAACGTTTTTATCATAAGGCAGACTGTCAGATGTAAGCTCCGTCTTTATGTTTTCAAGCCTTACTCCGTCAGCATTTACTATTACCGCAGGACCGGACGCGCTCCATATTACCGAGCCGCTGCCCCTGACCGTGCAGCTTTTGTTTATTATGAGCCGTCCCTCATATTCTCCCTTAGGTATCTCGGCAATACCGTTCACTTCGGTATCGTCGATGATCTTCTGTATATTTACGGACAATTTATCACCCACCTATGAAAAGTACCGCAGCCAGCATCAGCAGCGCGATAACTGCTTTAAAATAGATAAAAGTTCTGTACCGGGCGGCAAATTTTTTTGAGCCGGAAATCAGCTCTGCCGCTCCTGATAATCCGCATTTTCCTGCGGACGATGCTCCTGTGCGTGCAGAGATATCCGTCCTCATCGGAGCAAAAGATGTATCGGCAGCTTCGGCAGCCGGGATATCTTCCGGGCAGCGCCCTGCGAAAAGTATATTGTTTCCTTTTAGCTTTGCTGTTTTTACAAGAAGCAGTTTTTCCTTGCCGGATATATCGGCAGCAGCGTTTATGTTATCGAACCGCTTTACGAGTTCATCGCGGCTCATTCCGCCAAGCTGGGCAGAATTTAAGATAAGCCCTCCGCTTTTTTTGATACCTGAATATTTCGCTGAAAATATAGCAGCGCCTCTGCTGTCGGAAACGGCAAGCATCGTGCGGACTTTCATTTTTTCCAGCATGGCTGCCGCTTTGGGAACGTCCTCGGAATATCTGTCCTGCAAAGCCATGAACCCGATAAAAACAAAATTATTTTCGGGTATTTTTCCGCTTCGTATCTGTTTGTCAGAATATGCAAAGGCGATCGTGCTTTTGCCGCTGAGCCTTATCGCCGCAGCAAGTTTTTCAACGGCGCTTTTATTGGTTATTGCACGCCTTTTGCCGTCAGGGGAAAGGTATTCTCCGCAGCGTTCAAAAACCTTGTCAAATTCACCGCGTATCATTGTAATAATGATGCTTCCTGCTGTTACGGCGGCACCGTATATGCCGTTTTCCGAGACTTCCGCCTGCTTTTTGGGAACGTCCCTGCCGCTCCTGATATTCATAAATCCTGACATTGCTTCGTCCGCAGGTGAATTTCCGTAAATTATCCTGTCTCCGGCAAACCAAACTTTTATTAATGATGAAACTGCCGTTTTTGCATATCCGGCAAAAACTCCGTTCATTTCGGAAACGGAATGATATTCTTTTCCGCTGCCGTCTATAAAACCGCTTACGGTGTATTTTCCCTCAGTTATCATGCCTTCGTTTTCCGTCATAAGAATGTCTGTCCTGCCTGCCGTGACAAGGGCTTTTGGATCGTTTACTGAAATTTCCTTTTGTTTCAGGCGTTTAAGCGCGGATAATGCCATTGCACCGCATACAACGCCTTTTCTTCCCAGAGAAACGGCGGCAAGTATTACCGCAGCGCAGGAAATTCCCTTTAATATTCCGGATATCGGTCCGTCGGACTCAGCAGTCCGCAAAAAAATCACCGCAGCAGCGATAATTGCGGAAAAAATGCCTATTGCGGCAGATGTCCGTATATCGCCCTTGAATATATTTTCCGGTATGTCGATGTATGTTTCGCTGTTCTTTTCTGCAAAGACGGTATTGTCTCCTACCGCCGTTATTTTCATTGTTCCGCTTCCGTCCAGAACGTAAGAACCTCCGTAAAGACTGTACTGATCCTTGAGATCCCTGCTTAAAGCATAGCCCTCCGGAGCGGCTGTTTTTTCTGCCGGCTGCGAAAGTCCTACGGCGGATTGTTCCGCTTTCAGCGCACCGTCAATAAGAATCCCGTCGGCAGGAACAATGTCACCCTCACAGAGAAATACGATATCTCCTACAGCAAGCTCCGCCGAGCTTATTTCTTCGATCTTATTTTTCCCTCTGAATACTTTTGCGCTTCTTTCCGGGAGCTGCCTGAATGTATTCAGCAGCCCTGTACCTGAGCTTTTTATTAATGCCGTTCCTGCAAATATTATAAGCAGTGCAGCAGCCGATTTTATCATAATTGCATTTAACGGGTCAAACGGCGGCGTTACTTCAAGCAGCCCAAGGATAGACAGTATAATGTCGATAAGCATTGAAATTATAAGCAGTCTTACGGAAAGAGACGAAAATGCTTCTGCCAGAGCGCTGCCAAGGCTTATTTTTAAAGAGCGGATATTTTTTCCGTATTTTTGCTTTGATGTTTCCGCTTCTTTTTCGGTAAGTCCCGGAATATCCATTTTCCGCTCCTCCAATCAGATAATTCTTACTTTTATCAGCATTCCGCGCTCGCTTCTTGAAGCCCGGAAGATAGTTCCGTCATAAAGCCTTATTGCCTGTCCTGCCGGAACGGGGTTGCCGTTCGGCGAAAGCAGTCCCGTGCTGTGTTTGTTTATGAGGAACCATTCGCCGTTATGGCAGCAGACATATGCCTGTAATTCCGTATCCGCCTTTTCATCGGCAAAAATATTGCTCTGCATATGCCATTTGAAAAGCGGCGTGTTATTCACAACGTCAAGTTCGGAGTATTTTTTCCATTCTCCCGGATGTCCCCGTACTTCGGAATTAAGCTCGAACCGGACGATATTGCTGTCGGTTATCCTTGTTCCGCAGAACGGACATACCGGATGTTCAACATCGTACAGCACGAACCATTTCTTTTCACATTCGGGATTGGAGCACCTGTGCAGCAGATCCCATGTTTTTACAAGCCCTCTTTCCCATTCCATTGCAGAAGGTCTTAAAGACGGCTCGTGAAGCCCGTCCACAAAGGCGCGGATAAAAAGCCCTTCAAGTATCGGACCGAGATCCTTTATAGTGGCTTTCAGTGAAGCGGGACGGTTTGAAGTGTCATTAGGATCCTCAATAAATAACGCCATAGGTCCGAGACCAAGGAAATCGTCCTGTTCAGCCGATTCTGCCGAAAATATCTTAGGTCCCATGAGCGGGTGACGGCAGAAGAGGTATTCGTATATCAGCACAGCCAGAGCGTGCAGGTCGGTAACGGAGCTTGGTATCATTCTTCTCGGATCGTTCCTGTCGAGCTCCATTGTGGCAAGCACCTCCGGAGCTATGTATCCTCTTGTTCCTGCGACCTCCGGAGGGAACAGTCCCGGAACTACCAGCGAATCTATGTCTATAACTACACAGTTGCCGCTTTTAGGGTCTATAAGTACGTTGTTATTTGAAAGATCCGAATGTGCAAGTCCTGCCTGATGCAGCCTTCTTATCGAACGTGAAAGCAGCAGGGACATCTGTAACATAGAGCGGAAATCGCCCAGTTCCGAATGATCGAGGAATTTCCTGTTGCCGGAAGTGAACCAGTTGCTTTTTTTATCCTTTCCTTTCAGGTCAAGAAATTTTGAAGCAGACGCTTCAAAAAAGAAGTTTTTCGGATAAGCAGGGGAGACTATGCCAAATTCCGGCGCGATCACCAGATCCGTAGGCCAGCAGAATCTTCCTGCAAAGTATTCCGCAAGTTTTTTATCCGTACCTACAGCGCCACCCTCTGATTCGGGTATAGTCGGATTGTACCTGCCGATTATTGCTTCAAGGCGTGCGGTCATGTTCTTGTCCACTTTGTCCGGTTCGTTGTAGAACTGAACGACATATGACTTGTCAGGTGCGAAATAAGTATATTTCATTCCGCCCCTCGGCGGATTATCCGTTATGACATACGGTATTTTTCTGCCGTTGGCAAGAGTTGCCTCAGCTATCCTGCTCATAATAGACCCCCATAGTTATTTTACTGTTATCAGAACGAGAGTTCTGTCGTCAAAAGAGCCTCTTTCAACATAGTTGTCGAGCCATACTTTAAGCATTTCGGCGCGGTCTTTCTCATGCACTATGCCATGCTCCGCAAGCGAAGCCTTTTTCTGCAGGGCTTTGTTTTCCCATAGCTGATCAAGAGCGATCCCGTTTGCAGAAAGTATATTTTTTGCATATTGCAGGGAATATTTCACATCGCTGTCGTTTACCCAAGGATAAGCCACAGGCTCGGGGATATTTTCATTATTTTCTTCCGGAGCTTCTCCGCCGTTTATGGGTATGATTCCGTTAAGTCCGAGATCAATAAACAGTCTCAGGAGCTGGGGCGCGTTGGGGTAGTAGTCGTCGGCAACGCCGTCGGTCATAAGCATGAAATGGGACATTTTTCCCCGGCGTACTCTTGTCCGCGCCATAAGGCTCTCATCGGAGCGGATATTGTCCGAAACGATAAATTCTGTTTCTCCGGCAAAGCTGCCGCTGTCCGCAGCTCCCATAACAGCAAGAGCGCTGTCAAAAGGCGCTCTTTCATCAACGGCGGCAATAATGCCGTCGCCTATCTGTATGGCAGCGGTAAAAAATTCACGTCCGTTTTCCGTTTCCACAGGTATAATAACAGACGTCAGAAGGGTACAGGAGAGATCCTTTATTTCAGGCTCTCTTCCGACAGCTTCGATAAATTCGGAAATGTTTTTTCTTTTGTCACAGGCGGCTTCAACAGCGTCAAAAGCCACAGCGCAGCTTCCGCGCAGGATAGCTGCCGCTTCTGCGCAGACTTCTCCGAAATCGCTGCTGTCAAAGGGCATACCCAGTTTTTTTACAAAGTCGGGGATACGTCTTTTTAAAGCCGGAAAAGCAATTTTTATATATTCCGCAGCGGCATCGCAGGCGGCTTTTGCTCCTATTCGTGAAAATTTTTTTGATCCTGCGCCGTCGGAAACAACGGCTATAACTCCGTCTCCGAAAAATTCAAAGGCGAAGCTGTCGTCGCGGTTGGAACCGTCATGCTTGTGTTTTTTTCCTCTTACCGACGCAGCGGATATTTCAAATATCCCGTCGGAGGCTTCTCCGGTCATATCTTCGGGATATGGCTCCGGAACTTCCGGCACGGGATTGTATTTCCACATCGCGGCGGTATGCTCGGTAATGTCGCGGTCGGTAAGGATATCTTTATTTTCCATTCAGAACCTCCGATACTGTTATGGAACGATAACAAATCCCTGCGGCGGGGGAGGAAGCTCGATATTTGCGCCGGGCTTTGCGTCAAGGCTCTTTGAGGACATTTTTACCGAGCTTGATACCCATGCAAAGAACTGAGAAAGGTCTCCGGCGGAGAGATTGTTCATCATCAGCACACATTCGGTTATTTCTCTGAGGACTTTAGTGTCGGCATAAGCGCCTGCGGCACAGGCAATTATGTTGGCAGGGTGGGTCTGCTTGAGCTCCTCGGCAGCCTGACGCCACTCATCGGTTGGCGCGCCGTCGGTAAGTATGAATACCAGAGGTTTCCAGTCACCTTTTTGTGTAGGGGTAGACTTTCTCACCTCCGCCTTGATACATTCGGTAAGAAGTCTGAGCGCCGAGCCGAGAGCGGTAGCGCCTCCTGCGTTCAGCTGCGGTTCTCTGAACATCATAAGCTCCGTAAGCGGAACGACCTGTCTTGCTCCTGAATTGAACGTTATTACCGAAAGATATGCTGTTTCAAGAGCCTGAGGATCACCTCTCAGCTCGGAAATAAGCGCGCGGACGCCGTTTCTGACGGCTTCAATGGGATCTCCTGCCATAGAACCGGAAATATCCAGCAGAAGATAAACCGGAAGTCTCCTTGAAAATTCGGACATAGAAACTATCCTTCCTTTCCTATTTTTAATTGCTGAAAATCAAACTATTCTTTTTTCAGTATATCATATTACGGTCAGGATTTCAAGTACCGTTTCGTTTAAATTCTGTCCGGCAGTGATATGCCTATAAAAAAATTAATTTATATTTTGTGGATACTGCACAAAATGTCTGTAAATATTTTTTTAAGGAATTTGTATCATATCATGGACTTTTGTGCTTGAATATTATATAATATAAGCACATAAGTGTTTGGGAGCGGATATTTATGAACGAACAGGATAAAAATGAAGTTTTCAGTGTGGCTCAGATAGATATCGACCGTGAAGCAATGCGCCGGACGAACCGCATTTTCAGCATTGCTTTCTATTTATGCGCTCTTCCGCCGGCAATACCGCTTATAGTTGCGCTTTGCAGTTTTCTGGCGTCTCTTATCACCCTTGGTGTGGCAGGAGGAGATCCTGCGTCGGTAATAAGCAGCATTATTGCAAACGGAGCGGTGATAGCCGCTTTCATATGGTCTTACACAAAGGACAAGCGCGGCACTGTAGCTGCTATAGCGGCGGTAACATTAAGGTGGATTTTATATGACAGGAGCTATCCCGAAGGATTGATATATGCGGCAGCGGCAGTGATCCTTCAGTCGGTGTGTATCATTCAGTATGAAAAACTTGATGATCTTAAAACGCATGAGGGCTATCCGGATTTTTACAATGTGACACGGCATGACGGCGGAAAGCGCATAATGTCGGACGAACAGATAAAAGAAAAAATGAGATATTCACAGGCTGATATGGATACTCTGAAAGCTGACGGCAGCGCTTTGCAGAAAAATGAGGACAAGCATACTGAAAACACTTACATGGATGAGATATATACTGACGGAACGGACAATGGAAAACAAGAATAATATTAAATGGCTTTGTCACAACAAGGAGTTGATTTTTAGTATTTTTTATATTTACCGATAAATGATAATTTAGCGGGGAAGCCCCCGCGGGCAATGTCACCCCCGAATTAAGTTTAAATAGTAAGCCGTTTGAACGTGTAGCCCCCTCAAGGGGGCGGGCGTGCTTGGCGTTAAGCCTTTAGTATCTAAATTCTAAACACTAAATGATAATTTAACGCACTAAATAAGAGTAATGATAGCTGGTCGAGCTGAGCCCAGCTCGCGGGGTCAAGGGGCAGCGCCCCTTGTCGCCGTCCGCAGAGCGCGGAATACCCCTTAAAAAGAGCTCCGCAAGGGTGTGAATAAAACGACGCAAGCGTCGTCTAAGCCGCTTTAGTGGCTTCAAGAGGGGGCTGCCCTGCGATAGAGGGCGCCCCCTTGGCACTAACGATTACTATAGTTTAAACCTTGCCAAACAGCCCAGTGAGCTGTTTGGCAACATATATAAATAAATTTGCGCTTCCCCGCAAATTATCATTTATTTGTTATGACATAGCATATTAAATAAATATGCGCCTGTAAAATTAATTTTTACAGGCGCTTGACATTTATGATTTTATATTCAGAAAATATAATCCACAGGGTCTTTATCCGATGCCGCATGAATAAATTCCAGCCCGGAAAATTCCTCGGAAAATCTTTTTATCAGATACGGGATAACAATATCCTCAGTGTGAAAATGTCCGCAGTCGTAAAGAGCTATGCCGCTGTTCCGCGCTGTTATCCATGTATCGTGCTTGACGTCTCCGGTAATATATGCGTCAGCGTTATTTTCAATTGCCAGCGGAAGATCGCTTCCTCCGCCGCCGGAGCAAAACGCAAGTTTTTTTATCGGCTTTCCGCTGTTTGTAAACCGTAATACCGTGCATTTGAAAATTTCTTTAAGAAGTTTTGCAAGTTCCTCCGGCATAAGTTCATTTTTTGCAGAGCATATAAAGCCGTAACCCCGTCCGTCCGGGTGGATAGGCTCAAACCAGGAAATTTTTTTTAATTTAAGATCCGGTGCAAGCATATCAAAAATAATATCATTTATCCCTCCGTCCGCCATGTCAAGAGGAGAATGAAAACAAATACATGAAATATTATTTTTTAATGCAAGACAAGCAGGATCCTTTTCATTTAAATTATAAAGCGGATGATATATTACCGGGTGATGTGAAATTATAACTTCCGCACCTTTTTCCGCAGCTTCACGGACGGCTTCGCAGGTAATGTCAAGGGAAAATAAAATTTTTGTCACCGGAGCATTTTCATCGCCTACGATAAGTCCGGAATTATCGCCTTTATGCAGATTTTTCATAGGCGCGATAACGTCCATAAAAGTAAGGATATCCTTTACCGTGTACACAGCTTTTCCTCCTGTTTTGAGAATAATTTCATTTGCAAGCGCAATTTTTTTTGCCGCTTCTTCGGAATGTCCGGAACTGCTTAAAGCCCGTCCGGAGTTCAGTATGCTTTCCGCCTTCATGACCGCAAATCTTACCGCTTCTTCATCGGAAAGATCAAGTCCTCCGATGTATTCGGAAACAGGCGTGAGATTTTGACGGGGCGCATTTGTTTTAACGGCATTTATTGCCGTGTAAAAGAATTTTCCGTCGGAAACGGCTTTCTGTGAGATAATTTCAAATCCGTTCTCATAAAGGAATTTTATTAATTTTTCTGAACGCGTCATTGGCTGCAGAATTAAATTTTTTCCGTCCGGTTCATCGCATTCCGAAAGAATTTTTGCGATAAGCTCTCCGCCCATTCCGGCGATAACGATATCGGTAACATTTTCAAGAGAAATATTTTTCAAGCCGTCTGAAAGTATCAGTTCCGCTTTTGATATCACGCCGGAACTGCGCAGAGTTTTTTCTGCGGCTTTAAGGGGCTTTTCGTTTATATCTGCGGCAATTGCCCGGAAACATTTCCCCGATGTAAGAAGCTCGGAAACAAGATAGGCATGATCCGTTCCCACATCGCATACAAAATTTCCTTTTACCATGTCGTAACAAAGTTTAAGACGTTTGTCAAGCATTGAAATTATCCTTTGCAGATATAATTATATTTTATCAAAAGCCTGTTTCAGATCGGCAATTATGTCGTCAATGTTTTCCAGTCCTACTGAGAAGCGGATAA
Organism: uncultured Clostridia bacterium; assembly: GCA_947627905.1. Taxonomy (GTDB): domain Bacteria; phylum Bacillota; class Clostridia; order Oscillospirales; family Ruminococcaceae; genus RGIG8773. Next base: position 65,677 of record CANQXX010000004.1, read on the forward strand.
GTCCGCCGTCAATTCCTGCGGCTGCAAGCTGTTCGTCGGTGAGCTGACGGTGCGTAGCGGAAGCAGGGTGCAGAACGCAGGTGCGGATATCAGCAACATGAACTTCATTTGAAGCAAGCATAAGGCTGTCCATAAATTTTACTGCCGTGCTGCGTCCGCCCTTTATTGAAAATGAGATTACGCCGCTTGCGCCTTTTGGAAGATATTTTTTTGCAATATCGTAATACTTGCTTCCCTTAAGCGAAGGATATGAAACGAAATCTGCTTTTCCGGCAGACTGTATAAATTCAGCCGCTTTTAAAGCGTTTTCACAGTACCGTTCCATTCTTACCGCCAGCGTTTCCAGACCGAGGTTCAGCAGGAACGAGCTGTTTGCGGCAGGGTAGCAGCCGAAATCTCTCATAAGCTGCATTCTTGCCTTTATAACATAAGGCGCAAAGGAATATTTTTCCGTATAAACGATACCGTGGTAACTTTCGTCCGGTTCGGTCATGCAGGGGAAATTTCCGTTGGTCCAGTCAAATTTTCCCGAATCCACAATCACTCCGCCGACCTGAACGGCGTGACCGTCCATATATTTAGATGTGGAATGTACTACGATATCAGCGCCCCATTCGATAGGACGGCAAAGCACAGGCGTTGCAAAGGTATTGTCAACGATAAGCGGAACGCCGTGCGCATGAGCGGCTTTTGCCCATTTTTCAATATCAAGAACTGTAAGAGCAGGATTTGCGATAGTTTCGCCGAAAACAGCCTTTGTATTCGGCTTAAAAGCTGCATTGAGCTCTTCTTCGGAAGCGTCAACGTCAACGAAGATACATTCAATGCCCATTCTTTTCAGCGTTACTGCAAAAAGGTTTATCGTTCCGCCGTAGATAGAGGAAGAAGAAATAAAGCTGTCTCCGGCTTCGCATATATTCAGTATTGAGAGCAGGGAAGCGGCCTGTCCGCTGGAAGTACACATTGCCGCTGCGCCGCCTTCAAGAGCGGCGATCTTTTTTTCTACTGCGTCCGTGGTGGGATTTGCAAAACGCGAATAGATAAGGCTTTTGGTAGGATCGTCAAAAACGGCTGCAACATCGTCTGTTGAATCGTAAACATAGGTAGTGCTCTGTACTATAGGTACAACTCTCGGCTCACCGTTTTTGGGGGTATATCCGGCGTGCAGGCATTTGGTTTCGATCTTTGCGTTTTCACTTATCTGTTTCATTTTAAATATTCCTTTCAGATTTGTTTTTGTAAAGATAAATCAGCTGTGTAAAATGTTTTTACTGCATCATACAGATTTTGGGCAATCCTGCCGCATATAATTATAGCATACTTCCGGCAGGATTTCAATACCGGTGCAAAATTTTCTGAGGACTTTATTTATAAATCATAAAAATTCAAATCCCAGCGGCGGAGAAAAATTCTCCGCCGCTGAGATTAGTATATTACCGGCAGCAAAGCCTGTTGAGAAGAGACTGCATCTGTGCGATGCCCTTTTTCTGTGATGATATTATATCTCTCAGCAAAGGTCTGAGCTCCGACAGTATACAGTAACTCAGCGCAAGCTCTGACATACATACCGCGCCCATATGATGAGGTATCATCTCCCTTATGAAATTTGCGTCTATGCAGTCGGTAGTGCAGGCGTTCCGCATACGGGAAAACATATTCCGCATGATATTTTCCGTTTTGCAGTTGTATGTCTTTATATCACAGCCGCAGTTGAGCAGCTTGTCGGCGGCTTCGTATACAGCTTTCATGTTTTCTATGCTTTTTGTCTGTTCGGCAATAATGTTTTCCGCTATGGAACGAAGCTCGTTATTCTGTGTGTAATCGAGAATATTCTTTGACATTGCAATGGCAGCTTCGTGATGCGGTATCATTCTTGCTATAAAGTTGTGCGAAATGCTGTTTGTAAGCTCCGCACCGGTCATTCCGGTAACCATGTCGGAAATTATCGAATAGAATTTTGCCAGATACTCTCCGGTATCCGTGCTTGTATTGCATTGTTGAGCCATGTATATTATCCTTTCGTATATGTTTGGGTAAAGGAATGGTATATTCCGATATATAATATGAAGAGGATAATATTTTGATACTTTTTTCCGGTAATTGTTTTCCGTACATACGGAAATGACCGGAAGCCAATTCCTCCGGTCAGTATTTAAGTATTCTTCTGCATATTTTGTAGTCGGGCATTATGTCCTCCACAACGGAGTAAAAATCCCTGCTGTGATCCGGAACGATAAAATGAGCGTATTCGTGAACAAAAACATATGCGGCGCATATGTCCGGGTAAAGCGTCAGCCGGCTGTTCATAACTATCCTGCCTTTGGTGTAATGACAGCTCCCCCAGCGTGAAGTCATTTTACGGATCTTTATTTCCGCGAGCGGAACGCCGTAACCCTTTGCGCGGAACATAAGATGTGTTTTTCTGTTCATTTCGGCAAATACCTTTTCGGCTTGCTGAGCGAAAAATTTTTGCAGAAGTATTCCCGTTCTTTCTTCCGACGAAGCAAGCACCGTGATATTTTTCTCATCGGCGGAAACGCTTTCTTTTTCTGACGTGACGATCACTTCAAGGATCATATCCGTTCCCCAGAACCGCAGCACATCTCCGCTGCGGTATATTTTTCCCGCTTCGGGAAGTTCGGGAGCAGGCGGACGGGACGAAAATCTGTCCAGACTATCATAAATAAATCCGCTTTTTTCCCGTATAAAATCTTCTATGAATTTTATGGTGACCCTATTGGGAGCGCTTATATAAACAAGTCCGTCGGGCTTTATCCTTAAATTCACATTCTTTACTTTTTTTCGCGTAAGGATATACGATATGGTCCTGCCGCCGCAGTTCACCGTTCTTATATCATTCATTGAAAAATTCATCCGCCGTAATTACGGGATTGTACCTTTTATCGAGCGCCCTGATCTCCGAGTTTATTTTTTCGGTGATCTTCTTTATTTCCGACGGCGAGTGAGTGCTTTTTATAACAACATCGAATATGACGTTGATATGATTTTCTCCGTCGGTTATGCGGAAATCGTGGATATCCGCGTCCTGCTCCACCGAGCGGACGCATTGCAGAACGGACTGCTTTATCCCGTTCACATATTCATTGTTGACTGAAACAGGATCCATGTGTATAACTGTCTGTATGCCTGTGCCGGTAAGTATCTCCCGTTCGGCGTCGTCGATTATCTCATGGATATGGATTATATCCGAATCGTCCGGAACTTCTGCGTGTACAGATGCAAATACACGTCCCGGTCCGTAATCGTGTATTATCAGGTCATGTATGCCGACTATCTCGTCCTTTTCCATAAGGATATTTTTCAGTGATTCGGTAACTTCATCGGAAGGCGGCTGCCCGAGAAGTATATCTATCGTCTCTTTTGCAAGGTTAAGACCGCCGTACATTATATAAGCTGCAACGACAATGCCCACGATGCCGTCTATGCTGAAAGGGAGAAAATATCCGACTATTGCGGATATTATTACGGCTGATGTGGATATCACGTCGTTTATGCTGTCGCGTGCCGTTGCTTTCATAATGGTTGAATTTATCTTTTTTGCAATGAAATTATAGCAGAAAAACATCCACAGCTTCACCGAAAGGGAAGCGACCAGAATTATTATCATGACTGCGCTGAAATTCAGCTGTTCAGGGTGAAGCATTTTATCCGCACTGGTTTTTAGGAGCTCAAATCCTACCAGCATTATTATGAACGATACTATCAGCGAGGATATATATTCTATCCTGCCGTGCCCGAACGGGTGCTCCCGATCGGGCAGACGGGTGGACATCTTTGCGCCTATTATTGCCACAAGGCAGCTGCCCATATCGGACAGGTTATTAAAGGCGTCGGAAGTGACCGCTATACTGTTCATAAGCGTGCCTATTACGAGTTTCAGCGCGAAAAGGAACAGATTGCATATCGAACCGAGGACGCCGCCGAGTATGCAGTAATTCCGCCGAACAGTCTTATCGGCGGTATTTTCGCTGTCTTTTATGAACCATTTTGTCAGAGCTTTTATCATAAGATAAGATTTCCTTTCAAGAATTTAATGAACATTATAACACACTTTAAAATTTTTTTCAATAGCTGCGCCGGATTGGTCACTATTCCTCACGTTTTAGCCGTATCAATATGTAAAGCTGCTTCCTCCGATAAATTCCCGTACAAGCGAATCTTCCGGAACATTTTCTCCTGAAAGAGGGTAAAGCTCCCTGAGAGTTTTATACAGTTCCGGATATTTTTCACCGGAAACGGCTTCGGTATTTTTCAGATCTTCCATAAGCGTCGAAGCATATACCGCAGCTTCATAGGCAAGGAACGTATCTATCTCGATATCGGCGCGATCCTTATAAGGCATTATGTAAAGATCTTCTCCCCGTGTAACGCTTGGTAGCATTTCAAAAACTTCCGCCACACTTCGTCCGCGGAACAGCTTGTCGCGGCACAGACGCCGCATAAGACGGATATACCTTGGGTGCAGAAGCTCACCCATGCTGTTTTTTATCCTTGTACGAACGCTTACATAAACACAGGTGGTGTGATCTCCGGTATTTCCGGTTACTTCCGGATTAAGCGCGTGTATACCCTCAAGAATTATTATCTCGTTTTTTTTGCGGATCATAGTTTCACCGGCGGAACGGCTCTGCGTGCGGAAATTAAACTTAGGGATATCCACCGGTTCACAGCGGAAGAGCTTTTCAAGATGCTCCCTGAAAAGCGGAATATCCATTCTGTATGGGGATTCAAGGTCGGCGCTGCCGTTTTCGTCAAGGGGGATATTTCCCATGCCCTCCGGAAGAAAATAATTATCCATGGAAATTATATGCACCGAAAGTCCCTTTTCATTAAGGAGCTTGCCTATGCGCATAGCGCCGGTAGTTTTTCCCGAACCGGACGGTCCGGACATCAGCACCAGAGGACGTTCCTGCGCGCACATATATATTTTTCCGGCGGCCTCGGATATCCTGTCGCGGTATATCTCCTCACATTCGCCGATATATCCGGCAGCGTTCTCTGCCAGTCCGTTATTGATGTCCCGTATATCTATAAAATTAGTTATCATTTTAATTATTCTCCTAAAAAATTTCTGTTTTTATTATATCAGATATCCGGCAAAATGTCCATACGATTTGTGCAATATCGGAAATTTTGTCATATGCGGAGTGAAACTGCTTGCTTTTCAGCTTCGGTAATGATATAATTTCAGCGAAAGGAAGTTATTTATGAGGTTTTTTATATTCTATCTTGCAGCAGTAAGCATACTGTCCTGCATAGTGACCGTTCACGACAAGATCAGCGCCCAAAAAGGGAAATGGCGAGTTCCGGAAAAGGCACTGTTCCTGCTCGCAGCCTTGGGAGGTTCAGCCGCAATGTACACCACAATGCTGATAATAAGACACAAGACCAGACATAAGCGGTTCATGATAGGGCTGCCTGCCATTTTTATCCTGCAATGCGTCCTGTTAATCCTTGTGACACAAAAAATTAATGTAAGCGACTTGATATTACAATTGTAAAGTGATATTATTCTAAACGTTGAAAAAATTGATATTCCGGCATATTTTCTCTGCCGGGACGAAAGGAAGTCTTTAAATGAAAAAATCAAAAATACTGTCGCTTATAGCTGCGTCTGCACTTGCAGTCACAGCCCTTGCAGGCTGTTCATCCGGAACTTCCGGCGGAACTTCCGGCAGCGGTTCTTCTGACAGCTTCAAAGTGGGAATAATCCAGTACGGAAGCCACCCGTCCCTTGACAACTGCAATCAGGGCATAGAAGAAGCACTCAAGGCGTCGGACATAGCCGATAAGCTCGATATCGACCATCAGGACGGAAATATGGACAGCGCTACCTGCGATTCCATTGCCAAGAACATGGTTGCCAAGGAATATGACGTTATCTTTGCAATTGCAACGCCTGCTGCAATATCCGCATACGCTGCCGCAGCAAACACCGATATACCGGTAGTATTCTGCGCAGTATCCGACCCTGTAGCTGCCGGCCTTGTGGACGATATGTCCGCTCCCGGAGGAAACTGCACAGGTACGGCAGATATGCTCGACTTTGACGCTCAGACCGATCTTATAATGGCTCTTCAGCCTGATGTCAAAAAGATAGGCGTTCTTTATACTACCAGTGAAGCAAACTCTGTTTCACATCTTGCAACGCTTAAAGAGATCGCCGAACCCAAAGGACTGGAAATAGTTGAACAGGGCGTTCAGGGAGCGGCTGATATCCCTCAGGCAGCAGCTTCGCTTGCTCCTAAGGTAGACTGCATAAACAATTTTACCGATAACAATGTTGTAAACAACCTTACGGTGCTTCTTGAACAGGCTAACGCAAATAACATACCTGTTTACGGCTCCGAGGTAGAGCAGGTAGCCAACGGCTGCATAGCTTCTATGAGCATTGACTATGTTGCACTCGGAAAAGCTACCGGCGACATGGGCGTCCGCATACTCAAGGGCGAAAAAGCAGGCGATATCCCTGTACAGCAGGTATATGACTGCGCACCTGTGGTAAATACGGAAGTACTTGAAAAATTCGGTATAACGCTTCCCGACGCTTACGCTGACGCCGAAAAGGTGACTACAAACGAGGAAGCAAAGACAGAGGAATAATTTCCTCTTTGCTGATTATTCAGGCTATGTCAGAATAAAAGCCGCAGCGTTTTTATCAAACGTTGCGGCTTTTTTGTTTTACATTACGGGATAACAGCCTATATAAACGCCGTCGTCCGCAAGACTTTCCTGTTCATCGCGGCTTATCTGATCTTTGTAATTTTCCGGTATCGGATCATCAGACCAGAGAACGTAATTTACCGAATATGTATCAGGATCACATTCTCCGTAAATATATCCGTGGAACTCATCTCCCAGATAATCGCTGAGATCGTATTTTTCACCGCCTATGGAAATGTCCGCGCCGTCTCCCTCAATAACGCTGCCCTTTACCGCTTCGTCGTCTATTGCCATATCGGTAAGCTGCACGGCTAAAGCCGTATACACCGTTTTGGCATTTGCGTTTGCGGAAGAAATTTTTGATTTTCTGACATAATTCGTCATACTTTCGCCCAGAACGCTGCCCTCGGCAAATTCGTCCAGAACAGCCATGAAGTCATTTTCAATGTTTTCACCAAGGGTGTCAAGCTCTTCCTCGGTAATGTCGAGGAACTCCTTTTCCGCGTCAAGAGCAAGTATCTCTCCGCCTTTCGTAACGGTGATAACGACTTTAGGCAGGTAGGAAACCTCCGCCGAACCTTTTACGAGCGATACCCTGTCTACGGTCAGTTTAAATTCTTTTGAGCCCGCGGAGATCGTACCCTCCGCCTTTGCGGTGATCTCCGCCTCGGGGATATCGGCGGTAAGCGTGTAATTTTCTCCGTCCTTTGTACGGTTGATCTTTGCAAGCTCGGTAGTCTCGCCGTCCTTATCCATTTTTATAATCATGTCGGAGGAATTTTCTCCGCTTGTTATGTCCGCGTCTATCCTGATATTGCTGTCGTATTCATCATCGGGATAATCGGTGTTTACTTCACAATAAATATTGCTGTTTGCGGAATTTTCCGGATCGGCTCCGAGAACTGCGCCTAATTTTATAACAATGTTCATATAGTCGTCAGCCATATTGGCGGTGATGTCGAACTGCATAAGAGCGTTGGTCTTGCTGTTGACCTTATAAACGGCGTTTATGCCATAATCGCTGTAATCATCAAGCCGCTTGGTAAATTCTTCCTTGTAATCGTCTATGGAATAATCATCGCCGTACCAATATTTACTGTTTTCGATCGTCTCGTCAAACTCACCGTTTGCAGCGGCAGTGTCAAATATCTGCAAAGCAACGGAACGTATATCTTCCTTGGGAATATCATATGTAATGATATTTGCGGTCACGGTCTCGCCGGCAACGGCGGTCTCGGTCTTTTCCTCAACAACGGGAGGGTGGCTGTCAATGTAGGAGGTTATAATATCCTGATAAACGGCATTTTTTCCGTCGGAAGTTTCACCCTTTACGGCTGCGTCTATCTCGCCGAGATATTCAATTATCATATCAAATTCTTCCTGAGAAAGCGCATATGAAGAACCGCTTTCCGGAGCAAATATGGAATTTCCTATCTTTTCGGAAACGGTATCAAGGTCAATGCTGTAGATATGCGTTCCGGAATTGCCTATAGTTCCGAACTTAGCTGTGTCATTGTCCGCATAAACATAAGCCTGCGCGGAAGTTCCCTCTGAGCCTGTGAGGGTGTACATCTGGGAAGTCATGCCGTCTTTTTCGTTGGAATAGCCCTCACCCTTGAATTTTATTCCCTCAGCTTCAAATTCCACGGTGAAAGAACCGTTTTTAGCGGCTTCTTCAAAAAGATCATATATTTCTGCGCTGCTGTCTTTCATCATGGCTTTGGCAGCGTTTTCCGAAGCTATGGAGAGATATTCCTGAGGTTCTTCATTCATCATTTTGCTGTAATTTGTACAGCCGGTAAAAGAAAACACAACTGCCGCTGCACAAACTGCAAGATTAAAAACTTTTTGGATAATTTTCACTTTAACTGCCCCTTTTAAATTTAATTATAATACTATTATATATACATATAAGCCTGTTGTCAATAAAATTATTGCTTTTATTAAGAATGTGTAACTATTTTTTGTATATGTGCGGATAAATTTATCGTAAGCGGCAGGATTTTTGTATATTTTTACAATATGTTTGAATGCAATGCAAGTTTATCGGGAAATTTATGCAAAAAATCATAAAAAAATACTATTTTTATCTTGAAATTGCAATATTGCTGTGCTATAATAAATTTATATTTTTATTTTATGAAAGGAAGCGTTCCAAATGATGGAAATAAAAGTTACCAGAACCGATTCGCCCAAGGCTAAGCCTGCCGACGAGAGCAAGCTGGGATTCGGCAAGATCTTTACCGATCATATGTTTCTGATGAATTATGATGAAGGTCAAGGCTGGCATGACGCCAGAATAGTTCCTTACGGACCTATCCCCATGGATCCTGCTGCAATGTGCCTGCATTACGGTCAGGCTGATTTTGAGGGTCTGAAAGCATACAGAACTGCAAGCGGAAAGATACAGCTTTTCCGTCCCGATCAGAATATGGCTCGTCTCAATGTTTCAAACGATCGTCTCTGCATACCGCATATTGACGAGGCTTTCGGCATTGAAGCAATAAAAACTCTGGTAAAGGTAGACGAGGACTGGGTACCTCATTCCGACGGAACTTCACTTTATATCCGTCCTTACATTTTTGCAATAGATCCTATGCTGGGCGTTCATCCTGCAAAGCACCTTATATTTGCGATAATCATGTCTCCCGTAGGCGCTTACTATGCAGCAGGACTTGCTCCGGTAAAAATTTACGTTGAGGAAAATTATGTCAGAGCGGTAACGGGCGGAACAGGCTTTACAAAGGCTGCCGCAAACTATGCGATCTCCCTTAAAGCACAGGAAGAAGCCGAAAAACAGGGGTATGCACAGGTTCTCTGGCTTGACGGCGTTCACAGAAAATATATCGACGAAGTAGGCGCAATGAACGTATTCTTCGTTGTTGACGGCGAAGTTATCACACCGAGCCTTGACAGAGGCTCTATCCTCGGCGGCATCACAAGAAAATCCTGCCTTGAACTTCTCCGCTCAATGGGTCACAAGGTAACCGAGAGAGATATAACCATTGACGAACTTGTCGAGGCTTACAAGAACGGCAAATTTGACGAAGCCTTCGGAACAGGTACGGCTGCGGTAATTTCACCGGTAGGTGAGCTGAAATACGGCGATCTGGTAATGACCATAAACAACGGAGAGATCGGACCTATCTCCCAGAAACTTTATGATACTCTTACAGGTATCCAGTGGGGCAAGATAGAAGATACTCATAAATGGACAGTTCCCGTCGGCGAATGCTGCTGCAAGTAATATGATATGCAAAAAATATCCGGAGACCGTTTTTACGGCTTCCGGATTTTTTTATTTATAGCTTTATGACGCGTGATATTTTTTATCCGATATGAGCTGTCCGTCGGAAATGCGTATCGTTCTTGATGCGTTCGCGGCGATATTGTCATCATGCGTTATCATGATAATGGTCTTGCCTTGGGAGTTGAGGTCGTAAAGTATCCTCATGACTTCGGCGCTGTTGCGGCTGTCAAGGTTGCCGGTAGGTTCATCTGCAAGGATCATAGGAGGCGCGGCGGCAATTGCCCTTGCTATAGCAACGCGCTGCTGCTGACCTCCGGAAAGTTTTCCGGGAAGATGATCTTTTCTGTTGCTTAACGATACTTTTTCAAGCGCATGAACGGCAAGCTGCCGCCGTATATTTTTGGGTATCCCTCTGTATATCAGAGGAAGCTCCACGTTTTCAAGTGCGGTGAGACCGGGTATAAGATTGAAATTCTGGAAAATGAAGCCTATGTCCCGATTTCTTATTTCAGCAAGTTTTTTATCGGACAAAGCGCTTATATCCTCACCGCAAAGGCGGTATTTCCCCGATGTCGGAATGTCAAGACACCCCATTATATTCATAAGAGTGGATTTTCCCGAACCGGAGGCTCCTGCAATAGCTGCAAATTCACCTCTTTCAATGCTTAGAGATATGTTTTTTACCGCCGTGACCTGATCGTCACCGATCCCATAGATCTTTGAAATATTTTCAAGTTCTATCAAAGGCATGAATATCGTTCCTTTTGTTTTTTATATATTTTTCCTGTTTTCATCGGATTTATACGGCGCTGTATGCTCCTGAAAAAATTTTTTTAAAATTTTTTGCTAAGTATACTTGACAAAAAATGCAAAGCGTGCTATACTAATGTAAAGTTAACTTTGCAAAATGAAATACGAAAGGGGAGAGACGTTGAAAACCAGAATACATGAACTGCGCAGGGCGCGGAAGATCTCACAGGAGGAGCTTGCCGCGGCGGTAGGCGTCACAAGACAGACCATAACTTCACTTGAATGTGAAAAATATACCGCTTCGCTTGTGCTTGCGTATAAAATTGCAAAATATTTCGGAATGACTATTGAGGAAGTTTTTGATTTCTCGAACGTTGACGAACAGGAGTGATAGTATGGAAAAATTCAAAAAACAGCTTATATTCAGAACGGTATTTGTGTTTATATTTGTTGTGTTAATTGCAGCGGCGTATATCGTTATCTATTCAACTATTGATGTAAAGCCAGTTTCTGCGGCTTATTCGTCGGGATTTTGCACGGGGCTTCTGGCAGTTGCGGCAGTTTATGCGGCAAGATATATTCCGGCATTTAAAAATGAAGAAAAGCTGAAAAAACTGTATGTTGCAGAGAATGACGAGCGGGAACGATTTATCCGCGAAAAGACTGCAAGCGGAAGTTTTTCGGTATGCGCATTTCTTTTAGGCGCAGGAATTATAATTTCCACGCTTGTATCTCCGGCGACTGCGGGTGTGCTTACCGTAGTCCTTGCGGGAATGGCACTGGTAAAAATGATATTTAATTTTTACTACCGCCGCAAATATTAATAATTCAGTTTTGAGAGTGGAGAGTTAAGAGTTAAGATATTATAATTTAGCATACTAAACGAGAGTAATAATAGCTGGTCGAGCTGAGCCCAGCTCGCGGATTCCAAAGGCAGAGCCTTTGGTCGCCGCCCGCAGGCGGCGAAATTTCCCTTTTTTCAAAGCGCTCTGCAAAGGGGTGAATTTCCAACAGCCTATAGCTGTTGGAAAGAGGGGAACGCTCTGCAAGAGAGAGCGTTCCCCTTGGCACTAACGATTATTTTATTTTAAGCTTTGCCAAACAGCCCAGTGAGCTGTTTGGCAACACAGATAAATAAATTTGCGCTTCCCCGCTAAATTATCATTTTTGTCTATATTGTACAATTGACATATGCTCAAAATTATAGTATTATTGTATTAGCTTTTTAATACAGTTTTAAGAAAGGAAGTGTTGTAATGGGAACAGTCCTTGAAGTAAAGGAACTTTCCAAAAAGTACCCGAAGAAAAAAGAATTTGCCGTGGATAAGATCAGTTTTTCCGTAAATGAAGGTGAAATATTTGCTCTTATAGGTCCTAACGGCGCAGGAAAAACCACAACTATCCGTATGATCTCCACACTTATCCAAGCCACCGAGGGAGACGCTATTGTCGCAGGTCACAGCATTATAAAAGAACCCGATAAGGTCCGCGAAAATATCACCTATCTTCCCGATGAAGCAGGAGCGTACAAAACTATGACAGGTGACGGCTACCTTAATTTTATGGCAGGTCTTTTTGCAAAGGATCAGGAAACTCTTGATAAATATGTCGAACGCGGAAAAGCTATCTGCGGACTTGGCGACAGACTGAATGAAAAGATCGGCGGATATTCAAGAGGTATGATAAGAAAACTTCTTCTTGCCCGCGCAGTAATGACCGAGCCTAAACTTGCCATAATGGACGAGGCTACTTCCGGTCTGGACGTTATAAATGCTCTCGAAATAAGAAAAATGATAAAGGCTCTTGCAAAAGAACAGAATATGTCCTTCCTGCTTTCGTCGCATAATATGCTTGAAATAGAGTATGTTTCCGACCGCGTGGGAATTATTACAGGCGGAAAACTTATGGTAGTCGGAAAGATAGACGAGCTTAAAGAGCGTTATCAAGCCGCAAATCTGGAGGAAGTCTTTGAAAGGGTGGTGAAAGATCATGAAGTTCGGTAATCTTCTTAAAAAAGAGCTTCGTGAATTAATTACCGTGCAGGCGCTTATCAGCATGATATTCACAATGGTCCTGCTGATAATTATGGGTCAGATAATGGGCGGCGCAATGGAGGAAGGATTTGACACTTCGTCGATAACTCTCTGCAATCAGGACGACAGCGAATTTACCGCCGAGCTTCTGGAAAAAGTAGATTCTTCCGAAAGCACGGATATAAATTATGTTGAACTGCAAAGCGATGATTACGCCTCCGAAATGGAACGCCTCGGAATAAAAAATCTTGTAATAATCCCGCAGGGCTACGGTGAAAGCATTATTGAGAAGCATGAACCGGCTCCCATAAAATTCGTAAGCATTTTTCAGAGCGGCGGCATAGCGTCCTCTATCAGCAATATTTCAGCTTCGGACATTATAAGCGAGATAGAAACGGTATGTACCGATGAAGTACTTCTGAAAACCTACGGACTTTCCGATGAAGAAATATCTCTTGTGCGCGAGCCTATGCAAACTGTGGAATACACCGTAAACAACGGCAGGATCGCAGAGATCTCCGCTTCCGCATTGGGAGCAATATATATGATGCAGTCAATGATAGCGCCCTTTGCAATATTTTTCCTGCTGTTAATGGCTTCGCAGATGATAATGACCGCAATTTCCACCGAAAAAATAGATAAAACTCTTGAAACGCTGCTTTCCGCGCCTGTTTCAAGAATGTCCGTTCTGGGCGCAAAAATGCTTGCCGCTGTTATAACCGCGCTTCTGAACGCACTGTTCATGATAGTTGGCTTTGTGTTCTATATTGTAGGAATGATGGGCAGCGCGGTAAATGAGATCACTATAAATGCAGGTCCGGAAACTATTGATGTTGCCGCTTCCGAAGTAACAAATATGGGTCAGGCTATGGCAGAACTGGGACTTGCGCTTACGCCGATGAGCTATGTGCTGTTTGCATTCCAGCTTTTCCTGACAATAGCTATAGGATTGTCAGTTTCACTTATTCTCGGAGCAATGGCAACAGATGTAAAATCCGTTCAGACATTGACTATCCCTATCATGGTGGCAGTCATGATACCGTTCTTTATAACCATGTTCACCGATGTAAATTCTATGTCCGCCGGTTTTAGAGCGGTAGTTTATGCAATACCGTTCACACACACATATACAGCCCTGACAAACCTGATGAACGGCAATATGCTTATGTATTGGATAGGTCTTGCTTATCAGATAATTTTCTTTGTTGTATGTATGTTCCTTGCGGTGAGAATATTCACTACCGACAAGCTGTTTACAATGTCTTTCTCGTCCGGACAGGGCAAAAAGGGAAGAAAAAAACAAGCTGAAGTTCCTGCTGAATAAAAAAATAAGACCTTTCCGGCAGTGTCCGGAAAGGTCTTTGTCTTGTTTATTTCATCATTTCTGCAAGCCTGTTGTTTATCTCTTTCAGGAAAGTTTCCGTGTCTACCGGCTGCTTGTTTTCGAGCTTGGAGATAAGAGCAAGGTTCTTATCCATTATGCCGTCCTCCATAGTTTTTACGGACGCTTTTTCCAGCTTGTCTGCGTAATCGGCAAGAGCAGGTATATTGTCCATTTCGGCTCTTTTGCGAAGCGCGCCGCTCCATGCAAATATAGTTGCAATAGGATTTGTGGAAGTCTTCTCACCTTTGAGATAATTATAATAGTGACGTGTTACCGTGCCGTGAGCGGCTTCATATTCGTAGATACCGTCGGGAGAGACCAGCACGGAGGTCATCAGACCAAGGCTGCCGAAAGCCGTTGCAAGCATATCGGACATAACGTCTCCGTCATAGTTCTTGCACGCCCAGATAAATCCGCCCTCGGAGCGTACAACTCTTGCGATGACGTCGTCTATCAGCGTGTAGAAATATTCAATACCTGCGGCTTCAAATTTTTCCTTGTACTCATTTTCAAAAATTTCAGCAAATATATCCTTGAAACGGTGGTCATACGTTTTTGAGATAGTGTCCTTTGAAGCGAACCAGAGATCCTCCTTTGCGTCAAGAGCATAATTGAAGCATGATCTTGCAAAGGAAGCTATTGAATTGTCGATATTGTGAACGCCCTGTATAATGCCGCCGCCCGTCTTGAAATCGTGGATAAGCGCACGGGTCTCTTTGCCGTTTTCGTCCGTGACAACAAGCTCAGCCTTTGAACCCTTGGGAACGCGCATTTCGGTGTTCTTGTAGATATCGCCGTAAGCGTGACGGGCAATAGTGATAGGCTTTGTCCATGTGGGAATGTAAGGAACTATTCCCTTGACAAGTATAGGCTTTCTGAAAACTGTGCCGTCAAGGATAGCACGGATAGTGCCGTTAGGTGATTTCCACATTTCCTTGAGGTTATATTCGGTCATTCTCTGAGCGTTAGGAGTAATGGTAGCGCACTTTACAGCAACGCCGTATTTTTTTGCAGCCTCGGCTGAATCAACAGTGACCTGATCGTTTGTCTCGTTGCGGTGAACAAGTCCCAGATCGTAATATTCCGTTTTCAGGTCAACATACGGAGTGATAAGGATATCCTTTATCATCTTCCATATGATACGGGTCATTTCGTCTCCGTCCATTTCCACAAGGGGAGTGGTCATTTTTATCTTGTCCATTTGTATCTATCCTTTCATTATGCGAGCATAAAGATAATATAGGGGGAAACGGCTGAAAATGCCGCTGCCGCCCACAGGCATATTCCTGTTATTATCTTTGCTGTATGTGAAAACTTTTTCCTTATTCTGAATATTGCAAAGTACCATATCAGTCCTGCCAATATCAGTCCTATGGGCAGAAATATGAAACCGATGTAGTATCGTGCGGTCATGCAGAATATTATTGCTAAGGGCAATAAAGTCATTACCGGAAATGCCGCTTTTTTCATTATTTAAGGGACTCCCTTGTATAGTCAAGCAGACCGCCTGCAAGGATAATATCCTTTGTACGTCCTGAAAGCTCACAAAGAACGGTTATCTTTTCGCCTGTGGTCTTATTCTTGACGGTAAGCTCAGTTTCGCCCTTTTCAATTGATTCACGGACATTCTTTATAACAAGCTGATCGCCCTGTGAGATCTTGTCGTAATCTGCTTCGTTCTTGAATGTAAGCGGCAGGATACCGGCATTTATAAGATTAGCCCGGTGTATTCTTGCAAAGCTCTTTACAAGAACAGCCTTTACGCCCAGATGCAGCGGAGCAAGGGCAGCGTGCTCACGGGAAGAACCCTGTCCATAGTTTGAGCCGCCTACAATAATGCTTTTGCCGAGGCTTTCTGCGCGTGCAGGGAAAGATTCGTCGCATACCGTGAAGCAGTATTTTGAAATTGCAGGGATATTTGAACGCAGCGGGAGGATCTTTGCGCCAGCCGGCATGATGTGGTCAGTTGTTATGTTGTCGCCGACTTTAAGCGAGCATGCGGCGTCGATAGTATCCATGAGCGGGTGTGTTTTGGGGAAAGGCTTGATATTCGGTCCGCGGAGTATCTCTACCTTGTCCGCTTCGCTCTCCGGCGCAGGAGGAGTTATCATATTATCATTGATGATAAATTCTTCCGGCATTTCAAATACAGGCATTTCGCCGAGCTCTCTCGGATCTGTGAATACTCCGGCAATAGCCGATGCGGCAGCTGTTTCGGGAGAAACAAGATATATCTGCCCGTCTTTTGTTCCCGATCTTCCCTCAAAGTTCCTGTTGAATGTACGGAGAGAAATTCCCTTGGAATTGGGGGACTGTCCCATGCCTATGCATGGACCGCAGGCGCTTTCGAGTATTCTTGCGCCGGCGTCTATCATTATGGAAAGAGCGCCGTTCTTTGCAAGCATATTGAGGACCTGCTTTGAACCGGGAGCAATCGCAAGGGAAACGTCCGGGTGGACTGTTTTGCCCTTGAGTATATGAGCCACTTTCATCATGTCCATGAGAGAGCTGTTTGTGCATGAACCTATGCAGACCTGATCTATCTTCATTCCTGCAAGCTCTTTTGCGGTTTTGATATTATCCGGAGAATGAGGACAAGCAGCAAGAGGAGCAAGCGTGCTGAGGTCAATTTCTATAGTTTCGTCATAAACGGCGTCCGTATCGGCGGAAAGTTCCGTCCATACTTCTTCGCGCTTCTGCGCTTTCAGGAACGCTTTTGTGACTTCGTCCGACGGGAAAATAGACGTAGTTGCTCCAAGTTCTGCGCCCATGTTTGTAATGGTCGCTCTTTCAGGAACACTTAGAGTTTTTACTCCGTCGCCGGTGTATTCGATGACCTTTCCTACGCCTCCTTTTACGGACATTATGCGGAGGACTTCAAGGATAACGTCCTTTGCGGATACCCATGGAGACAGCTTTCCGGAAAGTTTTACGTTTACTATTTTAGGATAGGTGATATAGTAAGCGCCGCCGCCCATAGCCACGGCAACGTCCAGACCGCCTGCGCCTATGGCTATCATGCCTATGCCGCCGCCGGTGGGGGTGTGGCTGTCAGAGCCGATGAGAGTTTTTCCGGGAATACCGAAACGTTCAAGGTGTACCTGATGACAGATACCGTTTCCGGGACGTGAGAAATATATTCCGTGCTTCTTTGCAGCGGAGCCTATAAAACGATGGTCGTCAGCATTTTCAAAACCAGACTGGAGCGTGTTATGGTCTATGTATGCAACCGAGCGTTCAGTTTTTACTCTCGGCACTCCCATAGCCTCAAATTCAAGGTACGCCATTGTACCTGTAGCATCCTGTGTCAGAGTCTGATCGATGCGTATACCGATCTCGCTGCCTTTGACAAATTCGCCGTCAACGAGATGGGCTTTCAGAATTTTTTCGGTTAAAGTGTAACCCATTCTTATCATCCTTTCAAAAAGTTCTGAAGGGGAGACGATGTCTCCTTATTTAAAATTATAACCGTTTTTGCCTTATTTGTCAAGAATTTATCCGGCGTCGGCAATTATATTTGCAATTTGTTCACTTAAAAAATTCACGCAAAAGAACAGAAGCTCCTTTGCGTGATATTTTTAAATAATTTATTCAGCTTTTATCAATAAATTCCCTTATTGCCTTTTCCACCGCAGCAACTTCGCGCCTGAACTCCTCCGCCGAAACACGGAAAGCTCCGTTGCCCAGTATTATTATCTGTTCTGCGCCGTCGGAGGTAACGACCCGGACGCGGTATTCCTTGCTGAGCTCGTGAGAGACTTTTTCAATGTACATATCCGCCGTTTCGGCTTCTTTGGTGTAAACAACGCTTATATTGTGGAATTTTTCGACTTCACGGTCATTTCCCCTGACCTTGTATGCGTCAAATACAAGAATAAGCTCGCATTGCCTGAATCCCTGATAATTGCACAGGATATTTGTAAGCCTGCTGCGCGCGGCGTCAAGATTTTCCGCAGCAAGAGCTTTAAGATCGTCCCACGCGAAGATCACATTGTAGCCGTCCACCAGAACATATTCTTTTCCGTTCTGCATTGGCACAGGCTTCTGCTTCTTTTCCGGGATATCCTTTTTTGTGTGCAGCGCATATCTGGGGTCGCGGTCGATCTTGCCGTAAGTTCTTTCAAATATTTCCATAAGCTCCTTATCTTCGGCAAGCCGTGAACGGTAATCCTGCGCCTGCCTGCGGAGATATGCGGAGCTGTATCCTTCCTCTGCGGAACGGTCCTTTGCGGACGGATCAGCCGTGTGCATATGACTGTCCGCTTCGCCCCAGCGGACGATATATCCTGCTCCGTGGGAACAAAAAACGCTGTCAGCGGTATTTTCTATATCTTCATCGCAGCGGTAGCCAGCTTCTTCTATGACCTGTTCCGGGTCATGGCAGGGAAAATATCCCTTTGGAACGCAGGTGAGCTTTCCTCTGCCGTGGGAATATCCCATAAGCTCGGAATGATACCCTGCTATCTCGGAAGCAGGCACTGAGCCCTTTATTACCGCTGTATCACCGTTTGTTTCGGGAGCGGAAAATTCGCCGCACATTCTCTGTATATCGGATATTGCCCTGCCGACAGAATCGGAAGGTATTTCAATGGTAAATTCGTACCACGGTTCAAGAAGTATACTCTCGGCTTTTCGCAGTCCCTGACGGACGGCTCTCCAGGCTGCCTGCCGGAAGTCGCCGCCTTCGGTATGTTTAAGATGAGCACGTCCGGCTGTAAGTATGATCTTAACATCGGTAATGGGGGAGCCGGTAAGAACGCCGATATGAGTTTTTCCTTCAAGTTCGGAAAGTATCAGTCTCTGCCAGTTCCGGCTGAGAACGTCCTCGCTGCATTCCGACAGAAACGTTACTCCGCTGCCCCTTTCGGCAGGTTCTATCCGCAGACGTACTTCCGCATAGTGGCGCAGAGGTTCGTAATGACCTGCGCCGCATACGGGAGAAGCGACGGTCTCTTTGTAAAGTATACTGCCTTTGCCAAATTCCGCTTCGATGCCGAAGCGCTCCTTGATGAGCGCTCTGAGTATTTCAAGCTGTATTTCTCCCATAAGGCTGACGTGTATTTCCCGTAGACGGTCATTCCACATTATATGCAGCTGCGGATCTTCCGCTTCAAGAATACGCATCTGCGCAAGAAAAGTATGCTCGTCAGTGCCCTCCGGAGGTATCAGCCTGTATGTCATGACCGGTTCAAGGAACGGCTGCGGCGCACCTTTGTCAGCGCCTAATCCCTGACCGGCATGGGTATCCGAAAGTCCCTCGGCGGCGCAAAGTGTTCCGGCAAAAACTTCTTCCGGACATATGAATTTTGCGCCGGAATAGACCCGTATACGGTTTATTTTTTCGCCGTTTATCATGGAACGGACTTTAAGACTGCCCGAATTTATCTTCATATGGGTAAGACGAACGCCCTGTTCCTCGGTTATTTTGAATATCCTTGCGGCAAAGCTGCCGTCAGTGACCGTCTGGAAGGTGTATTTTTCCAGACCTTCGATGAACTCGGTCACGCCTTTTGATTTCAGAGCCGAACCAAAATAGCAGGGGAATATCTTTCGCTCTTTTATGGCTTGGGAGATATCCTCGTCCGGTATGGTATCGCTTTCAAGGAAACGGTCCATCAGCTTTTCATCGCAAAGAGCCGCTTCCTCGAAAAATTCCGCAGTATCCCTGCCGGGAGTAAAATCAACGAACCGCCCGTTCAGCTTTCCGGAAAGCGTTTCCATAAGAAAGCTCCGGTCAAACGCTGAAATATCCATTTTATTTATAAACACAAAGGTGGGAATGTCATATTTTGTAAGTAAATGCCATAGCGTAACGGTATGTTCCTGAACGCCCTCGGAGCCGCTTATCACCATGACTGCATAATCAAGGGCGCACAGAGCCCGTTCTGTCTCGGACGAAAGATCTGCGTGTCCCGGAGTATCGAGAAGAGTATATTCATTTTCTCCGCAGCGCATTACTGCCTGCTTTGAAAATACAGTAATGCCTCTGTCGCGTTCGATGTGATGTGTGTCAAGGAAAGCGTCGCCGTGATCCACCCGGCCTTGCTTCCGTATGTTTCCGCTCAGGTAGAGCATAGCTTCAGAAAGAGTAGTTTTTCCCGAATCCACATGAGCTATCATGCCAATTACCAGACGTTTCATTTGATCTTCCTATCCGTATTTTTAGTTTCAGAATAATTTTAACATATTATGTCAGATATTTCAATCGCCCGATGAAAAATTTTGTTTTTCTTTCAGTACAAGCAGCTGACGGAAAACAAAAAGGCGTGAAACCTTAATTGTCTCACGCCGTATTTGTTTAAGATATACAGTAAATTACTTGAGTTCAACTGTAGCGCCGGCAGCTTCGAGCTTGCTCTTGATCTCTTCGGCGTCAGCCTTGGAAGCACCTTCCTTAAGAGCCTTAGGAGCAGCTTCAACAAGCTCCTTAGCTTCCTTGAGGGACAGACCGCAGATATCCTTAACAGCCTTGATAACGTCCATTTTCTTCTCACCGAAGGAAGCAAGGATAACGTCAAATTCAGTCTTTTCCTCAGCGGCAGCAGCTCCGCCTGCAGCAGGTGCAGCAGCGGCTACAACAGCAGAAACACCGTATTTTTCCTGAATGCCCTCAACCAGTTCGTTAAGCTCAAGAATGGAAAGAGCGTCGATAGAATCTAAAATGCTTGTAACTTTCTCAGAAGCCATGATAATTTATCTCCTTTTCAAATTAAATTTAAGGTTTTTAACGTATGATATCCGGGAGCTTTAAAATGCCCGGAACGAATGATACCGCGGTCAAGCGGATTCTTCCGCTGCTTTTTTCTCCGAAAGAGCCTGGAGAGTAGCGGCGAGGTTCTGCATAGGAGCCTTGAGAGAACCAAGGAGCTGTGCAAGAAGAGTTTCCTTTGAGGGGATCTTTGAAAGAGCCAGAACACCCTTTGCGTCGTAAATTTCGCTGTCGATAAAGCCTGCTTTAAGAGAAAACTTGCCATCGGAATTTTCAGCGAATTTACCGAGGATACGGGCGGGAGCGGTCTGGTCGCCTTCGGTGACTGCAATAGCGGTCGTTCCCTCAAGAACGTCTGTAAGTCCGTCAAGACCAACGTTCTTTACGGCGAAGCGGAGCATGGAATTTTTCTCAACGAAGTAATTCACGCCTGCTTCTCTGAGTTCCTTTCTCAGCTTGGTGTCGTCCTCAACGGTTATGCCCTTGTAGTCCACGATAACGCCTGCGGACGCATTCTTGAGCATTTCTGTGATAGCTTCGACCCTTGCTTTCTTGGATTCAAGTATCTTTGCGCTTGGCATTAAGAATTTCACCTCCGAATTTTTTATATGCTATTCGGATCCAAAAAGAAAAACCTTTTCCGGACGGGAAAAGGCGCAAGTACACTATTATATACTTACCATCTTTTCCTCGGCAGGAATTATGGCTCCGGAACGGGCAAAACGCCTTTCCTTGCCGCCTGCTGTCTTTAGAATTCGATAGCTGTGAACGGTATATGAACCGTCCGACTTTGTTATTATATCACATAAGCTTCTGCTTGTCAACAATTTTTTGAAATTTTTCTGCAATATCCAGAAATGGATTAGCACTCTCAAATTAAGAGTGCTAATTTTCATCATTTTTTCACAATTCTATTATTGTTCGCACATAAACAGGGGGTATTATGTAATTACAAAATAAAAAAAGGAAGCGATACCAATGGGTACGATGATTAAAACCTGATGATCCATCAAATAATAATTTAAACAACTATACAGGAGGAATATATATGTTTGCACTTACACCTTTTGAAAGAAAAAGCTATGATCTTTTCAACGCGTTCCATGATTTTGAGAAGGATTTCTTCGGCGAGGACAGCCGCATAAACACCTGCCGCACCGATATCCGTGACGAGGGAAACAGCTTTGTTCTCGAAGCCGAGCTGCCCGGATTTGAAAAAAGCGATATCAAGCTGGACATCAACGGCGACAGCCTTATCCTTTCCGCGGAGCATAATACCGAAAATTCCGAAAAGGACGATAACGGCAAGTATATCCGCCGTGAACGCACTTACGGTTCATACCGCAGGAGCTTTGACATTTCCGGCATAGACGCCGATAATATCGGCGCTGAATACAAAAACGGTGTGCTTTATGTAGAGCTCCCCAAAAAGACTGCTTCCTCTCCGGAAACAAAACGGCTTGAGATCAAATAATTTATTTATACCGTATGCCGCCTGTGCAATGCACGGGCGGCATTTTTAGCTTATATAAAATGTTCCGGCACAGTATGCGCCGGAACACAATCATTTCAGACTTTTCCTGCCGAACCAGTAGTAAAGGAATGTTCTAAATCCCAATTTTCCGTACCACCAGTCAAGATGTGTGTAATGTATGAATACTTCATCGCAGCCCTTTGATTTTATGTCGGACATCGCCTTTGAAACCATAGCAAGTCCTATGCCTTTACGCCTTGCTTCCGGAATAACACCTACACAGCCGATCATGCCGATATTCTTTTTATCGTCGCTGATAAGCGTTTCTACATTGGTGTCAGCAATGCAAAAGCCGACTATCCTGCCGTTCTGACAAGCGGTAAAGATATTGCTGTCGGGTCTGAAATACATCAGCCAGTTTTCATCTACTTCGTTTACGGCTTTGATAAGCTCGTCCCGCTTTTCTTTCGGGCAGTATCCGAAAGTCACGTCCGCAGGATATTCCGGAGTATTATTTTCCGAAAAGTCTTTTGTGGACATCTTCATTTCTATGCAGCCGTCCGAAGCGGTGTAGCCGCGGTCTTCAAAAAAGAAGCAGCGCATATCGTTCCACTGTTCCTCCGGGGTGACTGCGCCGATAAAAAGCTCGGAATCCGTTCCGCCGAGGATAACGCTGTCAAAGCCTTTTGACAAAACGGCTTCTTCACTTCTGCGGAGAAGCTCGGTGCCTATGCCTTTTCCCTGATATTCCGGTCCGACGCAGAGCAGACGTATGTAATTGTCCTTTACGGCGGAATATCCTGCGGTCACGCCGTTTTCGCAATGGGTGATGATATCGCAGTTTTCTGCGTCAAGAAGCTTTTCAAACGTTTTCTCTGTCACCGGGAACTGGGGAAAACAGCTGAGAAACAGCTCATATAACCTGCTATCCATAATTATCGTCCTTTCGGGAGCATTGTAATTTTATCAGACAAACAAACATATTATATAATTTTTTGCGCACGATGTCAATAGCTCACATGATTTAAGGAGGAAATAGCTTAAAAATCTGCTTTTTAAACTATTTTTTTAAAAATTTCTGAAAATCTATTGTAATTTGTGTATAAAAGTGATATCATAATTTTAAATGAGCGGAAACGTCCCGTTATCCTTAAAATGCAGAAAAATCAGAAAATATGTTTGTATGAAAGGGTGGACCGTATGCCTGAAAATGAAGCTCCGGCGTCTCCGGATATTTCACACGATGATAATGTCGGGCTTGAAGCAGCCGCTTACAGACTGATGTCAGCATCGGATACCTGCTTCGCAAGAAAAAATTATAACGAAGCGTATACGGGATACAGCTCCGTGCTTGAATCTGACCCTCAGTGCATAAAAGCCGAATACAGACTGAATATTTCAAGCCAGTATCTTATGTGTGAGACTGCTGCGGTGTATCTTAGCTCGGATAATTTCTTCAAAAGCATGAATAATATGCTTACTATCCTGCTGGAAAACGGCGAGGACGGCAAGCTGATACTTACGTTCTGCCGGGATATGCTGGATTTTATCCTGTTCAATGCCGAATATGAAAAAAGGTTTGCCCTGTCGCATAAAAAAGAAAGTCAGGCTTCGGCATACATGAAAAATATGCTGGAATTAATGCGCCATACGTTATTTATAATGAACTGCATTATCCGCGTAAATGACAGGGAGTCGGCTTTTGCGGCAATGAAATGCCATGATGTCGGCCTGGAGATATATCAGAGATTCTGCAACGGAATGGAATATTATGCCTCTGCCGGAACGGACGAATATCCGGAGAAAACACATATCCGGCTCCGTGAGCCGTCAAAGGACGAAAGATCCAAGGCTGACGCCCTGATAGGCGATATCGGCAGGATATGGCAGAGTATCCTTAAAAATGCGGACGATACTCTTTACGGAGAGCTTAAAACACGGGAAAATAAAGCGGAAGAGGCTGACGATACGTCCTCGGAGCAGGAAAAGCTCAACGAGGAGGAATATGAAGGCTGGCGCAAAAGAAATGAAAAACAGTATATTTCCGCAGATTCAAAAAGCATAATTTTCGGGATATTATCAAAAACGGCGGCGGTGTTTGCTTTTGTTTTTGCAATATTATTCGTTTGTGAGACCTTGATAAAGGACGAAGTCATAGGATTGCTGGCGCTGTCAGCGGTAGTTTCCGCAGTCCTGTGGATAGTTTTTTCATCGCTTGAAAAGCATCTGGACAACAAAAGAAAATTTTACGCCAGACTTGTTTACGGCGGCGCGGAACAGTTTCAGGCAGAACAGAAAAAACGTCAATAATGACCGTATATTTGTAAATTTGTATAAAAGATCCGTACATAAAGCGTTTTTTGCCGTTAATTTTAAAGAATTTGCGGAAAAATTTGCGGAAACGCTTGACATACGGGTCTTTTGTGTGTATAATAATTGAGTATGCGGCTTTTGCCGTCATAAATTTTTCAGGAAAGGAGAGAAAATATGCCAACCTTTAACCAGTTAGTACGCAAGGGAAGAACTGTTCTCGAGAAGAAATCGACGGCTCCTGCTCTTCAGAAGGGCTACAACTCCAAGAAGAAGATAGCTATCGACCAGAGCGCTCCCCAGAAGAGAGGCGTCTGCACAGCAGTAAGAACGGCTACACCTAAAAAGCCTAACTCCGCTATGAGAAAGATCGCCAGAGTAAGGCTTACAAACGGTACCGAAGTAACCGCTTATATCCCGGGTATCGGTCATAACCTTCAGGAACACTCCGTTGTTCTTATCAGAGGCGGACGTGTAAGGGATCTCCCCGGTGTGCGTTACCACATCATCAGAGGTACGCTGGATGCTCAGGGCGTTGCCAAGAGAAATCAGGCGCGTTCCAAATACGGCGCAAAGAGGCCTAAGGCAGGCGCGGCTAAGTAATTTCCGCATAGCCTAATTTTATTCAGACTCATTGAAACCGCATCATGATTTATGCGGAGTAATTCATTATATATGGATACCTCTGCATTGGTCGTGCGTGTCATCACCCGTTCGGGTGTGGTGAAGCGAGTACCTGTGATAGCATTTATATGAAGGAGGGAAGTATTGTGCCAAGAAGAGGTAATATTGCAAAACGTGAGGTTTTGTGCGATCCTGTATACAATTCCGAGATCGTTACTCGTCTTATCAACAACATAATGCTCGACGGCAAGAAGGGCGTTGCTCAGAAGATCGTTTACGGAGCTTTTGAGATCGTTGCAGAAAAGACAGGAAAGGACGCTCTTGAGGTATTTGAGCAGGCGCTCGAAAATATCATGCCTCTGCTGGAAGTAAAGGCAAGACGTGTGGGCGGTTCCACATATCAGGTGCCTATGGAGGTAAGACCTGAAAGACGTCAGACACTCGGTCTGAGGTGGCTTACCACTTACGCAAGAGCAAGAAGCGAAAGAACTATGAAGGAAAGACTTGCCGCTGAAATAATGGACGCAGTAAACGGACTCGGCGGAGCTTGCAAGAAGCGTGAGGATACTCACAAAATGGCAGAAGCAAACAAGGCTTTCGCACATTACCGTTGGTAACAGCGGCGTGACAGTTCCCTTTACAGGGAATTTGAATTGGAGGAAAATTTATGCCAAGAGATTGTTCACTTGAACAAACCAGAAATATTGGTATAATGGCTCACATTGACGC
>CANQXX010000005.1 GCA_947627905.1 uncultured Clostridia bacterium
CCTTGAGGGGGCTACCCTATTTAACGGTTTATTTAAAATTACTTTGGGGGTGACATTGCCCGCGGGGGCTTCCCCGCTATATAGTCTTTATGACCTTTGCAGGATTTCCTACAGCTACCGAATTGTCAGGTACGTCCCTGGTCACTATCGCGCCTGCGCCTACAACGGAATTTTCTCCTATAGTCACACCCGGAAGTATAGTAACATTTGCGCCTATCCATACATTGTTCTTTATCGTTACCGGTCTGCAAAGCAGAATGTTCTTTTCACGCAGGTCATGGTCGTTGGTAACTATAGTGCAGCCAAAGGATATATTTACATTATCGCCTATTGTAACGCCTCCCATTGACATACAGCGGAAGCCGTTCATTATCACAACATTTTTTCCTATGCGGATATCCTTTGCACTGTGGATATACAAGGACGGATTTACTGACGATCCTTCACCGATGTTATTGCCGAAAAGCTCCTTTACAAGTCTGTAATATTCCTCGGTCATGGGCATGGTGTGGTCTATTTCATAGCAGAGACGGACGCACCGTGCAGTCTCACGTTCTCTTTCTTCATCGGGAATGTTAAGGTCTATTCGTTTTATTTCCATTGCTCTTACCTCCTTAAAACTGATAATATTATAACAGAAACGGATCGCCTTTTCAAGCCCTTAAAAACGATCTGCCATCTGAAATTATCGGCGGGAACTTGCGAAAAAATAATTTTTGTGGTATAATTGCAGTCAGATGAGGTGATATTTTAATGAGCAAATATAAAGAACACATAAAGAATAATTTTTATTGTTTTCTGCTCGGACCGCTGTTTATGATACTTGAGGCAAGCGGAGAATTTATTCTGCCGTTCATAAATGCAAATATCATAAACAAGGGTGCGGCAAACGGTGATGTTCCGTACATTCTTCGTTATGGCTTCTATATGGCGCTGATAGCTGTGGGAATGCTGATAACCGGTATTCTCGGCGCATTCTACGGCGTAAGAGGCGCAGCAAGAACAGCCGCAGGTCTCCGGCGGGACGTTTTCGCAAAGATACAGACATTTTCCTTTTCGGATATAGACCGCTTTTCCACAGGCTCTTTGATAACGAGAGTAACAAACGATATAACCCAGATACAGACCTTTATACAAAGCCTGCTGAGAGGATTTTTCCGCAGTCCGGTAATGCTCATAGGCGCGCTGATAATGTCTTTTAAGCTAAGTCCTGACATAGCATGGGTGATATTTATAATAGTACCGTTCCTTGCGGCGGCTACATACCTTATTATAAGGTTTGCTTCTCCGAGGTACACCATAATGCAGGAAAGCATAGACAGCCTGAACACCGGAGTAGGCGAGTCGGTAACAAATATAAAGGTAATAAAATCTTTCGTCCGTGAGGAGCATGAAAAAAGCAAGTTCCGCGTCATAAACGGCGCGCTTATGGAAAAGACCGTTTCCGCGCTTAAAATGATGATACTTATGCAGCCTGTTTCAGCGCTGGCTGTAAATGTAACTACTCTTCTCGTCGTCTGGGCGGCAGGACGGAAAATAATGGTCGGAGATATGGAGATAGGTACTCTTACGGCATTTATAACATATCTTTCGCAGATACTTACGGCTTTGAATTTTCTTGCTAATATATTTTTGCAGGGGACAAGAGCGGCTGCTTCCGACAGGAGAATATCCGAAGTCCTTGAAACCGAGCCTGATATAAAGGACAGCGATAATGCTTCCCATAGAATAGAAAGCGGAAGCGTTGAATTTAAGCACGTTTCTTTCAGATATTTCAAGGACAGGGAAGAACCCGTTCTTGACGATATAAATATAAAGATAGCTCCCGGTGAACTGGTGGGGATAGTCGGTTCCACGGGCTCGGGAAAATCCACGCTGATATCGCTGATATCCCGCCTCTATGATGCGGACGCAGGTGAAGTCCTTGTTGACGGAGTGAATGTAAAGGATATATCTCTGCATGAGCTTCGCGAACATATAGCTGTGGTATTGCAGAAAAATGTGCTTTTTTCCGGAACGATCGCGGAAAACCTTCGCTGGGGAGACGAAAACGCTTCTGCCGAGGATATGGAACGAGTATGCCGTATAGCCTGCGCCGACGGTTTTATATCCGCTTTTCCGGAAGGCTATGATACTGAAATAGGTCAGGGTGGAGGAAATCTTTCCGGCGGTCAGAAGCAGCGTATCTGCATTGCCCGTGCGCTGCTGAAACGTCCCGATATAATGATAATGGACGATTCCACCAGCGCCGTTGATACGGCGACGGAAGCGTCCATAAGAAAAGCTCTCCGTGAACAGCTTGCCGGAGTTACAAAGATAATAATTTCACAGCGTATATCCTCTGTGATAGACGCGGATAAGATCATTGTAATGAACGGCGGAAAGATAACAGGCTGCGGAACACATTCCGAGCTTATAAGAAGCTGTGAGGATTACCGCGATATATACTATTCTCAATGTGAGGACGACGGAGAGGAGGACGCGGTATGAACATTACGGATAAGGAAAGATTTGCCCGTATAGAGGAAAAATACAGCGGAAGAAAAGCCGCCGAAAGCAAAAAGCAAATGGATCTGGGCAGAGGCGGCGGACATGACCGCGCACTTGGGGCACACGGCAAGCCAAGGGATATAAAAGCCTCCGCTGTAAGGCTGCTGAAATATGTTTCAAAGGAAAGAAAGCTGATAATCACGGCGGTGATATGTTCAATGCTATGCACGGTGTCAACGTTGGCAGCGTCATATCTTTTAAGACCTATAATAAACCGCTTCATATATTTTGATCCGGCGGACACATATCCGGAGGAACGTATGCATGACCTCGGAATGTGGCTTATATTGCTGGCGGTGATATACGGCATATCGGTAATTACCCAGTGGCTCCAGCAGCGGATCATGCTTCGCGCTTCACAGCGGACGCTTGCAAGAATGAGGGCTGAACTTTTCGATAAGCTGCAAAGCCTGCCGATAAGGTTTTTTGATGTAAATTCAACGGGCGATATAATGTCGCGCTTTACAAACGATACGGACACCGTCGGCGAAATGCTGAACACAACGCTGATACAGATAATTTCGGGAGCGGCTACCGTCCTTGGAACGGTCATACTGATGATAGTTACAAGCCCGATACTTGGAGGAATAACAATAATCTGCACGCCGCTGCTGATGTTCCTCAGCAAGACGATCATGAAAAAGGGCAGAAGCGCATATTCCGCGCAGCAGAAAAACCTCGGTATGCTCAACGGCTTTGCGGAGGAGACCATATCCGGACAGAAAGCCGTAAAGATATTCAATCATGAAGAAATAGCCGGATATGAATTTTCCTATCTGAATGACAAGCTGTGCGCTTCGCAGGAAAAAGCCCAGTTCCGCTCCGGAATAATGGGACCTGTCACACATCAGCTCTGCAATATGGTATATGCCATATCAGCCTGCGTGGGAGGTATACTTGTCGTTACCCGCGGATTTGACATAGGCGGTCTGACTGTTTCGTTAAACTATACAAGGCAGTTCAACCGTCCGATAAATGAAGTCGCCATGCAGATGAACACTATTTTTGCGGCGCTTGCAGGAGCGGAAAGAGTGTTCGACGTACTTGACGCCGAGCCCGAAAAGCCGGATACGGATACCGTTCCTATGAAAAAAATGGAAGGTCATATAGTGCTGGAAAACGTAAATTTCGGCTACACGCCGGAAGTCACCGTTCTGCATGATATATCGCTGTATGCAAAGCCGGGGCAGAAGATAGCTTTTGTAGGCTCTACCGGAGCAGGAAAGACCACGGTAACAAATCTTCTTTCGAGATTTTACGACATACAGGACGGCAGGATAACCATAGACGGCGTTGATATCGAAAGGATAGACCGCAGCTTCCTCAGGTCGAATATTGCAATGGTGCTTCAGGACACACATCTTTTCACCGGAACGGTGCGGGAAAATATCCGTTACGGCAGACTGGACGCTACCGATGAGGAAGTTATCGCCGCGGCAAAGATAGCTTCGGCACATTCATTCATAAAACATCTTGAAAAGGGCTATGATACCGTTCTTGAAAACGACGGCGCAAACCTTTCACAGGGGCAGAGACAGCTGCTGAACATAGCAAGAGCGGCAATATCAAAAGCTCCGATACTTATTCTTGACGAAGCCACCAGTTCAGTCGATACCCTTACCGAAAAGCACATAGAGGAGGGCATGGACGCAATAATGGAGAACCATACCACGTTTGTTATCGCGCACAGGCTGTCCACGGTGCGCAGGGCAAATGCGATAATGGTGCTTGAGCAGGGGCGGATAATAGAGCGCGGAACTCACGAGGAACTTCTTGCGGCAAACGGCCGCTATGCCGATCTTTACAAGGGCATTTCCGAACTGGACTAATCGTACACGGTCTGTTCACAATTAAGGGTGAACGGACCGTTTTTTATTGCATATTATGGAAAATATATTACAAACGGCTGACAATATTTTTCAGCCTACCAAGACCTGATTTTTAAGATTTTTTTGTGATATATGCCAGTTACACATCATTTTATATTAAGCACTGATATTTTTTTAGTAAACCCGACGAATTTTTATGAACAAATTCTGAAAATGTTGAAATTATTAAAATGTAGAGTTATAATGGCATAAATAGGTATATAAACCTGTTTTGCCGTGTTTTTGACGGCGGAGTTAGTTAATGTTAATTATTTTTATTATTACTTTCCGGAGGGATAATAATTATGAATAAAAAGTCCGTTTTTAAAAGAGTTGTTTCGACAGTGCTGAGCCTTTCTATGGTGCTGTCTTACATTGATATCGGTCCGATCAAAGAGCTTACAAGCCTTGTGATGAACGCCGTTGCGGAAGAGCCTGCTCCGGGGGCAAAGGTGCAGGAGCGCGCTAAACTTCAAGCCAACAGCAGAAGAGTATTTTTATGGTGGGCAGGCGGTAACATTGGCGGCGTAGATAAGAAAAATTACATTCATGTCTATGCCAAAGCAGGAGAAACTATAACCTTTGGTTCAAATGTTTATAATTCTTTATATAATGAAAATGGTTCAACGGTTCAAGCAAGTGAAACCGGCTACGATATATCCATGGTAGACCTGAACGGAAGAAGAAAAACATTTGACGTGGTAAAAGACGGAATCGGTTATATCGGAGATTTTGGAACAGAAGAAGCTGCTAAACTTGATAATACGCTTGAAGACGGCAAACTTACATATGGAACATCTACGTTTACACCGCTGACATATGTTGCTCCGGAGACAGGTGTATATACTTTTGAGTTTCACTCTTACAGTGGCGGAGGAGACGGAGATACTGCAGATAGAGTTAACAAATCTGATAAATTTCCTGATACGACTGTTACTTCGGGTCTTGTCGCTGCATGGGACGTATCAGTTTTCAATGAAGACGGAGACCGCGAGGTAGGCCGTACTTATGCGGATTATCTTGCTGTGCAGACAGACGGAACTGTAGTGGAAAATTACTGGATAGTTACTACCGACAGCTATATTTACAAAATGGACTTTCTGGGCTGTGCTCCTTATACATACAGCTTTTTCTCAAATAACAGGGGATTAGTTGATAATTCCAACGGTAATGTTGTATATAAATCCGTAAAAAATACAAGAAATGATCTTTCGGGCGCAGGCTTTAATAGTATGGGTGTTACCTTTAAATACCCCGGTACAAAACCTGATGATCTTGACAGGAGTTTCTATATCTTTTTTGATGAGCCTGATGTTGAAGACCTTACGGGAGCACTGTTTGACAAGCCAAAGCTGCCGGATAAAGCAGAAAATCTGCAATTTGTCACTAAGGTTACGACAGAGGACGGCAAAGAAATACCCGGTTCGTATGAGGGCAAGGGCGGATATTTTTCATTTTATATCAAACAGGCTACAACTGCGTCCATTAAACTGACATTCAATGGCAGTAAGTTCGGAGGCGAATATGCACCGGTGGAATTGTCCGGTCCGGTAAAGCCATATTCAACGAACTATTTCTACTGGGACGGCAAGGACGGAAACGGAAAGGAAATTCCTGCCGGAGAGTATGAATTTGACGATATAACTTATGAAATAACCGCAAAATCCGGAGAGATACATTTTCCTATAGTTGATATGGAAAATGCCAGCCAAGGTATAACTATTACAAGAGTAAGCGATCTGTATAGTTCTGACGGAACAAAAATAAATGATCTTATTTATGAAAAAACAAAAAGCGTTATTTATTATGATGATACTGCTATTTATTATGGTGAAAAGGTAGCTTCCGGAGGTACGTCCGAAAACCAGACATATGAGTATTTGTACAGAGGTAAAAATACAAGCAAAAATTGGTTTGCAACCGATACAACTACAGAAGGCGGACAATACTTTAAATACAATAATGCTCTTGATAAAACTACTGCCAATGCCACCCAAAATGGCGGAGAGTATGATGCCTATACTGCTTATGCTAAAGATCAAGGTATACGTTTAGGAGATCACAGCCATACCACCAATGTGATCAATTATACAAAACCGGCTGAATATACTGGAACAGATGAAGATTTTGTAAGCAGCCAACAGGCTGTGATAAATTATCTTGACAGTAGTATACACCCACTTGGTAAAACATCAAACGGTTCGTGTATATGTAGTGATAGTGCTGCTGTAACGAAACTTCCAGCAAGCACAGCCCCACCCGAATCCGTAACCGACCATGCAATAGCCAACTACTGGACGTTTATACCAAGCGTAAACGCATTTCCTCCGGAAGAAATAAAAAGCAATAAAATTACAATATTAGGTGAAGAAGAAGACGATACTTTTAACTATATCGGACGTGTATTTTACGACGACAACAGAGACGGTTCATATGATGAATCAAAAGAAGCTCCGTTTGAGGGCGTTACTGTTGAGTTGTACAAAGCAACAGATGATACGGAATTTAAAACCGACAAAACATATTTTAATTCTTCGCTTAACGTACAATCTACGGGTACAAATCCTAAAAATGACGGACTGTATGAGCTTGTAAAAAGCGACGTGACTAATATAAACGGCACATATATTTTCACAAACATAAAGTATGATAAAGAAAACGGAACAGAATTTATCTATCATGTAAAAAATCCTGATGAGGACACTTATGATTTAACATCAATGGGGGATAAGGCACCGAGCACAAGACCTAATTATGGCCATTATTATCTTTATTATCCGATACAGAATGTATACGGTAATGAAATACAGCGTTTTACTGTTGGCGGAACAGGTGTAGATCTTGATACAGCAGTAAACGGTCAGGGATATGTCAAGGACACTATAACCGCTATAGATGTAGGGTACAATTATGTCTCCACGGGTTATGACATAAAGCTGCAGAAAGAATGGAAAACGGACGGCGCCGGCGATCCGGATGTCGTGTACTATGATCTGTCATATTCTACCGCGAAAAATTCCAACGGACAGCATTATAAAACATACAGTATTTCTGCGGCTGTCGGCTGGCTTAACGCTCAGAATATAAACAACCCTCCGGCTGAGATAGACGGAGAAGCAGTAACCGATTATTATGTAGCTGCGGAATATTATTTCAAGGGCGGCTACCTGTTCAAGCATGTGTTTGAATATGAAAACGGCAAATACGGCGAACTTTCCGGCAAAACATATTATTATAATGATAAGCCCGGCGTGATCGCGGATATCCGTGATCTTGGTGACATAAACCACGACGAAATTGTAGACGCAGAGGATCTCAGCGCAATAGGTGACGCTCAATGGGCGGAGTATGTCTTTGGCACAACGAAACTGGGCAGCGGCGACGGTGTAAAGCCTTACCATGCTGCCGTTGATAAAAACTTTGTTGAGGGCAAAACCGATGTTACGATAAAGGTAGTAAATTCCTCTGAGGAAAAGCCGGCAAGTATTGAAGTATACAAATATTATGACAATCTTTATAAGGAAGGAACAGAGGATATAATAGATGATTCCAACGCTCTCCGCGGCGCTACTTTCCGACTTTACAAGAATACGGAAGAAGAGGTAAAAGCCGGTCTTGCTCCCGACGCAACAGCCGATGCTAAAAAGAAACTTGAGGAAGTTGAAACGGAAACTACCCGTATAAACGGACGGTATATTTTTACGGGTCTTGATCCGAAAGAAACATACACTCTCCGTGAGCTGTTCTCTCCTGTAGGTTATCGTATAACCAACGAATACACGGAGATAACTTCGGGTATGTTTGAAAAAAACAACAATAAGGTAACGGTGTATGTTCCGAATACTCGTGTTGAGGAAGGATTTTACATTCGTAAAAGGTTAAGCGGAAGAATCTGGGAGCCAAGTGACACATTTTCTTTCACTATGACAATGAATGAAGGCGAGAGCGGTTACCAACAGGGTACAGGCAACACTGATGTCAATGATATCTTTGAAAATAGTACTGACAATCTTAATAATGCGGTAAACACGTTCAGAACAGATTTTAACAGCACATATAAAACAGTTACTATAAACAACGATACGCCTTTCTATACATATGATGATGAAACGGGCAATCATATCAGCGCCGACACAAAGGCTGCTTCGCTGCTTGTAAGTGACACCGCGAGCAAAGGAAGTGATGTTGCTGCAACTCTGAACGGCTTGCCATTTCCTGCTGCCGGTGAATATACATTCACCATAAAGGAAGAAAATTGCACTGATAAAAATATTACGGGATCTGCCGCTGAATATCAGGTAACATTTTCGGTTACCCGTAAATATAATTCCGATGTTGAGGAGGGTACTACTCCTGCTATAACCGAGAAAAATACACACCTTGCAGCCGAGGTTTCAAGAATACTGGTGAAATATTCTCCTGGAGGAGCATTTGAGGATTATGCGTCAACAATGCCTATGTTCACAAACCGGTATACGGCTTCTGCT
The DNA here is from genome assembly GCA_947627905.1 of uncultured Clostridia bacterium. Classification (GTDB taxonomy): domain Bacteria; phylum Bacillota; class Clostridia; order Oscillospirales; family Ruminococcaceae; genus RGIG8773. Next base: position 8,906 of record CANQXX010000005.1, read on the forward strand.
GAACAGAGCGCAAGCTATGTGATATCTAAAAATCTCGAAGGCCGTGAATGGCTTGAAGATGATGCGTTTACATTTAAGATAAGCACTACCGATGATACTACAATTGCTGCTTTAACAAATGGTAATTTTATTGTACAGTCAAAACGTGGCAGTGAAACTTTGGAGACTATTCTCGGAAAAGATAAAGACGACCCCGGAGAAGCAAAAACGGAATATACGGGTACAATAAGTGCAGCAGACGGCAAAATAACCATTGACGAGCTGAACTATGAGAATGTTTCTTTCCCTGTAGTTTACGTTAATGGCGATGGTGTAGAATGGACGGGTGAGGAAGATCCTTCTGCTAAACAAATACAAGACGGTGGTTGGAAACGCGTTACAAAGCCGGTAACTTATGTTCTTGATATTGAGGAGATAATTCCTGCGGAGACAAATGGAATAAAGTATTCAAGCGAAAAATATCAGTTGAAAATAACCCTTAAAAATGCTTTGAATGATGAAGGCGAGATAGACGGTGAAATTGACGATATAGAGCTTGAGCTTTACTATATTCCGGAAACAGGTAAAGCATCGCGCTTGATAGGGCGGTGTACTATTATTAATGGTAAACAGGAGCACAATAATAAGGCTCATGCTATACTTTTCACAAATATATATGAAGCTGAACTTTATTGGAGCCCCTCTATCAATAAATATATATCGGGCAGAGAATGGGACGAATTTGATGAATTTGCATTTTCAATTGCATGTACAAGTGCCAATAAAGCCGATGTAAATGTGGTGCAAGGTGCACGGACAGTTACTATCAAAAATAGTTCCACCGGTGGAAGTGACTACAGGACAGGTAAATTTGGTTGGGCTGAATTTACCAAGCCCGGTAAATATACCTTTGATATCACAGAAACAAATAATATTGAAGAACGCGGATTTGTTAAAAAAGTCATAACGACTATCTATGTTGAGATAAAGGATGATAATAAAGGCAAGCTGACGTTCATTGAATATCCTGACGGATTTGATAACCCTGATACAAAGAAGGAGGTAGATATAGAAGAGTCTTCCGAAGGTCAAAGGTATTTATCAACATCATACAATATTACAAACCAATATAAAGACGACCCTGATACTACATATTCCTTTGACATCAGCAAGAAACTCGACGGCAGAAACTGGGCGTCGTCGGATATCTTTACCTTTGAACTTACTCCCAATGATGAAGCAACAAAGAATGCTGTTGATAGCGAGTATATCAAGCTGCCGGCTGATTGGACAAAAAGCGGTGATAAATATACAGTTACTGTAAATTCGGCAGACCCAAAAAATGTCAGCATTGCTTTCCCGAAGTTTGACGACAGCAGCAACAATGATCCTAAAAATTATACATTTACCCTTTCGGAACAGTCCGGATCCGGAAATATGGATTATTCCAAAGAGAAATATACGCTGACCTTTACCGTAAAACGTAACAGACACCAAGAGTCTGTAGATGACGGAACAAAAGAAACTTATCTTACCGGTAAGATTGATGTTGATCTGTCCGTAACTAAATCAGGCGCGGAAGAGGTCTATAATTCAACAGATACTTCTGGAACGTTTTCTGCTACGTTCACCAACTCTGCTTATGCAACAGATGAATTTAAAGTAAGCAAGAGCTTTTTCGGCACATGGCCGACCAGCAAATCATTTGAAGCAGTAATTAAGCGTACCGATACAAACGGCGGAAAGGTGACCATTGACGGAACAGAAATTGCTGCCAGCAAATCAACAACAATAGAATTTACAGAGGACGATAAAGTTAAAACTCCCGAAATAAAATTCTATGAGGAAGGTACTTATACATTTGAAGTTAAAGAAACAGCACCGGCACCATTGGCAAAGGAGCCTATTGATTATGACAGCAGCACTTATACTGTTACTGCAAAAGTAACGGATAATGGATCAGGAAGTCTGAATGTAGAATACGAGATCGACGGAAAAACCGGCAATGAAGTAAAAATTGAAAACGCAGCTGTAGGAAGTCTTTCCGTTACAAAGGCAGTGGAATGCAATAAACCCGGCGTTGATGTTCCGACGGATAAGGAGTTTAAGGATAAGGAATTTACTATTAATGTTGCGCTGACACTGCCTGAAGGTCTGCCTGAAAGGTATCTGAATAGTTCTGCATACTCGGTTACCAGTATTGACGGTATAGAAGGATCTTCTATCGGAGACGTTAATAAAAGCAGCCGTACATTTACAGTAACCCTCACGCTGAAAGCCGGTCAGACAGCAACGATAAATCATCTTCCCACAGGTACAGCGTATAGCATTACGGAAGAAGGACCTGTATTCAGCTTTACACCAAAAGATCAGACGATCACGGGAGATGTAGTTGTCAATGAAACTACCAGTGAATACAAGGAAACTGTTACCAATATCTACAATGTCAATGATATAACAATTTCCAAGAAAGTCCAAAAAGAGGACAAATCTGACATTTCCGGCGAAGATGATACCGAGTTCAGTTTCAATATCACATTGAAAAACGGCGAAGCTCCTCTTGACGATTATATCTATACCAGTAATGAGGATGTTACATGGAATGAACCGCATGACGGAACAGGTACATTTACAATTACACCGAAAAAATCTATAACGCTGAAAAATATCCCATACGGCGCAACATATTCAATAGAGGAGACCGGTGATTATGCCGGATATGTAAAGGAAACAGTACCGGTTTCAGGAACGGTCGGCGGAAGTGCTCTGGATGTAAAGTTTGTAAACACCAAGCTTGCCACACATGATCTCACTATTGAAAAGACTGTTGACAGCACAATGGCAGCGGATCTTGAGCAGAATTTCAAATTTGATGTAACTCTTACTGCGCCGGACGGAACGATATTTGATGATGTTGATGAATACACAGCTGTTTCCGGTCTGACAAGAAGCGCTGACGGCAAAACTATAAGCGGAATTATTACCCTTGGTAATAAAGGAACCGCAACAATAGCGGGACTTCCCAATGGAACGGTATATACAGTCGAGGAACAGGATACTTATGACGAGAAACTTGTATCTTCCGTTTCAAGCGACTATGACGAAGCCGAAGGAAAATTGGACGATAACAAGACCGTTAAATTTGTCAATACACGCCAAAAAGGCAGTCTGACTATTTCCAAGACGGTCGAATCAGCCGATAGCGGCTTTGACAAGGACAGCTACAGTTTTGAGTTTAAGGTAAAAGTTGAGGGTATTGACACTGACCGCGAATATCCTATAGAAAACTATTCTACCAATAAAGTTACATTTGACAAAGAAAAAGAAACAACATTATACCTCAAAGACAAAGACATTGTAACTATAGGGGAATTGCCGGACGGCGCGGCATATACAGTGACCGAAGAAGGCAACGCAAATTACTTCACGCTTGTTAACGGAGAACTTATTGACAGTGAGTCCCCAAAAGCGGCAGCGGGAAATATAGTTCCGGGAACACCGTCAGAGGTTGATTTTGTCAATATTTACGACAAACAGCCCACAAAGGAACTTGACCCGGATATTTCCAGCGTTCAGGTCGGAGATGAAATTAACTATTCTATAAAATGGTATAACAACAGCAAAGATACAGCAAACGTTACTATCACCGACACTCTGCCGGCTCAGCTTGATTATGATAAAGCAGAAGTGATCGGAGCCGGATCTTCAGGTTATGATATCCAAGTTAAAGGCAACGAAATAACATTGACGCTGAAAGGCTGTGCCGGTCTTTCCAGCGGTACGGTAAAGGTATTTGCAAAGGTCAACGAAAAAGCTGCGAAATCCGGCTTTACAAATACTGCAGCGGTAGAAGTCGGCAAAAATGAATATACGGTAAGCTCCAAAACTATTGGCGCGGCTGAAATTGGCAATATCAAGATATCCAAGAAGGCCGCAGGCTCTCTTGCCGACAAGAACCAATATTTCACCTTTAAGATAACGGAAGCAGTAGATAATAGCGGCACTCCGCTGACCGGCACATACAATTATACGGGCGGCAAAGAGGGAACGGGAACGTTTGATTTCTCCACTACAGACTCTCTTACGTTTGAGCTTAAAGACGGCGATAGTATTATCATTAATGCTTTGCCGGCAGGAGCAAAGATAACCGTTGAAGAAAAAAAAGAAGAAGGGACTGCGGCTGCGGATTATGTTACTTCCGTAAAAGAGATCCCCGATAAAGTAACCGCAGTTTCCGACAATATTGCCAAACTGACGGTTGTCAAGAGTACAGATACCGAAGCTGCTTTCACCAACAGGAAAGACGGACTAAATACAAAGAGCATTGATAAGACTAAGCTGACAGGCGATCATGTAAGTGTAGGCGATACTATACCCTATGTTATCACATGGAACAACAACAGTGAATATAAAGCAGACGTTACTATCACCGATACACTGGCTGATGGTCTTGAAATTGTCAGCCATGAAGAACCGGAAGGTGAAACAGATAAAGAAGTGACATATGAATATATTCCCGAAACAAACACGGCTAAATGGACATTGAAAGGCAGGGAAGCAGGCGAAAAGGGAGAAGTGCGTCTTACCGTTAAGGTAAACGAAGCCGCGGTAAAATGGGACGGAAAAAATACTGCTTCAATAACCGTAAATTCAAATGAAGATAAAGTTTCGACGGAAGATGAAGATATTGTATATGTCAAAAAAGGCAATATAAGTCTGACAAAGAGCGTGACCGGTACGGAAAAAGCTTCCGAACTTGGCAGGTATTTTGCATTTACTATCGATGCAAATACAGCCTACAATGCAGCTACAGGCAGCGTACCTCTTAGCGGAAGCTATGACTTTACGGGAACAATGGGTAAAAAACTCGGCAGCGACGATACCATTACCGAAGTTACGGACGGAAAAATAGAGTTTAAATCGGGAAAGGCGGAGATATTCCTTAAAGCCGGACAGAGCATAGAGATCATTGGACTGCCCGCAAACGGTGACGATAAACATAAAGACTTTACGATCACAGAAGCGGAAGTACCGGGATATACTGTATCTATAACTCCGGAGCCTGACGTCACAGCAGACAGCAGGACATACAGCGGAAAAGTGCCTGTTGGCAATACTGCGAATATAGTTTATGAAAACCATAAGCTGGAAGAACATGATCTTACCATACTTAAGGTAGTGGCCGGAAAGAACGGAAACAAATTGCGCTCATGGAACTTTAAGGTTGAACTGACCGCCCCGGAGGGAACTGTATTTGCTAAGACATACACTGATACATACAAAGTTACCAAAGGTAATTTTGAATGGACCGGTCTGTCCGATGACGAAACAAAGCTGACAGGCAGCTTCAGTCTTGTGAGCGGCGAGAGTTTGATCATAAATGGACTGCCGGAAGGTACGGTATATGATGTTATTGAGAATGGTCTTCCCAAAGACTATGAGGTAAGCGCTGAAATATCAGGAAAGAAAGCTACACTTGCGGAATCTGACGGTCTTGCTGTAAATACGGCAAAGCTTTCTGATAGCAAAACCCTTGATCTTACTCTTGATGATGACAAGAGTGTCATCATTACCAATGAAAGTCCTATTCCGGAAGCAGGCGAAGGCAGATACAGCCTTACAAAAAAGGTAACAGGCGTAGGCTTAAAGCCTGATGATATGGACACCGAGTGGCATTTTGATCTTCAATTTGGAAATATGGACGCAAAAGATTATGACTATACAAAACTTGATATTTCAGCCAGTGATCCTAAGATAATTGAAGAGGGCATAATATCTTTAGGCAGCGACGGAAAGATCACATCTATCAAAGTAAAAGATTCGTCAGGAACGTTCACTGTGCAGCCGGATAATAAGATTACCCTGAAAAACTCTCAGATCATAACCATTTACCGGCTGAAAGCAGGAGAAACCGTAACGGTTTCAGAAGTTGGAGACCTGAACGGTTATGAGACAACATTCACTCAGTATACTGCTCCTACCAGAGCGGCGTCTGCAGAAGAAGCGGCAAAGGATTATACTGTGACTGTTCCGAATAAGAGTGACGTTGTGGTAACCTGCACAAATAAACGTCTGCCCGGAAATCTTAATATAACGTCGGAGGTAGAAAACGAAGGCGGCGATACTATTGATGATAAAACAGAATTTGAATTTGACATTACTCTTACAACTGAGAAACCGTTAGATTCTGACGTATGCGCACAATTCAAGGATATTAAATGTGAAGAAGTAGACGGCAAATATGTATATACCTGCACGGTGACCGGACGGGAATTTAATTTCAGCGGTCTGCCGGACGGCACAGAATATACCGTTGAAGAACATCTTGCTCCGGGCTATAAGTTCAAGAACGGAATAAACAGATATGAGGGTACTATAACAGCCGGCGAAACATCTTCAGCACCTTTCGTCAACATAAAGATCAGCGAAGCAACTCTTATAGTGACTAAGTTGCTCGATAGCAGCATCACAACTGACAGCGACAAGGCCTTTACTATCCGGATATATCTTACAGCGCCCAAGGATACTATCCTTGCCGATAAATATTCCTATACGGTAAGTCCTTCAGATGAATACTCAGACGTCCGTACTCTCACAAAGGTAAGCGGCGATAAATGGGAAGGCAATTTCAATCTCATACCCGGTCAGACGGCGACGATAAGCGGTCTGCCGCAAGGCACATTCTTTGAGATAAGCGAACCTTCAGCAGACGGATTTGATCCGGATATCTCGCGGAATAAAGCTGTCCTTGATAAAAAAGAAAATGAGGTAACTATCACAAACAGGAGAAAGACAGCCGATCTGACGATATCCAAGAAGATATCTTCCGACAGCGAGCTGACGGCAACGGATAGGGCGATCCCGTTTGAATTTGAAATAGGACTTGGCGCCGGAACTACAGGACTGGATATTAAAGATATCGACGGCACATATGGATATGACGGAACATATTCAGGAACGGTAACGTTCAGCGACGGAAAGGTGACCGGATCTACAGGCGAGCATTCACCGTTCGGAAAAGACGGCAAGCTCACTCTGAAACACGATGAGAGCATAGAAATTAAGGGTCTGCCGGTTGGAACATATTATACCGTTAATGAAGTATCGGCATACAGCGGATATACTCCGGAGACCGGTCCATTCAATGGCTATATTTATGAGCTGCCGAAAAATAATCCTGCCGAATCGTCTGAAAATAATCTTGCCGCATTTGTAAATAACAAGAATGTCGGCACACTGGAAATATCCAAGAAGGTAGTTCATTCCGACGGAGGAGAGCTTAGCGGCGGCAGCACGGAAGACAATTTTGTATTTGATGTTTATATGTCTATCACTCTGCCGGACGACACTAAGCTGCCGCTCTCAGGAACGTTCGGAGACTATACGTTTGAAAACGGACACGCTGCAATAACTCTTAAAAATGGCGGAACAGCCGTTATCAGCGGAGTGCCTTTCGGAACTGATTATTTGATAGAAGAAGATCTGAGCGGCAAGGGAGGCATATACACTTCAACAGTTACGAGCGGCAATGATAGCGGTCAGATCAACAATGATACAACACCGGTAAAGGTTGAATATGTCAACAAAAAGAGCGTAGCAAGCCTGAAAGTCACAAAGACTGTAGAAAATGCCGATACAAACATCAGTACGATAGACAGCAACAAGGACTTCAGCTTTACTCTTACGCTGACAAACAGCAATGTATCAGTTGCAGGAACGTATAAGACCGACAAGGGAGAAATAATTATTGATAACGGCGGCGTCGGAACATTTACGCTGAAAGACGGCGAAAGCCTGACAATTTACGGTATCCCGACAGGAACATCGTACACCGTTCAGGAAGCTGCTGACGCTGATTATAACGTAAAGATCAACGGTATAAGCGACGAGGACGGCAGCAGTGAGGGAATGATATCTTCCGACAGCACTGTAGCATTTACAAACGTCAAGAAATCGGCAGTGCTTACGGTTACCAAGGAGATAACCTCTGAAAATGAAATTACCGATGACGACAAGCGTATCCCGTTCAAGTTCACCATAGAACTTGAAGTGCCTGTAAATGACGGAACGGAATATAGAGGACTTGACGGAACGGTAAGAGCAGAGATCAAAAGAGTAAACGGAGGTCTTTCCGAGTCTGAAGATCTTGTATTTGACGGAGGTTCATGCAGCACCGAAATAACTCTTCACCATGGAGACAGTGTAAAACTTATTGATATTCCCATTGGAACAAAATACACAGTCACTGAGACGACTAAAGATCCGGGATATACATATACACCGGACGAAGCAGACGGAAAGATAAGCGGCACGGTCGAAAAGGAAGAGAATCTGAAATTCATAAACAAGAAAGTATCAGGTTCTCTGACCATATCCAAGACGGTGAATAATTCCGACGGATCGCCGCTCAGCAGCAGTACGGCGGAAGAAAAATTCGACTTTGGCGTTAAATTAACCGATGACGGAATAACGTTCAACACGGCAACGGTAAGCATAAACGGAGAAACGGCAACTCCGATCAAAGCAGGTACAGACGGAAAGTTCCATATACCGCTTGGAAACGAAGACCGCGCAGTATTTACGGATATTCCTGTCGGAACTCATTATGAGATAACCGAAGATCTGAGCGGCAAGGACGGATATGCTTCTCCCGAAGTCAAAGACAACAATGCTAATTCAAGCATCAATGGCGGCAATGTAAGCGGAGATATCGACGGAACATCATCGCCGGTACAGGTAGAATACATCAATACAAAGAATGTAGGAAGCCTGACGATTACAAATACCGTTCAGGTATCCGACGGTTCTGCACTTAATGATACCGATAAGGAGCCGTTTGAATTTAGTGTCTTACTTGGTTCAAAGGCAAGAGCCGCTGCCGGATATGAAAATGAATATCAGGCATATATAGGCGAAAAGGGAAGTTCAGCAGCGTCTGATGTCAATGCTTCGGTATCGTTTAACGCTGACGGAACGTTAAAGAGCGTTACTTATTACAACGGAACTGAGGAAAGTTTCGTCAAACTCAGCCACAATATGGAAATAACCATTTACGGCATACCTCTGGATATGGGCTATCAGGTAACTGAGACGCAAAGACCCGGTTATACCATGTCTGCGGTCGGCGATAACGGAACTATTTCCGCTGATAGTATAGCAAACTATATAAATATCAGATATGTAGGCAGCCTGACGGTAACAAAGACAATAGTAAATTCCGACGGCTCGGAAGTAACCGAGGACCAGAAGAATGAAAAGTTCGATTTTGAAGTAAGGTTCTACACAACTGACGCAAGCGGAATCGAGACGGAATATGACAAACAGACATTTGAACTTGGTCACGACGGAACAATTACATTTGACAGTATCCCGGCGGGAATGAGTTACACGGTTTCCGAGACTGACAGCAAGGGTTACTCAAGTTCCGGAGATGTAAGCGGAATTATCAAAAAGGATACCGAAGATACCGTAGCATTTATAAATACTTTTGAAGTTCCTGAACTCGGAAGTCTGACGGTAACAAAGACAGTAGTAAATTCCGACGGATCGGAAGTAACCGATGACCAGAAGAATGAAAAGTTCGATTTTGAAGTAAGGTTCTACACAACTGACGCAAGCGGAATCGAGACGGAATATGACAAACAGACATTTGAACTTGGTCACGACGGAACAATTACATTTGACAGTATCCCGGCGGGAATGAGTTACACGGTTTCCGAGACTGACAGCAAGGGTTACTCAAGTTCCGGAGATGTAAGCGGAATTATCAAAAAGGATACCGAAGATACCGCAGCATTTACAAATACTTTTGAAGTTCCCGAACCCGGCAGCCTGACAGTAACAAAGACAATATTAAATTCCGACGGCTCGGAAGTAACCGATGACCAGAAGAATGAAAAGTTCGGCTTTGAAGTAAGGTTCTACACAACTGACGCAAGCGGAGCCGAGACGGAATATGACAAACAGACCTTTGAACTCAGTCACGGCGGAACAATTACATTTGACAGTATCCCGGCGGGAATGAGTTACACGGTTACCGAGATTGACAGCAAGGGTTATGCAAGTTCCGGAGATGTAAGCGGAAGAATAGATAACGGTGCGGCAGTGATGGCAGAATTTATAAACACCAATGAGGTAACTTCGCTGCCCGATACAGGAAGCCTTACGCTGACAAAACATGTCAATGTCCTCAGCGGAACGCCTGATCCGGAAGATACGTTTACGTTTTCAATAACTCTGGTATATCCTGACACAACTTCCGAAACGCGTGAGGCCGTTCTTCACGGCGGAGAAAGCACTATCATTGAGGATATACCTACAGGAACGGCATATACGATATCCGAGATATCAATGCCCGGCGGATATGCTGCTCAGGATATGATAACAGGAAACGTTAATGGAGACATAACAGAAATATTTGTCAATAACTTCGGCAGCAGCACCGATCCCGATGATCCTCCGGATATTCCTACACCTCCTCCCGGACCTCCGGAACATATTGATCCTCCGGAACCGCCAAAGACAGATGAACTTATTATTCACAAAGATGTAGTTGACGCAGGCGGCAATGACATCAACAGTGAGAATAAGGACAGCTTCGAGTTTGTTGTGGAGATATTCAGAATGGACGGAGATTACGCATTAGGTTCATTTGAATACACCGGAACGATGGGTTCTTCCGGAAGCGTATCCAGCGGAGGAAAGATCACACTTAAAGCCGGAGAGACTGTAACGATTGAAGGTATACCTGTCGGATACGGCTACAGAGTAAGGGAAGTCCTTCCGGAAAGCGGAGAATACAAAGTAAACGGAAGTATAAATGTATCCGGAACTATAGTGGATCACCGCGCAAATGAAGTTGACTTTGAAAACCTGTATACTCCTAAGGAAAAGCCTGAAGATCCAGACAAGTCCGCAGCAGAAGATCCGGACGATACCGACAATATTGATCCCGATGATGCTGTTGGACCTGACGATGATGACGCTGCCAATGACACGGCAGAAACTGAAACGTCTTATGAATCAGCAGATTCCGGCGCGTCGGCAAGCTCGGAAGAAGATGAACTTCCGGACGATGAGCACAAGGATATTCCGGAATATCCGGACGACGCAGAGGAAGCAAAAGAACCGGAAGAACTCGAAGTTCCGGACAAAACCGATGCAGACGGAGATATACCCTATGAGCCTGAAGCTCAGGAAAATCCTAAGACCGGAAATACTTCTCCCGCATCTGCAATATTTGCAATGCTTGCTTCGGCGGCAGCTATGATGTTCACAAGGAAGAAAAAGAAATAATTTAAATATCCGGCGCGGATAATATTCCGTGCCGGGTATTTTTTGTGCTTATGAATGTGGTATTGACGTTTTTGCAATAATATAGTAAAATATTATTATATATTTGCAGTATATAAAATTTCAGGAGGCGTTTTATATGTATGATATATTAAATGAAGCAAGTCTGCTGCAGCAGGAGTTGGTCTCTATAAGACGGGAACTGCATATGTATCCGGAGACAGGGTTCGATATACCTAAAACAAAGGCTTTTGTAAAGCAGAAGTTAGAGAAAATGGGGTATGCTCCCTGTGAAATGGGCAAGGCAGGTCTGGTCGCTCTTGCAGGCGGAAAGCATCCCGGCAAGACAATGCTCCTGAGAGCGGATATGGACGCTCTTGCAATGGACGAGCAGGCGGACGTTGAATACCGCAGCAGAAATGAAGGTAAAATGCATGGCTGCGGTCATGATATGCATACTGCAATGCTTCTCGGAGCGGCAAAGCTGCTCAAAGAGCATGAGGACGATATATGCGGAACGGTAAAGCTGGAATTTCAGCCTGCGGAGGAAATATTTCAGGGCTCGCCGGATATGATAAGCTCCGGACTTCTTGAAGATCCTCACGTTGACGCTGCGGCTATGATACACGTTACAGCCGGTATGCCGCTGCCGTCAGGAACGTTCCTCGTTGCCGGAGGAGGTATATCCTCCACTTCCTGCGAGCAGTACCATATTACCGTAAAAGGAAAGGGCGGACACGGTTCAACGCCGCATGAAGCCATAGATCCGATAACAGCGGCGGCGCATATCCATATTGCGCTTCAGGAGATAAACAGCCGAGAGCTTGAGGGCAATCAGTTCGGCGTATTTACTACCGGACGGTTTGAAGCCGGCAAGGCTTCAAACGTTATTCCGGATACAGCCGAAATGTGGGGAACGATAAGGACTACCGATCCGGAAAACGAAGTTGGCAAGCTGATAAAGACCCGTATGGAACAGATATGCAAGGGAGTTGCGGCAGCATTCAGATGTGAAGCGGAAGCTGAATTTTACGATTTCTGCCCGTGTATGATGATAGACGGCAGCCTTGCGGCTGATACGCTTAAATATATGAAGTCGGTTTTCGGGGAGCAGGCAATGGATCTTTCGGTAGTTTCCGGCGGAAAAGCAGGCGGAGGAAGCGAAGATTTTGCTTTTGTAAGTCATCATGTTCCTACGGTAAGTATGTTCCTGACGGCAGGCAGCTCACTTGACGGTTATAAGTTCGGGCAGCATCATCCGCAGGTAAGATTTGACGATTCGGTGCTTTACCGCGGCAGCGCCGCATATGCAAATACGGCTCTTTGCTGGCTCAAAGAGCACTGATAAGAGTGTTGAGAGTTAAGAGTTGAGATATTATAATTTAGCGTACTAAACGAAAGAAAATTATAGCTGGTCGAGCTGAGCCCAGCTCGCGGGGTCGAGGGGCAGAGCCCCTTGTCGCCGTCCGCAGACGGCGAAATTCCCCTTAAAAAGAGCTCCGCAAGGGTGTGAATAAAACGACGCAAGCGTCGTCTAAGCCGCTTTAGTGGCTTCAAGAGGGGGCTGCCCTGCGATAGAGGGCGCCCCCTTGGCACTAACGATTACTATAGTTTAAGCCTTGCCAAACAGCCCAGTGAGCTGTTTGGCAACATAGAACACTAAACAACTAAACAAAAGAAAATAATAGCTGTTCGTGATTAGCTCACGATCAGCTATTATTTTTTTTTATTTGTAAAAAAAATTTTGCCTTTTCAACAAATTTGTTGTTTAATACTTGACAAGTGTTAGGCATATTGATATAATAGTTATGTAACTCTATAAAATTTTTTCAGACTTTAACGTAATTTTTGTTCATTTGACATAAAAATTACACCGGACAGTGTGCAGTTTGCTGTTTCTGCCCCGCTGTACCGGCGATCAGGTTATTTGAAAGGTGGTCTATCTGTTGTCAAGGAAAACGAATTTTAAGAGAATTTTGTCGGCAGCTCTCGCAGTTCTCATTTGTGTTCCTGTACTCTCCGCTTTCCCCGCTGCCGCAGACGGCGAGGAGGGTCCCCCCGCAGGAACGGAAACTGCCGCTTCTGCTGAAAGCACCGGAACGGAGCTGTTCACAAAGCAGAAAACGTACAGCGATTATTATGATGAGATCGTCGATGTGCCAAGACCAAATGCGGAGGCTCTGCTGACATATGCAGGAAAGGACGATATTGCCGAGGCGGAAGTCACTTCCTTTGAAGGCAGGGATAATATCGTCGTCTGGTCAAACGAGGAGGGCAGGCTCGACTTTACCGTCGATGTGCCTCAGTCCGGCGCTTATCAGATGGAGATAAGCTATTATCCGCTTGCCGACGGCGCTACTACTACGGAAGTTTCGGTCCTGCTGGACGGCGAATCTCCCTATGATACGGCTACCCGTGTTACCCTGCCGCATATATGGACGTCCGCTTACCCCATAAGCACCGATTCCAAGGACAACGAAGTCCGTCCGCCGCAGATACAGGCTCCAAGGTGGGTAAAAACCATGGTCTATGATGTGGACGGTCTGTTCAATGACCCTCTCTACTTCAACCTTGAAGCCGGTCAGCATACCATTTCGCTTGAATCCGAGCGCGCGTCTGTGGCGATCGAATATATCAAGCTCTGCAATACAAACGGCTATGCTGCATACTCCAAGCCCTCCGACGCAGACCTTGCAAAAAATTCCGGCGCAGCGCCTATAAGGCTGCAGGGCGAACAGTACAGCTACACCAATTCCCAGACCCTTTTCCCTACATACGACAGAGGCTCTTACCTTACGGAACCGTCCCACCCCTCAAAACAGCGCTATAATACGGTGGGCGACGGAACCTGGGATAATGCGGGTCAGGCTATCACATGGGAAATGAATGTTGAAACAGCCGGATATTACAAGATCGGCATTAAAGCCCGTCAGAACGAGCTCCGCGGTCTTTATACGAACCGCAGGCTCTATATAGACGGCGAAGTCCCCAATGAAAAACTTGCTCAGATAAAGTTCCAGTACGACGATGACTGGCTCATGGTAGTTCCTGAGGACGAAAACGGCGATCCCATATATGTTTACCTCGACGCCGGCAAGCACGAGCTTACTCTCGATGTTATCCCCGGTGAGATAGGCGAATCAATGCGCAATCTGGATAAGATCGTTTATACTGCCAACCAGTATTATATGCAGATACTGATGATAACCGGTCCTACGCCGGATAAGTATACCGATTACTACGTTCACAGAGAGATCCCGGAACTGGTAGAAACTTTCAAGATGCTTGCAAATCAGCTTATCGCAGAGGAACATAACATAGAGGAACTTGCCAATCAGAAAGGTACCGAAGCTGCCGCTCTTGAAAGACTTGCTACAGTCCTTGAAAACGGCGCAAAAAGACCTATAAAGATCCCCGATATGATCGCAAACAACTCCATAAAGGATAACGTAAACTCCGTTTCCTCATGGATGAGACAGTACCGTGAACAGCCGCTGGAAGTGGATTTCATCGAGCTCGTTCCGGCTGACGGCGAATTTACTTCCGTCAAGGAAAAGATCGGCAAGAGCTTTGCATTCAGCTTCAAAGGATTTATAAATTCTTTCTTTGAGGATTATACCGTTCTTTCCGACGCTACGGAGGATTCCATAAACGTATGGGTATCCCTCGCCCGTGACCAGACAAACGTTATAAAACAGATGACCGATTCCGATTATAACCCCGAACACAGCACTAAAGTTTCTATCAACCTCGTTCAGGGCGCTATAATGGAGGCTGTTCTTGCAGGAAAAGGTCCTGATGTGGCGCTGTTTGTCGGCGGCGAATTTCCGGTAAACCTTGCAGTCCGTGATCTTATCCTCCCGCTCAACGATATGGAGGGCTACGATGAGGTAGCGGCAAGGTTTCAGGATAACGCAGTCGTTCCTTATACATTTGACGGCAATGTTTACGCTATCCCGATAAACAGAAGCTTCCCGATGATGTTCTACCGCAAGGATATGCTTGCTCAGGTCGGCATAAGCGAGCCGCCGGAGACATGGGACGATCTTATAGATATGCTCCCCGCTATCCAGAGAAAGTATATGCAGCCCGGTCTGATACTTCCTACAATAGTTTCCGGAGGCAACTCGGTATCACCTGCTACGGAAGCCGGTCACACCTTCGCAATGCTGATGCTCCAGTCGGGCACCAACTACTATAACGAGGATCAGACCGCTACGAACTTCGATACTCAGGCGGCGGTAGACGCATTCGCAAAATGGACGGATTTTTATAACATCTATAAATTTGACCAGACTTATGACGCATTTACACGTTTCAGAACAGGCGAAGCTCCTATAGTAATACAGAATTACTGCACATTCTATAATCAGCTCAATGTTGCCGCTCCCGAAATAAAGGGACTCTGGGACTTCTGTGCCGTTCCCGGAACTCTCAGGGAGGACGGAACGATATCTCACGCAGCAAACTCCAACGGTTCAGGTGCGGTTATACTTTCAGACTGCACCAACGTCGAGGCGGCATGGGATTTCATCAAATGGTTCACGGAAACCGACACAATGATCCAGTACGGTCAGAATGTAGAAGGCGTTATGGGTCCTCTCGGACGCTTTGACAGCGCAAACGTTGAAGCTCTCAAGGAACTTAACTGGTCAAACAAGGATCTGGAAAAGATACTCTTCCAGATGGATCAGCTTGAAGAGATCCCGATAATTCCTTCCGCTTACGTTGTAACACGAAGCATAATGAACGCTTTCAGATCGGTAGTAAACGATAAGGAAAACGCCCGTGAAACACTTCGCTGGTACAATATCGACATCAACAGAGAGATCACGAGAAAACGTCAGAATCTCGGTCTCGATGACGATGATGAATAAGAATGGAGGTATGACCTTTGGCTGCTGAAACACAAAAGAAGGAAATTCTGCTTCCGAATGAACGCAAAATGTCCTTTAAGGAAAGATGGCACTATACATGGCACGAGATGAAAAGGAACAAAGTGTGCTACGCAATGCTGTTCCCGTTCATGATATTCTTTATAGTGTTTACGGTTATTCCCGTATGTATGTCGCTGCCTATCGGATTTACCGATTTCGATATGGCGCACTTCCCGCCGAAATTTGTCGGATTTCAGAACTTTTACACAATGTTCCTTGAGGACGACGTATTCATCGGTTCGATCAGAACTACTCTTATATTCGCTATCTTCACCGGTCCTCTCAGCTACGCGATGAGCTTTATGCTGGCATGGCTGATAAATGAGCTCCACCCGGTACTCAAGACCATATTTACGCTGATATTCTATGCGCCTTCAATGGCAGGAAATATCTACTTCGTATGGCAGCTCATCTTCTCCGGCGACTCTTACGGATATCTCAACGCTCTCCTCAATGAGCTCGGAATAACAACTGCCGCTATACAGTGGCTCACAGACGCAAATTATGTTCTCATATGCGTTATCATAGTTCAGCTCTGGGTATCAATGGGCGCCGGCTTCCTTGCGATGCGCGCCGGCTTCCAGGGTATCGACAAATCAATGTATGAAGCCGGAGCTATCGAAGGCATAAGCAACAGGTGGCAGGAGCTCATCTACATAACGATACCTTCTATGGGACCTCAGCTCATGTTCGCGGCTGTAATGCAGATCGTTTCTTCCTTTACGGTAGATATGGTAGGAAGAAGCCTCGCAGGATTCCCGTCAACTGACTATAAGGCGCACACCATTATGACTCACGCATTTGACTACGGCTGGATACGATATGAAATGGGTTATTCTTCGGCGATATGCTTTGTGCTTTTCCTTGCAATGCTTGTCTGCAACAACATCATTTCAAAGATACTCGGCAAGTATATGAACTGAGAAATGAGGTGAGGATCACAAATGGCTAAAAAAGAAATGAAACCTTCTCAGATAAAGGCTCAGATGGAAGCGGAGAACGCTGCGGCTCTTGAAGCCCTGAGAAAAAGGCGGGAAAAAGAACACCGCAAAATGGAGAGATCCAAGGGTTCCAACAAACAGGTAGGCAAGAGCTGGAAAGACGATATCGGAATTTTTATAGTTCTTACGCTTCTGGGCTCGTTCATGCTGCTGCCGATATACATTGCCATAGTAACATCGCTGAAACCGGTAAATGAGATCTTCATTATGCCGCCGAGGCTTTACGCAATGGATCCTACAACGGATAACTTCAAGGATCTGTTCATTGTGGCAAACAACTCATGGGTACCTTTCTCCAGAAACGTTTTCAACAGTATTTTCGTTACCGTTGTTGCAACGGTGCTCCACGTTGTATTTGCTTGTATGGCAGCGTTCATCCTTGCAAAATGCCGATTCCCCGGAGCAAAGTTCATCAACAAAGTAGTAGTTGTCTCGCTGCTTTTCACCAGCCAGGTAACCTACATCATGCAGTATATGGTAATGGCTAAGCTGGGCATGATAAATACATATTCCGCGCTTATACTTCCTCTCATAGCTTCTTCAATGGGTCTTTACCTTATGATACAGAGTATCGGTCAGATACCCGACGCTATGATAGAAGCCGCCAAGGTGGACGGCGCAGGTCTTATGCGTATATGCTGGGGTATCGTAATGCCCAACTCGAAACCGGCTCTTATGACTATTATCATCTTCCAGTTCCAGGCAGCCTGGAACTCAAACGGCGGTTCTCTTGTATACGATGAGGCGCTCAAAACGATCCCCACCGTTGTACAGCAGATCGCTGCCGCAGGTATCGCAAGACAGGGCGCGATCGCAGCTTCGGCTGTTGTTCTGATGATCCCGCCGCTGGCTATCTTCATCGCCGCACAGAGCAACGTTATGGAAACAATGGCTCATGCAGGTATGAAGGATTAAAATCTGATTGGAGGGATAATATGTCAGGCTTGAAAAAGCTTCTATCTTTGGTTTCAGCCGCGGCTCTGACGGTTTCGGCGATCGCCGTGAACGCATCTGCGCTGGAAACATATGACCCCTACAGCTATGACAGGTGGGGCGATGCAGTCGCTTCACAGGCAGGATATACCGCAGAAAAATACGTTGACGGCGAAATGATAGGCTGCGGAAACTTTTATGAACCTGCTGACCTGTTTATTTCACACGATGATCTGATGTACATAGCCGACAGGGGAAACAACAGGATCGTTATTACCGATCTGGATTTCAACTTCATTAGGGAAATGAAGGAATTTGACTACAACGGTGAAACACTTACGCTTAAAGGTCCTACAGGCGTTTTCGTGGATCAGTATACAGGCAATATCTACATATGCGATACTGAAAATGACCGGGTAATAAAATGCGACACCGAAGGCAAGGTAGACAGACTGTTTACAAAGCCCGAAAGCGAGCTTTACGATCAGGGCGTTACCTACAACCCGAACAAGGTCCTTGTAGATAAAGCCGGAAATGTGTACGTTGTTGTAAAGTCCGTTACAAAGGGCGCTGTAATGTTTGACAAGGACGGCGAATTTCTCGGATTCTACGGAGCAAACAGAGTTGAACAGACTGCGGAGGTTCTGGCAAACGCTTTCTGGAACCTGATCTCCACCGAAGAGCAGAGAAACCGTTCTGCTAAGCAGACTCCTATCGGATTTTCAAACTTCGATATAGACGATGACGGATTTATCTTTACCGTTACCGATTCTCAGGAAACGTCCACCGACCTTGTTAAAAAGCTGAACCCAAGAGGAGACAATATCCTTGACTCCCTCGGTGCGGCGGATATGAGATTCGGCGACAACCCGCCGGCGTATTACTCGATCTACTCTAAAAATTCCAGCCTTACCGATATCGACCTTGGTCCTAACGGAGAGCTGAATATCCTCGACTTTGAGCATGGACGAATTTTCCAGTACGACAAGGAATGCTGGCTGCTGTTCATCATGGGCGGCAAGGGCTATCAGCTGGGACTGTTCCAGTCGGCGGCGGCAATAGAAAGCCACGACAACCATATTTACGTTCTTGATTCAAGAAAGAACAATATAACCATTTTCACCAGAACGGTTTTCGGCGAGATCGTTACCAATGCGGCAAACCTTTATAACGACGGTCTTTACGAGGAATCCCTCGAGCCTTGGCAGAACGTTCTGAAATACGACGGCAACTACAGAAGAGCCTATATCGGCATCGGCAATGCGCTGTACAACAAGTACCAGTACAGAGAAGCAATGGATTACTTTGAGATATCCATAAGCCGTGACAGATACAACAGAGCGTTTGAGGGCTACCGTGATCTGTGGCTGAAAGCCAATTACATGAAGTGTATTGTGGTAATTGTAATTCTTGTGATCCTCATTATAGTATACAAACAGCTGCGGAAGCGCGGCAAGATAGTATACCCGTGGGAAAAGAACAGAAAGGCTGGTGTGTGATATGCTTGATCTGACAAGAGGACAATTCGTTAAGCACGTTATTATGCACCCCTTTGAGGGATTTGAGGATCTGCGCTGGAAAAAGGCAGGTTCGATGAAAATAGCCATTGTTGTTGTATGTCTGCTGTTCGTTCAGCAGATAGCCTACAGCAGACTTTACGGCTTCCAGTATTACTCTGATTATGACAAAATGTTCAACATAGTTCCGTATATATTCAAGAGCTTTATCCTTTTCGGAACATGGGTAGTCGCCAACTGGGCGATGTGTACGCTCTTTGACGGCGAGGGCAGCATGAAGAACATCTTCATAAATTCGGCTTACGCCCTTATCCCGTATATTTCGGCTTACCTTATAGGTACGGTAATGTCCCACTTCCTGATAAAAGATGAATATGTTTTCATTCAGGCGGTGGAAATTATCGGATTGTGCTGGAGCTTCGTTCTCCTGATATCGGGAATAAAAGCGGTACACCAGTTCACCTTCGGAAAGACAATAGCTCTTATGCTGCTGACAATAGTGGCAATGATCGCGATACTGTTCCTGTTGGTTCTTCTGCTGACACTGTTCCAGCAGGTGCTGATATTCATATTCTCGATCTACACGGAGCTTTCATACCGGTTCAGAGTTTAATACTAAAAACGAAAAGTGGTGAAATAACGAATGCAGAAAAAGATGAAAAAGCTGTTAGCTTGTCTTTGCTGCCTTGCAATGATGGTCCCGACATTTGCAGTTTCGGTAAGCTCCGATGATGAAAATGCCGCCGATACTTCTTCCACGGAAACGTCGGAAGAAGGCGAGGCTATTTCAGAGGACGATTACGCCATGGACGAGGACGAACCGCTGATTACCGACGAACAGGCAATGGCGGAAATGAAACTGGCTGCCGAAAACAGCAGAATGGCTTTGTATTACAACGACAAGGACATCACGCTTGCAGTGGTAGACAAGAACACAGGCAAAATATGGTGGTCGAACCCGATAAATGCCGACGCTTCGGCAGGTAAAGCCGCTCAGAAACAGGAGCTTAAATCGGGCATGACGCTTATCTACGGAGAACCCTCCAAAAGGCGTACTACCACCAACCAGAGCAAGGCGCGAAGCGACGCGACAATGCAGGTCTCCGGCAACACGATCACCGTGACATACGATTTTACGGACGCGGAAATAGTTGTTCCGGTAACTTATACTCTCAATGACAATTATCTTAGCCTGAATGTTGATACTTCAAAGATAAACGAAAAGAACAGCGACAAGATCATCACCGATATGGCGTTCCTTTCTACTTTCGGAGCTGCCGAAATGGACGAGGAAGGCTACTACGTTATCCCGGACGGAAGCGGCGCGCTGATAAACTTCAACAATAACAAAGCCGGCTACCGTGTTTATCAGGGCAAGGTATACGGAAACGATATCACCGCCGTAAAGACCACCAAGCCCACTACGGGACGTAACGTTTATCTACCGATGTTCGGCATTGTAAAGGGAGACAGCGGAATGATGGTCGTTGCCGATAAGGGCGACACCTGCGCGACTATAAACGCTTATGTTGCCGGTCAGAAAAACACGAGCTACAATTCCTGCTACTTCGATTTTGAAATAAGAACCTCCGACGAGTTTCTTATGGGCGGCGACGCTAACCCGCTGAGAGTTTTTGAAAAGCGCGGAATACTCGTTCCTGAGATCGAAGTAAGATATTACCCCGTTTCCAACAGCGATGGCTCGGACGTTGACTATGTGGATATAGCAAATTCCTACAGAGATTACCTTACGTCCGATCAGGGCGTAACAAGATCGGACGCCGCAGGAAACAATTCGCTTTATGTTGACTTCTACGGCGCTACAATGAAACAGGAGCCTATCCTTGGTTTCCCTGTAACGCTCCAGCATAAGACCACTTCCTTTGAGGACGCACAGAATATTCTTGAGCAGCTCAAGGGAGAGGGCGTTGAAGATATGACGGTGCAGTACCACCAGTGGACTACCGCCGATATCAAGGAAAAAGTCGCAGACAAAGCAAAACCTGCTTCCGTTCTTGGCGGAAAGAGCGATTTCAACGCACTTATGGATTATGCAAACGCAAACGGCATAGAAATATATCCCGCGGTCGATAACCTGACATTCAAGAGCGGCGGCGGATATTTCACAATGACCGATACGACGATAAGAGTTTCAAACGCTTATTCAAGGCAGATAGTTTACGATCTTGCACACGGCGTTGAAAACAAGTATTATGATGCAATGTCTCTGCTCAGCCCGAGAAAATACGGCAAGATGTTTGAAAACCTCGGCAAGAGCTACAGCAAGGCGGGATTAGACAATATTTCCGTAGGAAGCGCAACTACCGTTATCTACGGCGACTACGGAAAGAACTCGGTTTCCAGAGAAATGTTCAAGTATAATCTTCAGGAACAGCTGGAAGGTCTTAAAAATTCCGTTCCTTCGATACTTGCCGACGGAGCAAACGCTTACGTCCTCAAATATGTGGATCATATCTCAAACGTTCCTCTCAGTTCAAGCAAATATGACGTTTTTGATACGGAAATACCTTTCTATCAGATCGTCATGAGCGGACTGAAGCCCGTTTCCACCACCGCTGTAAACGGCGACGCCCAGATAGCGGATCTGGTCCTCAGGGCTATAGCAAGCGGTTCAAACCTGCACTTCGACTTTACTGCTGAGGAAGCAAACGAATTGAAGGATACCAAGTACGATCCCCTTTATTATGCGGATTATAAGTATTGGGTAGAGGACGCGGCAGGCTGCTATAAATTCGTCAAGGAAGCTCTTTCGGGAGTCGAGGGCGTTGAGATAGCCGAATACAATATACTGTCCGACAATGAGATAGAAACCGTTTATACCAACGGCGTAACAACGGTGGTAAATCTCAAGGACAAGACAGTGACCAAAAACGGTACTAAGATCAGCATTTACGACTATGTCGGAGAGGAGGTAATCGGCTGATGAAAAGACTTCATATGTCCTACGAAAAGAAAAAAGGTCTTTACGGATACGGCTTTATCGCCCTGTGGTTCGTCGGTGCGCTGATGTTCTTCATTATCCCGCTGATACAGTCCTTTTACTACTCATTCCACAATGTAACTCCTGAAACGGGTTATCTTGCTATCACCCAGTTGGTTGACAACAAGACCGGTCAGGCAAATATGTTCCTGAACTACAAGAACGCATTCATGACGGACCCGAATTTCAGACAGTATCTTGTTGAATCGCTTCAGGATATGGCTCTTAACCTGCCGGTAATAGTAATATTCTCCCTTTTCGTTGCGATCGTTATAAATCAGAATTTCAGAGGAAGAACTTTCGCAAGAGCGGTATTCTTCCTGCCGGTAATCATTGCAACGGGTCCTGTTTACGCCATTATCACCGGTGACCTTGAAACGGGAGGAAACAGCAGCGCAGAACAGTTCTCCACAATGTTCGAGGCGGACATGGTCGATCAGCTGCTGGAGTTTATCGGAATATACGGCTTCGGCGATAAATTCACCGAAATGCTCACGAGCATTACTTCCGATATACTGAACCTTGTATGGAAATGCGGTATCCAGATAATCATATTCCTTTCCGCTTTGCAGGGCATACCTGCATCGGCAAAGGAAGCGGCGGCTATCGAAGGCGCTACATCATGGGAATTTTTCTGGAAGATCACTCTCCCTTACATTTCCCCGATGATCCTTGTAAACATAGTTTATACCGTTATCGACGCTTTCACCGATCCGACGAACCAGGTAATGGAACGTCTGCTGAGCGTTCAAAGCGAATGGAAATACGGTTACTCCGCCGCAATGGCATGGAGTTATTTCGGAATAATCCTCGTGGCTCTGGGAATTATCTTCTGGATAATGAACAAGCTCGTATGGTACGATGATTAAGGAGGTCGGAAAAAATGGCTGATACTGTTGCAAAGAAAAATCCTGTTTCCGACTTCCTTGCAAAGCGCAAGGCGGAAAAGCCGCCCAAGGAGCCTAAAATGTCCCGTAAGGAAAGAAGAGAACGTTTCAAGAAAAGAATGGAATGTCTCACTCCCGAGGAACAGAGCTACCTTAAGCGTAAACGCGCTATGGAAGCCGTATGGCCCATATTCAGAGCAATAATCGTTTTCGGACTTTGCTTTATCATTCTTTATCCTCTGCTGTTCATGATCTCTGCGGCATTCCGTCCGAGAGCCGACATGAACGACCCGACGATAATGTGGATACCGAAAACATTCACCCTTTCAAACATCAAGGACGCTATCAGAGCCATGGATTTCTGGCACACTCTCGGAAATACAATGGTGCTGAACATAGGCTGTTCGCTGGTACAGGTAATTACCTGCGCTATCACGGGCTACGGATTTGCAAGATATAACTTCAAGGGCAAGAGCATACTGTTCTTTGTAGTTATCATGATGATACTTGTTCCTCCGCAGATCATACTTATCCCGCAGTATATGTTCTTCCGTTACTTCAACCCGCTGGGAATTTACCATGCGATCACAGGAAACTACATCAACTTCATAAATACTGCTGTTACGATGTATATGCCTGCGCTGACGGCAAACGGTCTGAGAGCCGGTCTGTTCATATTCCTGTTCAGACAGTCCTTCCGCGGACTTCCTAAAGAACTTGAGGACGCCGCTGCACTGGACGGCTGCTCACCTCTCACAACATTTGTAAGAGTTATGATACCGAATGCAGGCTCTACGTTCCTGACGGTATTCCTGTTCTCGATAGTATGGTACTGGAACGATTACTATGTAAGTACATCTTTCTTCACCGAGAACAAGACCATTGCCCTTATGCTGAAAAACCTCGACGGCAACCTTACAAGAATTATATTCGGCAACGACGCCAGCTCGGTAAACGTCCGCGAGCTTATCGTATGGATGGAATCCGGCTGTCTGATCTCCATTCTGCCGATACTTATTCTGTACATATGCTTACAGAAGAACTTCACAGAGGGTATTGCACGTTCCGGTCTTACAGGAATGTAATCTGATACTAAGAATAAAAACAGAGCGCCCGTTCCGGGAAATCGGAACGGGCGGTTTTGCGTTTTGGAGAAAATTTTACCTTAAAAAGAAATAATATATCAGTCCGTAAATAAACGAAGCCGCCGTGCCGTAAAGTATCACCGGTCCTGCGATAGTGAAAATTTTTGCGCCCAGACCAAGCACAAGCCCCTCCGATTTAAATTCCAGCGCGGAGGAGGAGACCGCGTTTGCAAAGCCGGTTATCGGCACAAGAGTGCCTGCGCCGCCATGCTTGGCGATCTTTTCATATATCCCCAGACCGGTCAGTATCGCGCTTAAAAGAACAAGCGTTATGGACGTCCATGCGGCGGCAGTCTTTTCGTCGAAGTCAAAGCGGCTGTAAATGTCGTTTATGCCCTGCCCAAGGCAGCAGATAAGCCCGCCTATGACAAAAGCCTTTGCAATGTCCTTTGCGCTTTTGGAATTTGGCGAGGCTTTTTTTACCATGCTGTCATACTGCTGTTTTGAAATGCTCATAAAAACAACTCCTTTTAAGGGATATTTTACGAAATTTTTCGGCGGATATACATTGCAGCTTTTATTTTTAAAAGCAGGATATGGGAATATTTTTCCGGCTTTTCTATGAATTATATTAATCAACTGTGTTTTTTTTTTTTGTAAAAATGAATTGTCGACTTTCTTAAAAAAGTGTATTAAATTCGCAGTTGTACGTTGTGTAAAACGCCTAATTTTATGGGGTTTTTTAAAAAACAATTGACATTTCCCACAAATAAGAATATAATTATGATGTATCTTTATATATAATTTTTATTAACAAAAATACAAGCCATGCGCTTACGAAAATAATTAAAACGAAGGGAAAATGTCTTATGAAAACAACATTCAAACGCTTTGTATCATTTACATTGAGCTTTGCTTTTTTATTTCTGATGTTAGGAGATATGTCGTTTCAGCTGAATATATCCGCTCGTAATTACAACTCTCATGATATGTATATCTATATTAAATCGTGGCAGCCTGATGGTTCATATTTACAGGACGAGTATTATATAGATGCCAGCGACAACGAATTCATAATTAAGACGGGCGGCGGAAAACCGGCAGCTGTAAACAATGCAGTGTATGATGAAGCAAGACAAATGCTTACTATTACTCCTTTTGGTGAAAAGGAAACCTCTAAGCTGTCCGGCTTTGCGGTATCCGCAGGTAATGACGCGGTAACGCTCGGCGTTGACAAAAGCAATAATTTTACGATACAATACGATCCGAATATACATCTTGTAAAGGTACATATTTTCTACAGTGAAAAGCAGAGAGAAGTTGCCGGTGAAAACTTTGCGTCAGGCGCAACATTTGGTAAGGATTTTAAAGAAAATAATCCGGAAACAGACGTTATAACACCGGATTATTATAATAATTATCTTAAAGGCTATCTTACAAGCCAAGGTGTTGATACTACTAAATTAGCAATAGAAGATGATATGTATGATACTTCTATGGGCTTGCATACAAACAAGACCGCTAAAGCGGCTGATAATGCCGAAATTGCTAACTATGTCGGAGAATATAACACCGCTGACGGCGCACGTATATTTGATATAAACCTTGAAGCATGGTATGCCGATCAGGCAAAGGCTGATATAGGTCTTGTTCTTGATGCCTCCGGAAGTATGGCTTGGGTCGCTGATACTACAGCAATAAGCGAAGAAACAATATTACCCATTAATTTTAACGATTTGACAAGCGGAGACGAAGAAAAATACATGAGTATCCAAGTAAAAACGGGTACTGATGAAAAAGGTAAATATTACGAAATATATGAAACCAGTGAAAAACACGCTGACGGACATTACTGTGCAAAAGTATATGAAAATGAATACATCACTCCCGAGCAGCTGGCAAGCATACTTGACCCGGCTCTTACGGATAATTCCAGCTTGAGTTACAGTGATTATAAATACTATATCTATGGCACAAGATCTACTGAAAAGGAGTTTATTCCTCTTGGATACTGGGACGGTAATGAAGGTAAAGTTGCAAAAGAAGAAGCAGGAAAAGAAGAGGAAGTAACGCCGGTAAGTCCTGTTCCGCAAAGAAAGAATCTTATAGGATATTGGGATTTTGAAGAAGATCATATTGCAAAGAGAAACGGCGGTCAACGTCATCCCTTATATCCAGTAAACGTGGTTGATGGTACTCTTTCTGATGTAGGTGCTACTGATTCAAATATAACAGAATATCTTAGTGACGGTTATACCGGCGGTACAGCACTTAGATTGGCAGATTGGATAAAGAAGTTAAATAGTAAAGGACCAATCAGTTTAAATGTTAAGCCGAAAAGTAATAATTTTACTATTTCATTTGCTGTAAAAAATGCAAAAAATGACAGTTCTTTTTATAAGCAAGGATTAATTTACATTGGGGATAAAACATACCAAAATAGTAATATTTGCAGCGATGGGAGAGGTTTACAACCCAGTCAAGGGTATATAATATATCAATATCAAAATGAAAGCAGTCATAGTGATTTAAGATTAGGAAACTCAAACAACAAAGCTGTTTATAGAAACAGTGAGGGACTAAAAAGTGATTGGCAATTTTACACTTTTGTATTTAGTGATGAGGGAGATATTAAAGTTTATATTGACGGATATTTAAAAGGAACTAAAACGAATAGCGTAAAAACTTTTACTAATTCTGAACTTGAAAGCGACAATTTTAATATTATTTTAGGAGCAAATATTGACACAAGTAAAAAATATGATCAAATTTTGCTTGACGATATCTTCTTATATGATATAGCATTGGGAGAAAAAGAGGTTAGCGAATTATACAATAATATTAAAACTATAAACGAAAAAGGTATTGACGGAAATGAAACTCCTAAACCCAGTGCAACCGACGACAAGCACCGCGCTTATTCTCCCGACGGAGAAACTGTGATCGGTGTTTACAGTAAGGATCTTGCCTCAGGTGTGGGTGAAAACACTAAAGGCTGGTACTATGTAAACTCAACATCTAACTGGAAAGAAAATTATAATTCAGATGCTGTAAAGACCGGTAAAGACCTGAAACATCTTCAGGCAGGCGATGTTATCGAAAACCGTATCAACTATTCTGATCTTCCCAAAACTGTGCAAGATTTTGTAAGTGAAACTGACGTAAACGCGGGAAACGGCGGTGCTATCTGTACTGGCTCCAATACATTTACCGGAAAAGGCAGAAAGTATGACGGCTCAAGCGTAGAAGAAAAAGGCAAATATTATAATCCGGAATATGAAGTACTTGAA
Organism: uncultured Clostridia bacterium; assembly: GCA_947627905.1. Classification (GTDB taxonomy): domain Bacteria; phylum Bacillota; class Clostridia; order Oscillospirales; family Ruminococcaceae; genus RGIG8773. The sequence continues at coordinate 36,828 of CANQXX010000005.1, forward strand.
CATGACAGTTCAATAGAACTTGGAGACAAACAATCCAAGGCTGCCATAACCTTACCGTCAAGCAAAACTACTCGTCAGGGTGTGGAAAGCAGCGACGGAATAGAATCGCCTGTGGTATTTTTCATAGATTCAGCCGGTTATCTCAGATGTTTTTATAATACCGGTACAGCAGAAGCTGACGGAAAAAGTAGGGCTTCAGATCTTGACCATACCTCAGGGGTATCCTATGTTTATGCTAAAAACGATCAGCAGAGAACAAAGGTAGAGGAGCTGCAGTATTCACTGGGTAGGTTTGCTTCACAGCTTATCACCGAATCTCGCGAAAGCCGTGTTTCTGCTGTAAGATTCAGTCTTGAAATCAATGAAAAAAAAGACAGGATAACCGAAAAAGAACTTGACCACTTGGTTCTTCTTGACTGGACAAATGATACTCAGGAAATAAGCCGGCTTATGAGCCTTACAAGAGGAGACGGTAGCTCATTAGGCTTTGATCCATCAGGTGATGTTGAACAGTATAACTATGGTCTGACTGGCGGTACTAATCTGGCGGTAGGTCTGCAGGCGTATAAAGATAATCTTGACAAAATAAGGCTCAAAGACGGTGAAGACAACGACGCCAAGAAATACATAGTTGTATTTACCGACGGTAAGGATACAAGCCTTGAATCGGGCGGCGACGACGGCAAAGCAGCAAAAGATATTGCCCAAGAGCTTAAAGATAAAAACGACTATGAAATATTTGTCGTTCTGCTGAAGACCGGTGCATTTACCGACGATGCTGCTGCCGAAGACAGTAAGGTGCCGGGTTTTGTCAGCGCTATAGCCGGAAAGAAATTAAAAGAAGGCGAAGATGCGCCTACATATGAAAAACTTGCGCTTGATAAAGATATTTCAACATTGACTGACGAAGAACTGGCAGAAGAAGCAAAAGATAAATATATTTTTGTTGCAACGAACGGTGAAGACCTTACAAGAATGTTTACACAGGGTGTTCTTATGAACATCTCCGAAAAGCTGACGGATTATACCGTTCAGGACTATATCGATCCCAGATTCGATATGATCGTAAAGAACCCCAATACTTTAACAGACACCACGGATTACAGGCTCGTTCTGGGCGCAGGCGGAAAAGTAACAATACAGAGCTATGACGATACGAAAAAAGTATGGACAGAAGTCACCGACACAACCAAGGTTTTCAAAACCGGAACTACAGCTCCCGGCGATAGTACTCTTATTGGCAATATCAAACTTTATGACGGTACAGACGGCGTTGGTCTGCATTATGACAAAAAGGAGAATATGTATTTCCTGCGCTGGGATAAAGAGGATATACCGGCGTGTGCCGTTGGCGCGACTAAATTGACCGTATGGAGCAGGGAAATGCGCCTTATCGCTAAGGAAGATTTCATCGGCGGAAACGCTGTTCTTACAAACGGCAATAAGGAAAAAATGAACTGGGTATATTCAAACTCGTCAAAAGAAGAGGGCGATTATGCAAACAGTTCAGGCACTAAGGACGCCGTAAGACAATTAAGCAGTGACAATGAAACATACCTTAATGCTGATGTTTCCAAGGGCTTCCCAAGAACTACGGTAAACGTGCGCCTTGAAGATCTCAGCTTCAAAGAAAAGGACATCGTTGTTTATCTCGGTGAAGAGCTTGACCCTGTTGATGTTGCCGAGCAGGCAGGTATGGAGATAGTGAAAACTCTTTACTGGGAATATCTGGGAAGATACTATTACAACAATCCCGAAAAGGGTTCATTTGATAATTATAACGAAGCTCTTAAAAAAGGCATTGAGGATATAATTGAAAAAGCCAATGACAATAGTTTTATAAAAATTGACAATAATGCAAGCAAAGCAGACATTGAAAAAGCTGTTGATGACTTTTTCAACGATCCGAGCAATGAGCATAAATATGTAAAACTTCCTTACTATTATCTGCCTGTTGCCGCAGGAGAACCCGAGCCGGAAAACAATATTGCCGCCGATATGCCGCAGTCAGAGGATAAGATCGGAGATATCTATTATGCGATATCGCTTATCGATCGTGATGTAGATGCCGGAGAAAGCGGCACAGCAGACAGCTCACCTTTTGAAACAAGATCCACCAAGACGAGACAGTATAAACTGATAGTAAGATTTGTTGCCAATGAAGTCAAAGTGGAAGATGAGATAGCAAATTCAGACAGAATAGAAGCCAACAAAAATCTTATTACGGAAACAGACGGCACAACAAAAGCGGTTTATCCTTGGGATAGAGCGTATAAGCCTGAACAGGGTAAGGCACAGGAATCGGTAAGTTACGGCAGAGTTTACAATATCGGTCTTGTAAAGGGTGAAGTTGTTCTCGGTCTTAAGATCTATAAAGAAGATTATGATCACATTCATGATCATCTGGGGAAACAGTCTTTAGACTATACCGGAACGCTTATGCGTACTGCTCCCGGAAGTACAGATCCGACAGAAGCAGCTACATTTACTGTTGAATTTGATACTGAGCGTTCTTGGGACGACATGAACGATTATGCATCTAAAGACAAAGATCACACATATCTCTTTGATAAAGATGAAAATGGCGAATATGTTGTAATTTATGCTAAAGCCGAGATCAACAAAGACATTTTCAAAAATACAGAAACCGGTGAAGAATATCTTCCTATCGGCAAGTATACGATCGAAAATAATAAGGGTGAATCTACACTTTCAGGTGTAACATTTGGCACGGTTGAGTTTGTTGATGTTGAAGGTCATGATGATCTATTTGAAACTTTACGTGTAAATAATAAGACCACAGATGAAATGCTTGAAGCAATACCAAGTGGAATTTCTCCTGCAAACCTTGAAGAACTCAAAACGGGCTCTAAAATTGCGGACGCTCTTGCCGCAGGTATCAGCGAAGATAATACGCAGGCTTATCTTGGTTATCCTGTTGACGAACCCACTGAAGAGAAAAAAATAGACGGTACGATCTACACCGACAACCGTCTTGCACTGGCAATTATTTCCCTTGATATGCCTATGGGCAAACTTGAAATTTCCAAGGAAGTAAAAAGTTCCAATGATAGCGAGATCGACAAGAGCCGGGAGTTTACGTTTACCGTTAAGCTGTATTACGGTGATGATCTTACGTCTGGTACGCCTTATGAAATGACCGATATTGCAAGTCATGTTAAGATAAACGACGAAGCAGTGACCGGCGATCTGGCAGAAAGATTTACAGGCGAAAAAGGTTCTTATACACTCATACTTAAAGACGGCGAAAAAGCTGTAATTGACGAACTCCCCGACGGCTTGAAGTATGAGATCACCGAAAGTGCGCCGGTAGGTTATAAAACTACCGTGAACGAGACTGAAAGCGTATCCAAGAATGGAGTTATTGAGGCTGATGCTTCCGGCAACAAAACGGAACCGGTTGCCTTTACCAACATAAAGCAGGTCGGCGATCTGAAAATTTCCAAAACGGTCGAAAGCTTGTCCGGCGATGCTGATGATCTTACACCGGAAGATAAGGATACACAGTTTACGTTTACAATTACGCTGGCAGGTACTTCCGGAATAGATGCTGCCGGTACATACAATTATGACTATAACAGAACTCCAAATGCTGGAACGGTAACGTTCGGCAGCAAAGGAACTGTCACTGCAGCTGACGGTCCAGCGTTTGAACGTACCAAGGAAGGCATCATCAAGCTCACTCTGAAACACGGTGAGAGCATAAAGATCCACGGTCTGCCGGCAAAAATAACAGCAACTGTTACGGAAGATCCTGATGGTAATTATGAAACAAAGAGCAATCTGGTAAATGACATGGTAACGATTGAAGCCGTTGATGGCACGTCGACTGATGCTAATGCTACAAAGGCAGAATTTACCAACAAGCATAAGCCGCTGAGCCTTGAGATCACCAAGAATGTAGTAGTGCCGGTCGGTTATGAGGCAAGCAAGGACACGGCAACAGCATTTGAAATTACAGTTAAGCTTGAAAACAACGCCGGTGCGGATCTTACTGGATCATACTATTATAAGATCAAAGGCAGGGAGGATACTGCTTATCCGGAGGGCGATGGTACTTCATATACCGTATCCGACGGTACAATGACATTTAACCTTAAGGACGGTCAGTCTGTAATGATCCTTGGACTTCCTGAGGGAACAAAGTATACCGTTTCCGAGGAAAACTATGACGGTTACATTACGGAAATATATTTGAGCGATGGAAACAAGCTTAATGCTGAAACCGAGCTTAGTAATGCTGCCAACCAAGTCATTGTAGAAAACAAAATGCAGCTTGGTCAGCTTACTGTCACCAAGCAGATATCCTCGACAGAAGCTCTGAATACGTTTGACGAGAGTATCGGATTTGAATTTACAGTCAAGTTTGAAAAGGACGGAGAGCTTCTTGCCGGAACATATCCCGTTACCATTGACGGCAAAACGGAAGAATTGCCGCTTGATTCTGACGGCGAAATGACATTTGAGCTTAAGCACAATCAGTCTGCCCTTATTACAGGTCTGCCTGTAGGAACGGAGTACACTATCACGGAGACGGGAATTGCCGGATATGATCCGCCGAAGGATCCCGTAACAGGCACAATATACACAAAAGCAGATCTTGCCGACGATTACTATTCTGCAACTGAAACCATAACCAACACCAAGAACACGGCTGATCTGTCAATAACAAAGATCGTTTATGAAGGTTCAGAGCCAATAGACAAAGATATCGACAACGAAGATTACAGCCTGAAAGATGTATTCAATGTCGAGTTACAGGTCTACATTGATACAGACGGAGTAGAGGGCTATGACGAGAAAAAAGACATACCCGTTACCGGAAAATATTACGACAGCAAATCGAACGAATATGAATTTGACGGCGGCAAGACAAATATCGAGATACACCACGGAGAGACAGTAACTATAGAAGGTCTGCCTGAGGGCGCATGCTACGTCGTTAATGAGACTTTTGCTGACGGATATAGTGCTGGATATAGTGTAGATTACGAGAACAATAACAAAACAGTCGGAGAATACAATGCCACAATACGCAACACCAAAAATACCGGCGATATCAGCATAACCAAGAATGTAGTCGGCTACACAGATCCTGCCAAATCGTTTGACTTTGAAATAACGGTAACAAGGGGCGAAGGCCATGTTCCTGTTCAGGGAACATTTGATACCGAGCTTAATGGTGAAAAAGGCACCCCGATAGAGCTGAACAACGACGGCGTCGGAACGTTCACTCTCAGCGACAAGGGTAAGATTACTATCAAAGGGCTGCCTGCCGGAGCTGAAGTCAACGTAGTTGAATCGGAGAAAAGTGCTGCCGGATTTACCGTAAGTGTAAACAACGAGATAAAAGATGACAGGAAGTATTCAGGCACAATAACAGCAGGTTCGGGATTATTGGCCGAATTTACCAATTCATCCAATACTGCAAACATTTCTATCTCCAAGACGGTTGAAAATTACATTGCGGCAGAGGATAACGAGGCATTTGAATTTGAGATCGAAGCAACTGACAATACCGACTTTGCAGGAGCATATGAGGTAAAATATGAGACTTCCGGTGTGCCGGTTGATACTTCTTCGCAGGATACAAATGTAACGTTCACAAAAGGCAAGGCGACAATAACTCTTTATCACGGTCAGAAAGCAACGATAAAGGGCGTTCCTGCCGATATGACATTTACTGTCGGTGAGATCAATATACCGGACAAATATGAACAGGTTATAGATAATAAGGTTATCTATACAAAAGCCGGTGATACACATCTCGTAGAATTTACCAATAAAAAGAAGTCTACCGGAACGCTGATCGTTGAAAAGAAAGTTATCAATGGCATTGGAACGGAAGGTCCGTTCGATATCAGCGTTACATTCAGCGGAACAGAAGATTTGTCCGGCATAAAGCTTGACGGCGCTGAAATTAAAGGCACAACAGTTACAGTAACGCTTGGAAACAGCGATGAAGCAAAATTTACCGATATTCCTTATGGAACTTCGTTCCATGTTGAAGAAACCGCCGAATCCTCGAAAGGCTATACAGTAACATATTCTGAGGCGTCCGAAACTGCTGACGACGGAGACGGAAAGATAAGTGCAGATACTCCGGACGTTACCGTAACTGTAACCAACACCAAGAAGCCTACCGCAAGCCTTACCGTAACTAAAACCGTAACCGGAGAGGGAGCGGATACATCACTTGCATTTGACTTTACGGCAACCATAATTCCTCCGAGCACGGTCACAGATATGACATTGTCAGTCAGCGGAGACTATACGGCTGCAACCGTTGATGGCGGAACGGTAACATTTAAACTTGCTCACGGACAGAATATCACCATATCCGGCATACCTTCCGGAGCAATGTATACCGTTGCGGAGGACAGTGCATATGCGGCGGATTATGATGTTAAATATGAAAGTTCCGCAACAGGAACGATAAGCGCAGATGCTCAGGACGTTACCGTGAATGTAATCAACACCAAGAAAGCTGCTGAGCCGTCCACCGCAAGTCTTACCGTAACTAAAACCGTAACCGGAGAGGGAGCGGATACATCACTTGCATTTGACTTTACGGCGACCATAATTCCTCCGAGCACGGTCACAGATATGACATTGTCAGTCAGCGGAGACTATACGGCTGCAACCATTGATGGCGGAACGGTAACATTCAAACTTGCTCATGAACAGAGTGTGACCATATCCGGCATACCTTCCGGAGCAACGTACACCGTTGCGGAGGACAGCACATATGCGGCGGATTACAGCGTTGAATATAAAAGTTCCGCAACAGGAACGATAAGCGCTGATGCTCAGGACGTTACTGTGAACGTAATCAACACCAAGAAAGCTGCTGAGCCGTCCACCGCAAGTCTTACCGTAACTAAATCTGTAGCCGGAGAGGGAGCGGATACATCACAGGAATTTGACTTTACGGTAACCATAATTCCTCCGAGCACGGTCACAGATATGACATTGTCAGTCGATGATACGGCTGCAACTGTTAGTGGCGGAACAGTAACATTCAAACTTGCTCATGGACGGAGCGTGACCATATCCGGCATACCTTCCGGAGCAACGTATACCGTTGAGGAAGACAGCCAATATGCGGCGGATTATGACGTTGATTATGGCGGTTCTGAAACAGGAACGATAAGCGCTGATGCTCAGGACGTTACTGTGAACGTAATCAACACCAAGAAAACTGCTGAGCCGTCACCAGGTACTACCGCAAGCCTTACCGTAACAAAGTCCGTAACCGGAGAGGGAGCGGATATGACACGCGGATTTGACTTTACGGTGACCATATCTCCTCCGACAACGGTTACAGATATGACATTGTCAGTCAGCGATACGACTGCGACCGTTAACGGCGGAACAGTAACATTTACACTTACTCATGGACAGAGTATCACCATATCCGGCATACCTTCCGGATCAACATACGAGGTAGTAGAGGCTGAAGCTGAGGGTTATACCGCTTCCATAACCGGAAAACCGCAAGGAACGATCTCAACCGATATGACGACCGTAGCTTATATCAACACATTCGGAAGCACCGATCCTGACGATCCTGATCCTCCGGGACCTACAGATCCTCCGGGACCTACAGATCCTCCGGGACCGACAGACCCTCCGGGACCGACAAATCCTCCGGGACCTGTTGATCCTCCGGAGCCGCCAAAGACATATGAGCTTATTATCCATAAAGATGTTGTTGACGAAGCCGGAAACGACATCAACAGCGAAAATGAGGACAGCTTTGAGTTCGTGATAGAAATATTTGACATGAACGGTAACTATGCACCGGGTCCGTTTGGTTATACCGGAACAAAGGGTTCTTCCGGAAGCGTATCCAGCGGCGGAAAGATCACACTTAAAGCCGGCGAAACTGTAACAGTCGCAGGAATGCCTAAAGGATACAGCTACAACGTAAGAGAAGTCCTGCCGGAAAGCGGAGAGTACAAAATAAACGGAAGCATAAATGTAGGCGGAACCATAGTAGATCACCGCACAAATGAAGCCGACTTTGAAAACCGCTATATCCCTAAGGACGATCCGAACGATCCCGGAAATCCCGACGATCCCGGAAATCCCGGCGATCCGGATGATCCCGACAATAACTATCCGGACGACCCCGACGGCAGCGATCCTTATGATCCGGACGTTCCGTATGATACCGTAGATTCCGGCGCATCGGCAAGCTCTGATGAAGAGGAGCTTCCCGACGACGAAAATTACGAATATCCCGACGATGCCGAAGAAGCCAAAGAACCCGAAGAGACTGAGGCTGACGATGATACCGACGGAGACGGCGATATTCCTTACGAGCCGGAAGAAAATGAAAATCCTGAAACCGGCGATTCACTTACCGCAATAATGTTTGCACTGGCAGCTTCTGCTGTTGCGGCAATATGCGCAAGAAAGAAGAAGTAAGGCATTTTCAGAAAAGACGGTACAAACAAAAAGATAAGACCTCCCCGTATAAATTTTACGGGGAGATCTTTTTTAGGCAAAGAAAACGTCCTGCTTTTGCGGCAGGACGTTTTATCATCATATAACTTCTTTAAGTATAAGATAAGCAACTGTAGTAAGGGACTTTGCTTCAACATAATTCTGGTCGATAATGAAATTGCCTTCTTCAAGCATACGCTTTATTTCGGAAATGCGTTCAAATCCCGAAAGGGCTTCCTGCATATTTGGTATTACGAAGTAGGACTTCTGTATAATATGGCGTACTTCCGTCCGTATTCCCCGCGGGATAGGCACTGCGTCCGCATTTACAGGGAAATCGGCGCTTTCAAGGCTGTCAAGAGGGCAGCTTTGATTTTCCGTGATGCGTTTTGAAATATCTTCCGCAGCCTGTCTGCCGAAAACAAGAGCTTCCAGCAGCGAATTTGAAGCAAGCCTGTTATTTCCGTGAACGCCTGTGTGTGAACATTCACCGACTGCGTAAAGCCCGTCGATAGACGACATTGCCGATGTATTTACGTTTATTCCGCCCATAAGATAATGCTGGCAGGGATATATGGGTATCATGTCCTTGGTCATGTCTATACCCTGACTGAGCAGATATTTGTATATCATAGGGAATCTGTTTTTCAGGAACTCCGGATCCTTGTGGGTTATGTCAAGATAAAATTCATCGGAGTTCAGCTTTCTGCCCTCGCTGATTATGGCGTGAGATACAACGTCGCGCGGAGCAAGTTCAAGGCGGTCGTCATAATTCTGCATAAAGCGTTCCTTGTTGCAGTTTTTGAGGTAAGCGCCTTCGCCGCGGACGGCTTCCGAGATAAGGAAGCATTCTCTGGTATGCTTGTTGTTGAACGCCGTCGGGTGGAACTGTATAAGCGAAAGATTTTTTATATTTGCACCCATTTCATAAGCAAAAGTTATGCCGTCTCCGGTGGCAATGGCGGAATTTGTGGTGTAATCATATACTCTGCCTATGCCGCCCGTTGCAAGTACAAAATAACGGCTGTTGAATGTGCAGTGCTCGTCGTTGTGAAGTATATCTGCGGAAAATCCCGTAGAAGTCTTTTTCAGTCTGCAAAGCAAGGCGTTTTCAACGATATCGGTGTTGGGACGCTTTTTCAGCGCATCCTGAAGCTTTGTGGTTATTTCAAAGCCTGTGGAATCCTTGTGGTGGAAAATACGTCTGCGGGAATGTCCGCCCTCGAGAGTGCGGTGGAGCTCGCCGTGTTCGTCTCTGTCAAAATCAACGCCCAGTTTCAGTATGGTTTCAATTTCATGGGCAGCTTCGTTGACAAGTATTTTCAGGCTGTCCGGGTTGTTTTTAAATCCTCCGGCAATAAGCGTATCCTGAGTATGCATACCAACGCTGTCATCTTTCGGCTGATAGACCGCAGCTATGCCACCCTGCGCAAGAGCCGAATTGCAGAGAATAAGATCGCGTTTTGTTATAACAAGTATTTTCAGCTCATCGGGAAGATTAAGCGCGGTATAGATACCGCCGGCGCCTGTTCCGGCTATTATGACATCATAATTCTTGACCATTTATAATTCCTTCTTTTTCAACATTATGCAGAAATTTAAGGCAATGTCATGAAAGCACATTCATAACATTGCCCTTATTGTACCACATATTTCCGAATAAGTCAAGAAAAATAAGCCTGTCCGGTAACTACTCTGTCATGTCCGGCAAGATCCTTATGAACGGCGATGTTCTTATAGCCGCTTTTTTGCAGGATATCCTTAACTGCTTCGCCTTGTTCAAAGCCTATTTCAAAGGCGATAAGTCCGCCGTCTTTGAGTATCTCTTTCCACAGAACGGAAATTATCCTGTAGAATTTCAGACCGTCCATTCCGCCGCGCAGGGCAAGCTCAGGCTCATATTTCACTTCACGGGAAAGCTCGTTCATTTCCTTGTCGGTAAGGTAGGGAGGATTGGACACTACCGCGTCTATCCTGCGGTATTCGCCGAAGTCGTCCGGATCAAGGAAATTTTCCAGAAGCCTGCCGTCGGTAACATCGCCTTTGATGATCTTCACGTCCGCTTCATTATGGCGGATATTTTTCATAAGATAGGGCATAGCGTCGGAAGAAAGCTCCACTGCGTGAACAGCCGCTCCCGGCAGTTCTTTTTTCAAGGTTACGGCAATGCAGCCGCTGCCGCTGCAAAGATCGCATATTTCCGGCGAACGGTTATTTTGTCCGGCAAAATGCTCAATTACCTTTTCAACAAGTATTTCCGTATCGGGGCGGGGGATAAGTACGCCGCTTCCCACGAAGAACGTTCTGCCGAAAAATTCCCATTTCCCGAGGATATATTGCAGAGGGATACCGGAACAGCGCTTTTCGGCAGCGGACATAAGCCTGTCCGCGTCCGGTTCGGAGACTTCCCTGTCGCCGTGAAGAAGCAGAGTTACCTTGTCCGCATCAAGGATATCCTCAAAAAGGCAGTCGGTATCGAAGCGGTGATCTTCAACGCCTGCCGCAGCAAGCATATTTTCGGTAAGCTCGTAAAGTTCTTTTAATATCAATGTTTAAACGTCCTTTCAGAAAGATATCACTCCAAGATGTTCAAGCAGGATCTTCGTTCCGATAAGTATCAGGATAACTCCTCCTGCGATCTCGGCTTTATTTTTGTATTTTGCGCCGAAGCGGTTGCCAATAATAACTCCGCCGAGGGAAAGCGCAAAGGTCGTAACGCCGATAATAAGTATCGCAAAGAAAATGCTTACTTCAAGGAATGCAAAGGTTATTCCTACTGCAAGGGCGTCAATGCTTGTTGCTATCGCGAGCATGAAAAGCTCGCCGATTTTCAGGGAATATTCCGTTTCCTCGTCATCGTCCTTTTCGTGCAGGGCGTCGAAAATCATTTTCCCGCCGATAAAAAGCAGCAGAACAAAGGCTATCCAGTGATCGAAGGCTTCGATATACTTTGAAAATCCGGAGCCGAGCAGGTAGCCGATAAGGGGCATAAGCGCCTGAAATCCGCCGAAAAACAGGGCGATAATATAAGCGTGTCCGAGGTTTAATTTCCGCATATTAAGACCTTTGCAGACGGAGACAGAAAACGCGTCCGCAGAAAGTCCTATGCCTATCATAAAAAGTTCAAAAAATCCCATAGCGTGAACGTCTCCTAATGTGTTAAATGTCCGATGCGAATTACAGCTTGTCAATTTAAATTTATGAAAGATATCCTGTTTATATGCAGGAATTTTATCGGGATAAGTGTCATTGCTCATATCCTGCGGGATATGGGATTTGTCCGGTAAACCGGATTTCTTGATTTATTATACCATGAACATTGCAGAATTGCAAGCACAGAAGAATTATAACAAAAGGTGGGTTTTCATTTATATTTTTTCAATGTACAGATAAATGATAATTTGCGGGGAAGCCCCCGCGGGCTTTGTCACCCCCAAAGTAAGTTGAAATAGTAAACCGTTTGAACGTGTAGCCCCCTCAAGGGGGCGGGTATGTTTGGTGTTAAGCCTTTAATATCTAAAATTCTCAACGCTTAAAAAATATTATAGCTGGTCGAGCTGAGCCCAGCTCGCAGGGACAAGGGGCAGAGCCCCTTGTCGCCGTCCGCAGACGGCGAAATCCCCCTTAAAAAGAGCTCCGCAAGGGGTGAATTGAAGCCGCTTTAGTGGCTTCAAGAGGGGGCTGCCCTGCGATAGAGGGCGCCCCCTTGGCACTAACGATTACTATAGTTTAAACCTTGCCAAACAGCCCAGTGAGCTGTTTGGCAACACAGATAAATAAATTTGTGCTTCCCCGCAAATTATCATTTAGCTCAACACTCAACTCTCAACACTCAACCCTTGTTATATAAAAAACCGCCCGTGCCTTTCAGGACACAGGCGGTCTGTATTATTTCTTTAAGAAACTTATGCAAGTTCTGCAAAGTACTTGATAGTTCTTACCATCTGAGATGTGTAAGAGTTCTCGTTGTCGTACCAGGAAACTACCTGTACTTCATAGAGATCGTCAGCGATCTTTGCAACCATTGTCTGTGTTGCATCAAAGAGTGAACCGTACTTCATGCCGATAACATCGGAAGAAACGATCTGATCTTCATTGTAGCCGAAGGACTCGGAAGCAGCAGCCTTCATAGCAGCGTTGATAGCTTCCTTGGTAACGTCAGCCTTCTTTACAACAGCTGTAAGGATAGTTGTTGAACCTGTGGGAACAGGAACTCTCTGTGCGGAACCGATGAGCTTGCCGTTCAGCTCGGGGATAACAAGACCGATAGCCTTAGCAGCACCTGTGCTGTTAGGAACAATGTTAGCAGCGCCGGCTCTTGCTCTTCTGAGGTCGCCCTTTCTGTGAGGACCGTCAAGGATCATCTGATCGCCTGTGTAAGCGTGGATAGTGGACATGATACCGCTCTGGATAGGAGCAAAATCGTTAAGAGCCTTAGCCATAGGAGCAAGGCAGTTAGTTGTGCAGGAAGCTGCGGAAATGATCTGATCGTCCTTGGTAAGGGTCTTTTCATTTACGGAATAAACAATAGTCTTGAGGTCGTTGCCTGCGGGAGCGGAAATAACAACTTTCTTTGCGCCTGCGTCGATATGAGCCTGTGACTTTTCCTTAGAGCAATAGAAGCCTGTGCACTCGAGAACAACATCAACACCGAGCTCACCCCAAGGGAGTTCGTTTGCCTTTGCCATAGCATAGATCTTAAGGGTCTTGCCGTCAACTGTGATAGTACCTGCTTCATCATCAGCGGAAACAGTGTGGAGATTTTCACCTATTTTTCCGCAATAACCGCCCTGTGCGGTATCATACTTGAGAAGCTGAGCAAGCATTGAAGGCTTTGTAAGGTCGTTGATAGCAACAACATCATAGCCCTCTGCGCCGAACATCTGTCTGAATGCAAGACGTCCGATTCTGCCGAAACCATTGATTGCAACTTTAACTGCCATAATAAAATTCCTCCTAAAAGAAATGTAAATTTTACCGGCGTTCTTTTCCGAACACCACATGTATCTATTTTAACCTATTTTTGCGAATTTTTCAAGACCTTTTTTAAAAAATTCTACAAAAATTTATCTCCAAAGGGAATAACTTGAAATATCGGTGATATCCAAGGGCATAAAGATACGGGATATTGCTTTTTATCGGTTTATAAGCGCCTTTACGGTAGCGTTTACGTCGGCATAGATCTTTTCCGCGTCAAGGGTAGGGAACTGTCCGTTTTCGTAAACTATAACTCCTCCGCTGACGGTCATTAGGACATTGCTCTTATTCCCTGCAAAGACCATATTCTTCACGGTATTATGGAGCGGCTGCATATTGGGAGTATTCAGGTCAATGACCGTCATATCCGCCTTTTTACCTGCCGCAAGGGTATCACAATCGGTAAGCCCCATTGCAAGTGCGCTGCCTTTTACAGCCATTTCAAGAACTGCGTCCGCCGGCATTGCGGAAGCGTCTTTTTCAAGTATCTTTTGCAGTACGGAAGCAAGGTACATCTCCCGGAACATATCAAGGGCGTTGTTGCTTGCTGCGCCGTCCGTTCCTATGGCGAGCTTCAAACCTTTTTTACGCATTTCGGCAAGGGGAGCAATGCCGCTGGCAAGTTTGCAGTTAGAGCAGGGGTTGGTTATTACCCATGCGCCGTTCCTGCGGAAGATCTCCATATCCTCGTCGGTAAAATGAACACAGTGGAATCCTCCGCCGCCGTATTTGAGAAGTCCTGTTTCTTCCATAAGAGCGGCAGGAGTTTTCCCGTGGCGCCCGATACATTCCCAGACCTCCTTTTCAGTTTCGGAATTATGGGTATAGACCGGCTGCCTGTATTTTTCCGCAAGCTCCGCGATCCCTTTCATAATAGAAATATGCGTTGTATATTCCGCATGGAAGCCTATTTTGAACGAGACAAGCGGATCTGCGCCGTTGAATTTATTATAGTATTCCTCAAGACGGGACAAAGCGGAATCATAGTCGGCTTTGTTATCGCCGCCGCTCACCGACCCACAGATCACCGTGCGCAGACCGGTGTCAATGCCGGCTTGGGCGATATATTCCGGGTAAAAATACATATCAAAGCAGGCTGTAGTTCCGCCGGAAAAATATTCAAGCGCCGCCAGCTTTGTAAAAATGTATATATCTTCGGGCGTGAGCTTGTCCTCCATGGGGAAAACCTGTTTGAAAAGCCAGTCCTGAAGCGGCATATCGTCGGCATAGGAACGCAGGAACACCATTGCGGAATGTGTATGGGCATTCTTGAAAGACGGCATGATAAGATTTCCGTTCAGATCTATTTCCCTGTCAAACTTTTCATCAGAAGTATCTTTTTCTTTGCCCACATAAGTAATGGTATCGCCGTCGGTGTGAACTTCTCCCCACCGGACGGTCATATCTTCCGCGGTCAGGATATTGCCGTTGTAAAATCTTAATTTCAAGGGATCTCCTCCTATAACGTATCGTTTTTCCCGAACGGCAGGATATTGCCGAACAAGACCCTTTGCCCGGGCGTCCGGACCAAGGGTCTGTTTTGTCATTCAATAGCGGAAGCTATATCCGCAAGATATTCTCTTATCGGAAGATGCTGAGGACAGTGGGCTTCGCACTTTCCGCATTTTATACAGTCGGAAGCCTTACCGTGTTCCGCCGAAAGCGCGGCATAGTCTGCGGCAGCTTTCTCCGTCTGATTTCTTCCGTATCGTTTCATGTCGTTGAATATTTTGAAATAGTCCGGAATGGCTATTTTCTTTGGGCAGCCGTCGGTGCAGTAGCGGCAGGCGGTGCATTTTATCGAAATGCTGTTCCTGATGATATCCGCGCATTTTAACACCATTTCCTTTTCATCGGCGGAAAGCGGTCTGAAATCTTTCATATAGCTGAGGTTATCGTTCATCTGATCCATATTGCTCATGCCGGAAAGGACCATCATTACGTTTTCATATGAAGCCGCATACCGCACCGCCCATGAAGCGGGAGACATTTCCGGTTCACGGGCTTTCATCATATCCTCGGCTTCTTCGGGAACGTTGGCAAGCGCGCCGCCCTTTACCGGTTCCATTACTATGACCGGTTTGCCGTGGCGTGTGGCGACCTCATAGCATTTTCCTGCCTGAACGCCGGGATCTTCAAGATCGAGATAATTTATCTGTAACTGAACAAATTCCATTTCGGGGTGATTTGTAAGTATCTTGTCAAGGACTTCCGCCGAATCGTGGAAAGAAAATCCGATATGCTTTACCTTTCCCTCGGCTTTTTTGCGGGCGATGAAGTCAAAAGCGCCTATCTGTTCGGAGATGTTGTATGTATCGTTTCCGAGAGCGTGGAGCCAGTAATAATCAAAATAGTCCACGCCGCAGCGCTTTAGCTGTTCATCGAAAATGGGCTGCATTTCTTCCGTTTTTCTTATGCTGAACATAGGCAGCTTATCGGTGACAGTATAGCTTTCGCGGGGATATCTTTTTACCACAGCTTCACGGAAAGCGGCTTCGCTTTTCCCTTTATGATAAGGATAAGCCGTGTCGAAATAAGTACCTCCTGCGGCGATAAACGCGTCAGCCATTTTTTCGACCTGTTCGATGTCGATATTGTCCTCGTCGAGCATGGGAAGGCGCATAAGACCGAAACCAAGCTTCATAAATATCACTCTCCTTTATCATATTTTACCATATCCAAGCAGAAATGTAAATAGAGGTTTAAACATTTTTCAGCGCTTCAAGTGCCTTTTCAAGAGTTTTTTCATTTTCCACATTAAGGGCGGTAACGTCTTTGAGAGTTTTTCTTACCAGTCCGGTAAGCACTTTGTTAGGACCGAGTTCAACAAAGTTTACATATCCTGCGGACCGGAGCGCGTTCAGCTCCGAAGTAAATCTTACCGGCGAAACGATATGTTTTGCAAGTTTTTCGGGCATATTGTCAAAGTCGGTCAGTTCTCCTCCGGTAAGGTTGGAATAGAAAGATACCGTCGGTTTGCGGAATGTTATGTTCATGCTTTTTACGGCGGCTTCAAATTCTTCTGCGGCAGGCTGCATCAGCTTTGAATGGAAAGCCGAGCTTACTCCGAGCTTTACGGCTTTTGCACCCATTCCGGCAAATTCCGCAGCTGCTTTTCCGGCAGCCTCGGCTTCTCCGGCAATGACCGTCTGTACGGAAGAATTATAATTTACCGGAACTACATATCCGTCGATGCCGGCGCATACCTGTTCGATCTCCTCTGCGGACTTTCCGATAATTGCGTACATAGCGCCGTCGGAAGCCTCTGCGGCTTTCTGCATGGCTTCCGCTCTTGCCTTGATGACCTTAAATCCGTCCTCGAAAGAAAGTATGCCGGAAGCTACCATAGCCGCATATTCGCCGAGGGAGTGTCCTGCCGCAGCGGAAAATTCTATCCCGTTTATTTTCATGGCTTCAAAAGCCGTCAGGGACGCTGCCATTATCGCAGGCTGGGAATAGATCGTCCTTGCAAGTTCTTCCTCGGAAGAATTGTTTATCTTTTCCGCAATGTCAAAGCCGACGATCTCGCTTGCGCGGGCAAATACATCTATCTGCGGGTATTTTTCACAAAGCTCCTTTCCCATTCCTATGTACTGAGAGCCTTGTCCGGAGAATAAAAATACAGTTTTTGACATATTATCTTTTCCCTTTCAAAAATATTTTTGCCGCAGGCAAATTTTATTTTCCGAAATCGTTGACAACGGGGACGAAAAATATTACAATATTAATATATGCTTATTGTTTGCGGCACTGCCAAGGACTATATAATTAATATACCATATATATTGTAAAATTTCAATAGGGTATATTCTATAAGAACGTTATCTGTCGGAATAAAGAAAATGGAGGGTACCGATTTGTGCGGAATTGAAATTTTAGGAACAGGAGCTTATACGCCTGTCCTTCGCGTTACCAACGACGACCTTGCAAAGGTGGTGGATACCAACGATGAATGGATATCTACCCGTACCGGCATAAAGGCAAGACATATAACCAACGGCGAACCAACATGGAGAATGGGCGCGGAGGCCTCCCGGCAAGCGCTTGAAAATGCCGGCATAGACGGTTCCGAGATAGGTCTTATCATTGCAACGACTATCACAAGCGACTTTTCCACGCCGTCTGTAGCCTGCGTTATACAGGACGCCATAGGAGCCACGGACGCGGCTGCTTATGACCTTAACGCCGCCTGCTCCGGATTTGTTTACGGTATAGACGCCGCAAAGAGATATCTTCAGACTGACAGCGATCTGAAATATGTGCTTGTAGTCGCTGCAGAAAGGCTTTCAAAAATAACCGATTATACGGATCGTTCGTCATGTATACTTTTCGGGGACGGAGCTGCGGCTGCCGTTGTTGCCCGTTCCGACAAGATGTTCACAAGCTATATAGGCGCGGACGGACGGGGTGCAAAGTTCCTCTATTCAAAGGTGCACAAGGTGCTCCACCCGTTCAGGACCACAGACGCCGACGAAATAGAGACCGGCGATTTTGCGGCGGGAAAATATTTTCTTTATCAGGACGGCAAGGAAGTTTACAAGTTTGCCACCAAGGCTCTGCCTGCAGCTGCAAAAAAAGCCGCAGACAAGATAGGGCTTGATATTGCGGATATCGACTGGTTCGTTCCGCATCAGGCGAATATAAGGATAATCGAGACGGCTGCAAAAAATCTCGGCGTAAAAATGGATAAATTCATAGTGAACATCGCCGAGCACGGCAATACTTCAAGCGCGTCGATACCTACAGCTCTGCATGAAGCAATAACGGACGGAACGATAAAGCGCGGAGACAAGCTCTGCCTTGTGGGTTTCGGAGCAGGACTTACCATGGGCGCTGTCATCATAGAATATTAAAAGCGCGAAGATCTGACGGAGGGAGGCGGCTTTATTGATCGCAGGATATTATGACAATGGCATTTATGATATTGCCGAGCTTTATATTGTAAAAGCCGCGCTTGACCTTTGGCAGAAAAGCGTTGTGCTGCTGCTGATACAAAGTGTGCTGCTGACATTTTCGGATTGGGACAAAAACAGCGGGTTCTTTGTTATCCTTGCAGCGATAGGAGTATACTCCGTGTATGGGAGCATATCGGTAAGGATAAGCCTCCGGCGGCTGGAAACGGCGGTAAAAAAGCTTTCCGAAACAAAATGCAGGCAGTTTATCCGGTCAATTGATATAAGGCGCGATATACTGCTTATCGGAAGAGAGATATTCATTCCGGAAAAAGAATGTGATACGGTACATACTGAAAGGCTCCCCTTAAAACTTTGTTCAGTATTCTAATTTTGCCGAAAGGATTGAAAAATATGGCTAAAACAGCGATCATAACAGGTTCATCGAGAGGAATAGGCGCAGCGATAGCTCTCCGCCTCGCAAAGGACGGCTGCAATATCGCTCTTAACGATCTTAACGAAAGTATGTTTGAAAACAACACCATTGCGGACGATATCCGCGCGCTTGGTGTTGAGGCTGAAATATTCTGCGCAGACGTTTCAAGATACGATCAGTGCGAAGCTATGGTAAAGGCTGTAAAGGAACGCTTCGGAACTATCGACATTCTTATAAACAACGCCGGCATAACAAGGGACGGTCTTATGGCAAGAATGCCGGAGGAACAGTATGATATGGTCATCTCCGTCAACCAGAAGAGCGTTTTCAATATGATGAAGCTGGCAGGAAACGTCATGATAAGGCAGAAGCAGGGACGTATCGTCAATCTTGCCTCTGTGGCAGGACTGTACGGCAATCCCGGACAGATAAACTATTCCGCGTCAAAGGCAGCTATAATAGGAATGACAAAAACTGCAGCAAAGGAGCTGGGCTCGCGCAATATCAACGTAAACGCCGTTGCTCCGGGATTTATAAAAACACCTATGACCGACAAGCTCACCGACGAGCAGAAAGCAAAAATGCTTGAAGCTATCGCCATGAAGCGCTACGGCACAGTGGACGAGATAGCCGGAGTGGTATCTTTCCTGTGTTCGGAGGATTCCTCCTACGTTACGGGACAGACCATTGAGATCTCCGGCGGTCTGTCTATGTAAGGATCAAGTTTGTTCTGAAAGGATATTATATATGAAAAGAGTAGTAATTACCGGAATGGGCGTTGTCTCACCGGTCGGAAATACCATTGACGGATTATGGAACAGTCTTAAAGCCGGAAAGCACGGTTTTGATTATATCTCCGATATTACAGGCGACGATTTTGATATAAAGATCGCCGCACGGGTAAAGGACTTTTCCTGTGAAAAATATATCGACAAAAAAGAAGCAAGAAGAATGGACAGATTTACTCAGTTTTCGGTAACGGCGGCTATGGACGCTCTTGCCGACAGCGGTACGGATTTCAAGGACGTTGATCCTTTCCGCGCAGGAGTGATCTTCGGAGTAGGCATAGGCGGTCTTAATCTTACGCTTCAGGAGCATGAAAAATTCCTTGAAAAAGGTCCTGACAGGATATCGGTATTCTATGTTCCCATGATGATAGGGAATATGGCTGCCGGAACTATCGCAATGCGGACCGGTTTCAAGGGCGATAACTACTGCACTACAACGGCTTGCTCCTCGGCGGCGCACGCTATAGGAGAAGCATTCCGCAAGATAAAGGACGGATACCTTGATGTATGCATTGCAGGCGGCGCAGAATCCTGCGTTGGCAAATTCGCGCTGGCAGGGTTCAATAACATGAAAGCGCTTACCCGTTCCGACGATCTTGAAAGATGTTCTATACCCTTTGATGCGGAAAGAAACGGTTTTGTACTGGGCGAGGGCTGCGGCGCGCTTATTCTTGAAGAGCTTGAACACGCAAAAGCCCGCGGCGCGAAAATTTACGCCGAGATCGCCGGTTACGGTGCAACAGGCGACGCTTACCACATGACAAGCCCGTCTCCGGAGGGAGACGCTGCTGCAAGAGGCATGATAAACGCTTATACGGAAGCCGGTCTTAAAGCCGAAGATATCGACTATATCAACGCTCACGGTACTTCCACCGGACTTAACGACAAGTACGAAACAAAGGCGATAAAGAAAGCTCTCGGCGAGGAAAAGGCTCATAAGGTAGCGATAAATTCCACAAAGTCCATGACGGGACACCTTCTCGGCGCGGCAGGCGCGGTGGAAGCTATCGTAACGGCGCTTTCGGTAAAGAACGATTACGTTCATGTGACAAGAGGATATAAAGTTCCCGATCCGGAATGTGACCTTGACTACTGCACGGAGGGCGGACGCGAAATGACGGTGAACGCCGCGCTTTCCAACAGCCTTGGCTTCGGCGGACACAACGCTACGCTTTGCATAGTAAAATACAAAGATTAAGGAGAAAGTGATATGAGCGGAAAGATTTTCAATACAGACCTTGACACGGTCTCAAAACTGGCGGATATCGTGAATGAAAAGGATCTGGGTGAAATAACCATTGCCTGCGGCGATAATATGATAACCATAAAAGGAAAGAAATGTCCTCCTCCGCCTCCTATGGGCGGAATTGCTCCTGCTGCGGCAAATATCCCTGCTGCACAGCCTGAAGCAAAGCCTGCCGTCACTGAGGGCAACGTTGTAAAAGCTCCAATAGTGGGAACTTTCTATGCGGCGTCAGCGCCGGACAAGCCGCCGTTCGTCACGGTCGGAAAGCAGGTAAAAAAAGGCGACGTACTTATGATAATCGAGTCAATGAAGCTGATGAACGAAGTTCAGAGCGATTTTGACGGTGTTGTTTCGGAAATTCTCGTAAAGAACGGCGAAGCCGTGGAATACGATCAGCCGATAATGATAATCAAGTAAGGAGGGACGTTTCATGGCTGCAATGGACAAGGAGCAGATCAAGGAAGTGATTCCCCACCGCGATCCGTTCCTGCTGATAGATTCCGTTGAAGAAATGGAAGCAGGGAAACGCGTTGTGGCAACAAAATATATGTCTCCGGACGAGTTCTGGTTCAAGGGACATTTCCCCGACTACCCGGTAGTTCCGGGAGTGCTCATGCTTGAAATGTGCGCGCAGGCAGGCGCTGTGGCAATGCTTGCGCTGCCCGAAAACAAAGGGAAGATAGGCTTTTTCGGTGGAGTAAAGGAAGCAAAGTTCCGCCGTCAGGTAGTTCCGGGAGATACTCTGCGCATCGAAGTGGAGATAATCAAGGTAAAAGGTCCTGTGGGAGTGGGAAAAGCCGTTGCAACGGTAAACGGCGAAAAAGCCGTTTCTGCGGAAATTTCCTTTGCGATAAAATAATTACCGAAAGGTGAATTATCATGTTTAAAAAAGTTCTTATTGCCAACCGCGGTGAAATTGCCGTAAGAGTTATAAGAGCGTGCCGTGAGCTCGGACTGAAAACCGTAGCGGTGTTTTCTACTGCCGACAGGAACGCTCTTCACGCAAAGATAGCCGATGAAGCGGTCTGCATAGGCGGTCCTGCCACAAAAGACAGCTATCTTAACGAACAGGCTATGATAGCGGCTTGTGAGATAACAGGCGCGGACGCCGTTCACCCCGGTTTCGGATTTCTTTCGGAAAATGCGTCTTTTGCCCGCAACTGCGGCAAATGCGGGATAACATTCATAGGTCCTTCTCCGGAATCAATAGAAATGCTGGGAGATAAAGCCGCGGCAAAATCCGCCATGAAAAAAGCCGGCGTTCCCGTAAT
This sequence comes from uncultured Clostridia bacterium, assembly GCA_947627905.1. GTDB lineage: Bacteria > Bacillota > Clostridia > Oscillospirales > Ruminococcaceae > RGIG8773. Next base: position 58,910 of record CANQXX010000005.1, read on the forward strand.
ACCGGGAAGCGACGGCGAGGTAAAGTCCATAGAAGAAGCTCAGGATATTGCCGATGAGATAGGCTATCCGCTTATGGTAAAGGCTTCGGCAGGCGGCGGAGGACGCGGCATACGCCTTGTAAATTCTCCCGATGAGCTTGAAGCCCAGATAACTGCGGCAAAACAGGAGGCTCTGAATTTCTTCGGCGACGACAGCATCTACATGGAAAAATTTATTATTAATCCTAAACATATTGAGTTCCAGATACTTGCCGACAAACACGGCAACGTCATACATCTCGGAGAGCGCGACTGCTCCATGCAGAGGCGCAATCAGAAGGTGCTTGAGGAAAGCCCCTCCACCATAATGACGCCCATGCTCCGCGAAAGAATGGGCAAGGCTGCCGTTGCGGCGGCAAAGGTATGCGGTTATTACAACGCCGGAACTATAGAGTTCCTTGTGGACGATAAGCAGAATTTTTATTTTATGGAAATGAATACCCGTATTCAGGTGGAACACCCGATAACGGAATTTGTTACAGGGGTCGATCTTGTAAAGGCGCAGCTTAAAATTGCAGCAGGAAAGGAGCTGCCCTATTCGCAGGAGGATATCCGCATAAAGGGACATTCCATAGAATGCCGCATAAACGCGGAAAATCCCGAAAAGAATTTCCGCCCAAGCCCCGGACGGATAAGCGCACTGCACATTCCCGGAGGTCCGGGCATACGCGTGGACAGCTCCGCATATCAGGGCTATACTATCACGCCTTATTATGACAGCATGATAGCAAAACTGATAGTTTATGCTCCTACCCGTGAGGAAGCTATTGCAAAAATGAAATGGGCTCTGGCGGAATTTATCGTTGAGGGCGTAGATACAAATATAGATTTTCAGCTTTCGCTCATACGCGATCCGGTTTTTGAATCCGGAAAGTACGATATAGGTTATCTTGGAAGAAAGAGCTGAGAAAAGAACACTAACGGTTTATGTCAGCATCTCAGTTCTCAGCTTTAATTAAAGGGGTGTTGATAGATCATGGCTGAAAGATGTCCATTGTGTCAGGGAAAACTACAGAACGGCGAATGTGTTTCATGCGGCTACAGGATACCCGACGAGGACGATATCAGCGCACTTTATAACTACGATCCCTCCGATTACCCGCAGCCGGAAGAAGAACATATCCGCGAGATAATTCCCGATGTTCAGATGGAGGAAATTTATCCTGACCGTCCCGATCCCATTGATATAAAAGTACGCAACGATCAGGGAAAAACTATCGGACAGAACGGAAATTTCTCCTATGGACAGCAGGGACAGTACGGTCAGCCCTTGAACGGTCAGGGCAGTCCATATTATCAGGGCGGAAATTCCCGTTATCAACAGCAGGGACAGTATGGTCAGCAAGGGCAGGGTACTCCCTATTACAGAACGGGGAACACGTTCAGACAGTACGGTCAGGCGGGACAGTACGGACGGAATACCGGTCAGGGCGGATATTACAGCGGCGGACAGCAGTCCGGGAACAATTCATCAAACTTTTTTACCGACGCCGGCGAATTTTGTTCAAAATATTTTTGGCTGATAATATGTACGATAGCGATCCCGTTTTTTGGTTTTTTAATATGCCTGTCTTTTTTAAAGCTAAACACAACAGAGCAGAAGTATAAAAAGTTTTTAATGATCCTGTTGGCAATAAGTATTATTTGGATGCTCATACGTTTTTGAAAACAGTAAATTTCTCTTGGCAGACCTGCGCGGCGGTGTTTGCTATGATAAGGAGTGAAGATATATGGGTCTTGAGGACCTGTTCAACGTGGTGAAAACACGTTTTAACGTCAATTCGCCGGAGGATGACAAAGAGGACGGCGAAAGATCTGAGGATACTGCGGTACAAGTGCCGGAGGATCTGGTGTTCAAATGCCCCAGATGTCTGAATGTTATAATGACCGACGAACTGGAAAAGAACCTGAAAGTGTGTCCCCAGTGCAATTACCATTCCCGGCTCACTGCACCGGAAAGGATAAAGCTCATTGCGGATAAGGACAGCTTTAAGGAATTTGACGCGGATATGCTGAGTAAAAATCCCATAGATTTTCCCGGCTATGAAACAAAACAGCAGGCTCTCCGCGACAGCACCGGTCTTAAAGACGCCGTTATCACGGGAGAATGTACCATACGCGGCGAAAGATGCGTTATGGGCGTTATGGATCCAAGGTATATGATGGCTTCAATGGGCAGCGTTGTGGGCGAAAGGATCACAAGGGCTTTTGAATTTGCCACGGAAAACAGGCTTCCGGTAATAATGTTTACCGCTTCGGGCGGAGCAAGAATGCAGGAGGGGATAGTTTCCCTGATGCAGATGGCAAAGACCAGCGGCGCAGTGGCAAGGCACAGCGACGCAGGACTTCTTTATATAACGGTCATAACCGATCCCACTACCGGCGGAGTAACGGCTTCGTTCGCTTCGCTTGGGGATATAATAATTGCCGAGCCGAAGGTGCTTATAGGCTTTGCAGGAAGGCGCGTCATAGAGGGAACTATCAGACAGCGGCTGCCGGACGATTTCCAGTCGGCTGAATTTGCTCTTGAGCACGGCTTTGTGGATATGATAGTTGAAAGAAAATCAATGCGGCGGACTATTGCTCATATTCTGAAGCTGCATAAGGGGGCGGAAATATAATGGAAAAGCTGAATAAATTCACCCCGTATGAACGGCTTGAGATCGTCCGCCATAAGGGCAGACCTACCATAAGGGATTATATCCCGCTGATATTCGATGAATTTATCGAAATGCACGGCGATCGCCTTTTCGGAGACGACGGCGCGATAATGGGCGGGATCGCTTCAATAAACGGTATCCCTGTGACGGTAATTGCCGAGGTAAAGGGCAGGAACATAAACGAAAACAAGGAATGTAACTTTGCAATGCCAAATCCGGAGGGCTACAGAAAGGCTTTGCGTCTTGCAAAGCAGGCTGAAAAATTTCACCGTCCGGTGATATGTTTTATTGACACTCCGGGAGCGTTTGCGGGAGTTGACGCCGAAAAGCGCGGTCAGGGCGAAGCGATAGCACGAAATCTTATGGAATTTATGCGGCTCAGAACGCCGATAATAAGCATCGTTCTGGGCGAGGGCGGAAGCGGCGGAGCGCTTGCGCTTGGAGTATGTGACTGCCTTGCGGTACTGGAAAATTCCATATATTCGGTAATTTCTCCCCGCGGATTTGCTTCTATTCTCTGGAAAGATTCCGGAAAGGAAAAGGAAGCCTGCTCTATTATGAAAGTTACGGCGGAAGATATGATAGAACTTGGCGTTGCGGAAAAGGTCATTGAGGAACCGTTAGGCGGCGCGCACAATGACATTAGTCAGACTGCCGAAAATATAGCAGAATTTTTGTATAAAACGCTGAATAAAAAAATGAAAATAGATATTGACGTTTTGCTTAATGAACGGTATACTAAATTTAGAAAAATCGGTGAGTTTGAGGAAGGCTGATATTCTTCCTTGATCTTCCGATGCGGTCAGGCGTAAAGGCGAAAATTTCGGACGGCTCGTTCGGTACGGAATAGTTCGTTCCTTTATAAATAAAATAAACTTGAACGGAGGCTATCAGAATGGTATTTGATAAGGTAAAGGAAATTATTGTTGAGCAGCTCGACGTTGATGAGGAAAAGGTAACATCAGGCGCAAATATTCAGGATGACCTTGGCGCAGATTCTCTCGACGTTGTTGATCTTGTTATGAGCCTTGAAGAAGAATTTGATATCGAGATCCCCGACGAAGCTGTTGAGGGTATCAAGACCGTCGGCGATATTGTTAAGTATATCGAGGACAATCAGTAATTTTACCGTTATTAAAGTTCAAAATCACGCCGCGGAGATGATCTCAGCGGCGCGTTTTTGCAGAAAAGGGTATTTATAATTGAATGTTATTATGCCCCATATTCGGGATCGGAGGAATTTATCATGGAAAAATATGGACTTCTGGGCTATCCGCTCAAACACACCATGTCGCCGCCTATACATAAACGGCTTTTTGAACTGGACGGAAACACTTCCGCAGAATATGAGGTCTGCGAGCTTCCGCCGGAGGAGCTGGAGGGAAAAGCCGCGTATCTCAATTCTCTTAACGGGTACAATATCACCATTCCATATAAGGTGGATATAATAAAATATCTGGACGGACTGGACGAGTCCGCAAAGCGGTACAATTCGGTAAACTGCGTTGTGCGCAGGGACGGAAAAAATATCGGCTACAACACCGACTGTTACGGATTTCTCCGCTCCCTTGAAGCTGCCGGAGGACGGCTTGACGGCAAGGTATTGCAGATAGGCTGCGGCGGCGTTGGCAGAATGATGGCTATAGAAGCCGCTCTGCATGGTGCAGATCTGACAATAGTTTCTCTGCCGGAATTTATCGGCGGAGCGCAGGCTGCGGCAAAAGAAGCTCTTGCTCTTGCTCCCGGCGCAAAAATAAAGGTAATAACGCATGAAGAGATAAGCGGTGAATTTGACACGCTCGTCAATGCAAGTCCGGTGGGAATGTTCCCGAAAGTGGACGAATGTCCCGTTACGGAAGATGTCGTAAAGAGCTGCAAATTTGTTTTTGAAGTTATCTATAACCCCGATGTTACAAGGCTTATGGAAACTGCGGAAAAGAACGGTATAAAAGCCATAGGCGGCATGGCAATGCTTGTATGGCAGGCTGCCGTGGCGCACGAGATATGGTGCGGCGTTTCATACCGCGACAAGGATATAGAAAAGATCATCGAGGATATGAAAAAGGAAATGAAAAGGTGATTTTTTTAAATTCTGAGAAAAAATTCTGATTTCCTATTGACATTTATATACTTAAATGGTATAATTTAATCAATAAAAAAATGAAAGGAAGATGTCCTATGGATATAATTGTAAACGGCGGCACAATTTCCGAAGAGGAAAAGAACAATTACGTTAAATATGTAAAAGAAAAAAATCCCGGCAAGGAGCTTGCTTCCCTTGAAATAAATGTTGACGGTGATTTTGTCGACCTGAAATATCATTTTGAGGAAGTTCCTTTCGAGCGTATCCGCCGCGTTACCGGCTATCTGACGGGAACGCTTGACAGGTGGAACGACGCTAAGCGTGCGGAAGAAAGAGACAGAGTAAAGCACGGCATCTGCTGCTGATCTCCGGCGTTTATGCGGACAGCCAGTATATTCCGCTTAGGGAATAATTTTATAGTCATATTTGATATCAAACAAGGAACATTATTTATATAAACCACGTCCGACAAAAAGACGGCGCGCGGGGCATAATGCAGCCGAAGCGAAAACCGCGGAGTTTGCGGAACGTGTTTATATAAAAATATTCAGAAACGAATATCCGCGGAAGAGAAGCCTTTAGGGCATTTTCTTCCGCGGAAATTTTTATATTCATTGATTTTCAAGATATGTTACGCCCACAACGGTAATATTGTCATCACTGCCGTTGGTTTTTGCGCGTTCTGCCATATCTGCCAGACGAAGGGGCAGCTTTTTCGGCTGAGCAAGTATATCCTCGATCTCCCCGGCTGTAAGATGATCGGAAAGTCCGTCGGTACACATTATTATAATGTCTCCGTGAACAAGTCCGCCGGATATTTCTTCTATCTGGGGAACGGGATCTTCGTCAAGATTTCCAAGCACCGGGAAGATAACGTTCTTTTTGGCGTGGTGGATCCTTTCCTCCGGGGTTATCTGACCTTGTTCATAAAGAAGCTGAACGAGCGACTGATCTCTTGAAAGCTGCTTTATTCTTCCGCTGCGGTAAAGATACATACGGGAATCGCCGATATTTATCATTATTGTCCTGCCGTCCGGTTCTACGGCAAGAGCGCAGAGCGTGGTCTGCATATTCTCGGTATGATGACTTACGCCGAATTTCTGAAGAACACGGTGTATGGACATTATTTTCTGCTTATAATCTACGGCAGGAGAGGGCTTTACCGATGAAAACAGCTCAAGAGCGATGCGGGACGCAACTTCTCCGGAACGCTCTCCGGCTACTCCGTCGGCAACGGCGGCTATTACGGGAACATCGGTCTTATATTCCTTGTGTGAACGGGTTACGACCCTTTTATTTACAAGAAAAGCGTCCTCATTGTGGTCGCGGACGTTTCCGGCGTCGGTAATTCCGCAGCAGTAAAACAAAGAAACCCCTCCTTTCCCCGTATTTTACAGTTATCTAACTATATTATATATTAAACAGAACATATTTTCAAGGGGCGGATATAAAAAATTGACGGCGCATTATTGATCGGCACGTTCATATTTATTTTCGCAAAACTATTTACTAATTCATTTTTTTATATTATAATGATATAATAGAAGCGTATACAGTGAAAGGAGCTTTAATATGGAAAAGAAATACGACGGCAGAGAAGATACTATAAACTACCTTAAAGCGGCTGTGCCCATTTCGGCAGCATTGGTGCTTTTCCTCGTTTCGGCAGGCTTTATAGCCTATAAGCTGATAATCGCTTACCGCCATAACGAACGCTGGAAAGACTATGATGAGTGCGGTATATGACGCTGAAAGGAAATAAAATGATAATTTACAACGCTGAGATATATTCTTCCGACGGGACTGTGAAGATACCGTCAGGATATGTTGTCTGCGAAAACGGCAGGATATCCGGCATGGGTGAAGGTCTGCCGGAGGAGATCTCTTCCGAAGATGTTGACGCAGGCGGAATGAGGCTTTATCCCGGTTCTATAGATATCCATACCCATATGGGACTTATAGGCGACGGTCAGGGCGCAGAGGGCGAGGACGTAAACGAGGACAGCGATCCGGTCACCCCTCATCTGCGGACGATAGACGGTCTTTGCTATACCGACGGATATTTTACCGACGCGGTAAAAGCAGGGATAACCTGCTGCGTTACCGGAGTGGGCTCGACAAACCCTATAGGCGGAGACCTTATTGCTGTAAAAACAGCCGGATATTCTCCCGATGAAATGCTTGTCAAAAGAGTAGGGATAAAATTTGCCCTCGGAGAAAATCCCAAATCTACATTTTCCGAAAGGGATACTGCCCCGATAACCAGAATGGCAACGGCTGCAATTATCCGCGAAGCGCTTTTCAAGGCGCAGAGGTATATGAAAGACAAAGCCTGCGCCGAAGAAAACGGCGAAACGCTTCCCGAATTTGACATGAAGTCGGAAGCGCTTGTTCCGTTGCTTAAAGGAGAGCTGAAAGCCCATTTCCATTGTCACCGTGCGGACGATATACTTACAGCCGTAAGGATCGCCAAGGAATTTGATCTTGAATATGTGCTCATACACTGTACAGAGGGATATATTGCCGCAGATATACTGGGCAGAGAAAAGGCTTCAGCTGTAGTCGGTCCTGTGATATGCGACCGTGGAAAGCCCGAGCTTGCCGGTCAGAAGCCGGAAAATGCGGCTATACTATATAAAAATGGTGTTAAGACGGCAATATGTACCGATCACCCCGAAATGCCGATACAGTATCTTTATGCCGGCGCAGCTTACTGCGTAAAAGCAGGGCTTCCGAAGGCAGCGGCAATGAGGGCGATATCTTCGGAGGCGGCTGAGATCGCAGGCATTTCCGACCGTGTGGGTGAAATTGCTGTCGGAATGGACGCGGATATGTTCCTTGCAGACGGCGATCCTCTTGACCTGATGACAAATGTAAAAATGACGGTAATAAACGGCAGGATAGTTTATAAAGGCTGACATTCCGTGTGTAAAAGGAGAATTATAATGAGTATTCGTGAGATAAACGTATCCGAAATAGAAAATGCCGTGAGAGATCTTTGTATACAGGCGAATCGTTTTCTGCCGGCTTCCTTAGCGGAATGTATAGGCTGCGCGGTAAAAAAGGAAAGATCTCCTGTGGGAAAGGAAGTGCTTTCCGACCTTGTGCGGAATATTGAAGCTGCCGAACAGGAAGAGCTTGCCATATGTCAGGATACGGGAATGGCGGTAATATTCCTTGATATCGGTCAGGAAGTCCATTTTACAGGCGGTTCTCTTTATGAAGCTGTAAACAGGGGTGTGTCAAAAGGATATACCGAAGGATACCTGCGGTGTTCGATAGTTTCCGATCCGCTGGAGCGGGTCAATACCGGGGATAATACTCCTGCGGTGATACATACGCGCATAGTTGACGGGGACAAGGTTTCTATATCGGTATGTCCGAAAGGCTTCGGAAGCGAAAATATGTCGGCAATGAAGATGTTCACGCCGTCCGCTTCGGCAGAGGATATAGAAAATTTTGTTGTTGAAACGGCTTCAAAAGCGGGGAGTAATCCCTGTCCTCCCATGGTGATAGGAGTAGGTATAGGCGGTGATTTTGAATATTGCGCTTTTCTGGCGAAAAAGGCGCTTTGCCGCGATATTGCCTGCAAAAACCCAAAAGAAATATACAGGAAAATGGAAGAAAATATTCTTGAAAAAATAAACCGTCTCGGCATAGGACCTCAGGGCTTCGGCGGAACGGTAACGGCGCTTTCGGTTGGGATAGAACAGGCTCCCACGCATATTGCAGGGCTTCCTGTGGCGGTAAATATAGGCTGTCATGTGACCCGCCACGCCCACAAAGAGATATAATATCAGGCTCATAAACTGTCCGGAATATATCCGGGCAGTCTTTTTTTGCCTGAAATTTTTATGTTTTAAACAAAAACAGGAGAATTTTTATATGTTCCGTTGTTGAATTTATATAATCAAAACAAAGGATTTTATTAAATTATAATTTAAAATTGTCAATTTAATTTCAAAGTATTAGAAAATCTGACAATTAAAGGAAATTTTTATTTCGTTTTAAAACCGATTTAGGAGCTTTGCATAAAAAATATAAAATTTTTTTGTACAATACCCTTGAAAAATGGAATATTATGTAAGCGGATTTACAAATATTTTTAATTATATTGTGCAAAATCAACAAAATACCCTGTTAGAAACAGCTTGACAAACGGCAAAAATGAAATTATAATAATAAAAGTTAAAGAATGGTTACAGCTGTAACCGTTTTGTAACCATTTGTGAAAGGAGTCTTTATGAGTAATAATAACATGGAACACCGTGATAAAAACACGGCTGCGGATTGTAAAAAAGTCTTAAAGATCAAAAACAAAGCGATAACTGCTGCGGCAGCAATATGCACCGCTGCTTTTGCAGCAGCGGCAGGATTTGCACTCGTCGGCAATAATGATATGCCTCTTACGGCGGATATCTTCAGCGCAAAGGATACGGCAAGCGCAGTAAAAACACAGCTTCCCCCTAAAGAATATGATGTAAGCATAAATGTTGATGGAAAAAATATCGTAGTAAAAGCTGCGGGAAATGTAAAGGACGCTCTTGATGCTGCCGACGTTGATGTTTATGACGATGACCTTATAAATATAGGTCTTTCGGAGCCCCTTAATCCGTATACAAATATAGTTATAAACCGCGTCGATATCGTTGAAGAAGTTCAGGTAGAAGTCCTTGAATATGCTACAAAATACCGCGAGGACGACAGCTATACAATAGGCTACTCGGAAACGATAGTTGACGGCGAAGAGGGAGAAATGGAAACTACACTCAGACATACATATGTTGACGGCGAGCTTGTTTCCTCCTCTGTGATAGATACGGATATCACCGAACCGGTAGATGAAGTGGTCGTAGTCGGCACAAAGGAGTATAATCCTATAGATGACGTAAGCATTTCGCAGATACCTGCGCCGCTTGATCTTGCGTTTGACGACAACGGCGTGCCTCTTGATTATTCACAGGTATTTACCGGAAAAGCAACGGCTTATTCCGCAAGACCGGGCGCACGCACCGCAAGCGGCAGACTTGCTCAGGTGGGAACGGTAGCCGTTGATCCGAGTCTTATCCCTTACGGAAGTGAGCTTTACATTGTTTCTACAGACGGTTCCACGATATACGGTTATGCAATAGCAGCCGATACGGGAACGGCTCTTATTGACGGCAGCGTGCTGGTGGACGTATTTATGGAAAGCTATGATGCAAGCTGTCAATGGGGAGCAAAACAAGTGAACGTATACGTTCTTAACTGAATATGCCGATGAGATACCGGTTTTCACAGAAAGCCGGTATTTTTGTATAGTGTTGAGAGTTGAGAGTTGAGATATTATAATTTAGCGGGGGCTTCCCCTCAAATGTAAAAAATCGTCAGTTCCCGCTTGACAAAGGGAATAGGCTTTAGTATAATTAAAATAATGCCGGATATTTTTAAAACATATACAGAATGTGCTTTAAAAAGGAATGATCTTATGACTAAAGCTGAAAACAAACTTTTTGATTCTCTTAAAGAATTGGGCGTGGATATCGAGGGTACTATCTCGCGCTTTATGGACGATGACGTCATATATACAAAGTTTCTGTCACGCTTTCCCGATGAGGACAGAATAACGCCCATAAAAGAAGCTGCCGCTGCCGGAGATAACGGCGCGCTGCTCAGTACGGCGCATAAACTTAAAGGAGTTTCGGCAAATCTTGGAATGGGTGCTCTCTCTGCCAAGGCGGAAAGGATAGTTTCCAAGTTAAGGAACAATATTTCCGAAGGTCTGGACGAGGACATCGCCGAGACGGAACGGGAATATGACATCATTTGCAGAACCATTCTTGAAAACAGATAAAAACACGCTTCACATCATTCGGTGTGAAGCGTATCTTTTAATTTGCGTTCATGAAGATATTCTGCCGCAAACTGTATTTTTGTGGCGTTAAAGCCGCTTTCAAGCGGATAAATGAAATATGTGTTATCTACCGTGGAAAGGGTTATGCACTGACCTTTCTTTTCACGGTAGTTATATTCCATATGTACCGAAAACATTGACGCGGGCGAAAATTCAAGAGTTTTCTCTTCGGTCTCGCCGTAGTCGGTAAATGTCAGGCTGAACCCTTTTTCGTTATGGATAAGCCGTCCCTCACCAAGATCTATGAAATTTACCGCATTGGGCAGGGACTCTATCTTTATCCGCATATCAAGGGAATACTCTCCCCGTTCTATTTCTGCGATCACCTGCCGGCGCTCCCATTCGTACCAGTTTGGAATGTGGGAAAATCCGTCCTCTTTTTTATCGGGAAGTGTGACCATTCGCCCGTATTCGGTCATAAAACGCGCCGCGCCGCAGTTTTGGCAGGATATTTCCGCGCCGCTTGATATCATCTGAAATTCTGCGCCGCAGGACGGACATTTGTAAAGAGGGAGTTCTATCCCCTCAGCACGCTTTTCGTAGGTTATCGCCATTTTGTTTTCGTATTGATATGCATATTCGTCATATGAAAGATACTCTTTTATTTTTGCGTTTATTTCATTTACAGAAGCTGCGCGAAGCTCTTCACGGGTGTATATCTGCGTTATCTCGGCTTTCAGACGCACGCCCTTGCGCTTTTTTACGTTCCAGATAGGCGATTGCAGATAATTTCCGTGCATATTCAGTGCTACAAGGGGAACATCGAGGCTTTTTGCAAGCTTTCCCACCGATCCGGGGAGCTTTGAGCTTGTTCCCACATTTGCATATTTTGCTTCCGGATAAAGCACAAGTATGCCGCCGCGGTCAATAACGTTTCGGATATTCCGTATAAGCAGAATGTCGTTGACAAACTTCCGGGTGCCAAGGCAGCCCGCCTGACGGTAGAGCCACTCTCCGTAATTTTCAAAGCCCTCCAGTTCGGAAACATAATTTGCCCTGTGCGGAAACAGCGCCAGCGGCGTTACATAAAAATCCATGAACGCATGATGCGTGGCAAGGACAAGAAACGGTGGTTTAAGACCTTTCATTCTGTTCCGGCTGATCTTCAGTCCCGTTCCTCTTGTCAGAAGAAAGCATATAGCCCATATCAACGGCATAAAAAACAGATTCTGCTTCGGGGGTATCCTTTTCCGGTCAAAAGGAACGGTAACTATCTTCTTTTTCATATCAGTCTACGAGCTTGGGGTCGAAAGTCTCTTTCCAAGGCAGTCCCCATTTGTTGAGAGCTTCCATAAACGGATCGGGATCAAATTCCTCTACATTATATACTCCCGGCTTTTTCCACTTGCCGGTAAGGACCATCATAGCGCCTATCATGGCAGGAACTCCCGTTGTGTAGGATATAGCCTGCGAGCCTACTTCTTTGTAACATTCCTGATGATCGCAAACGTTGTAAACATAGTAATTTACAGGCTTGCCGTCCTTTTTTCCCTGCATTATGCAGCCGATGTTGGTTTTTCCTTTAGTTCTTGGTCCGAGGGAAGCAGGATCGGGAAGGACCGCTTTAAGGAACTGGAGCGGAACTATCTTCTTTCCCTCGAAATCTATAGGTTCAATGGAGGTCATACCGACGTTTTCAAGGCATTTTAAATGTGTGAGATAGCTCTGCCCGAAAGTCATGAAGAAGCGTATGCGCTTTATGCCCTTGATGTTGAGAGCAAGAGATTCCAGCTCCTCGTGGTGGAGCAGGTACATATCCTTTTCGCCTATTTCGGGGAAATCATATACCCGCTTTATCTCCATAGGCTCGGTCTCTACCCACTTGCCGTCCTCGATATAGCTGCCCTTTGCGGATACTTCGCGGATATTTATTTCCGGATTGAAGTTTGTAGCAAACGGATAGCCGTGATCTCCGGCGTTGCAGTCGAGAATGTCGATATAATTTATCTCGTCGAAATAGTGTTTCTGGGCGTAAGCGCAGAAAACGCCTGTAACTCCCGGATCGAAGCCGCTTCCGAGAACGGCTGTTATGCCGGCTTTTTCAAATCTTTCACGGTATGCCCACTGCCAGCTGTACTCAAATTTTGCCGTGTCCACGGGTTCATAATTGGCAGTATCGAGATAATCGACTTTACATTCAAGACAGGCGTCCATTATTGTAAGATCTTGATAAGGCAGGGCAACATTTATGCAGATATCCGGCTTGAAATCTTTCATCAGCTTTACAAGCGCGGCGGTGTCGTCCGCGTTCACCGATGCGGTAGATATTTTTGTTGCGGTAGTTCCTTCGAGCTTGGCTTTCAGTGCGTCGCACTTGGAGACCGTTCTGGAAGCTATCATTATCTCGGAAAAAACGTCGGGATTCTGACAGCACTTATGGATAACAACCGAGGCTACTCCTCCGCAGCCGATTATCAATGCTTTGCTCAATTAAAAACATTCCTTTCAAATTCAAAATACTGCACGGCAGTTTAAAAAGATTATAACATATTTTTCTGCATATTGCAAGGAATTTTATCATCAAAGCATAACAAAAAACCGGCGGCTGAAAGATATCCTGCAGCGCCGGTCTGATGACATATATGCTTTGAAGCTGTTATTCGATGTATACTCTTTTCATTTTCTGCTCGGTAACGGGTCTGTCGCCATAGCCTGTTTTTGTGGAAGCGATCTCGTCCACAACGTCCATGCCCTCGACTACCTTGCCGAAAGCGGCGTATTCGCCGTCAAGGTGGGGAGCGTCGCGGTGCATTATAAAGAACTGGGAGCCTGCGCTGTCTTTCATCATGGAACGAGCCATTGAGATAACTCCGCGGGTATGCTTGAGGTCGTTCTTTATGCCGTTTGAAGCAAATTCGCCCTTGATATGATATCCCGGACCGCCCATGCCTGTTCCTTCGGGACAGCCGCCCTGTATCATAAAGCCTTCGATCACTCTGTGGAATATAAGACCGTCATAAAAGCCTTTCTTTACCAGTGATTCAAAATTTTCGACCGTAATGGGAGCGATCTCGGGGTAAAGCTCCAGCTTGATCTTTTTTCCGTTTTCCATTTCAATTACTACCATAGCAAAAAATTCCTTTCGATAAAATATTTCAGATATGATTATAGCATATTCTTACTGCTTTTGCAAGCAGTAAGGCAAAAATGCCGGTATGCCGGCAGCTGTTGAAAAGACGCTCCGAAAAATTTCAAAAACCCCTTTACAAAATTATTTTTTTGTGATATACTATAGAAGTTCCCGCAAAACAGCCGAGGTGTGGCTCAGTTTGGTAGAGCGCTGCGTTCGGGACGCAGAGGCCGTGGGTTCGAGTCCCGTCACCTCGACCAAAAGAATAGACCTCTCAAATGGCTTAGATACGCCACCAGAGAGGTTATTCTTATATCAGAATATGTGCTTTGGTCAAATTTTGGTCAAATCGGGACAAATCAAGCCTGACGGCAATACTTTTCATTGATGTGGAGCATATCGACAATTTCGTCCGTTGCCCTTGCTTTGACCTCGTTGAAAGCGTGAGTGTAGATCCCTAAAGTCGTTGCAGGAGTTGAGTGTCCGAGAATTTCCGATACGGTCTTGACGTCCGTTCCCTTTGCGATCATAGCCGAAGCTACAAAGTGCCGCATTGAATGAATACCATAAAAGTCCATTCCGTGCTTTGCACACATCTTTTTAAGGTAGTTATAGGGAATGCCGTTGTACATTATCTTCGTGTATGTAGTGTCGCAGAAAAGAAAATCTTCATCTGTGTGCCTTATACCCATAAACTTCTTCCGGTCGATCTCCTG
>CANQXX010000006.1 GCA_947627905.1 uncultured Clostridia bacterium
TGAATTGAAGCCGCTTTAGTGGCTTCAAGAGGGGGCTGCCCTGCGATAGAGGGCGCCCCCTTGGCACTAACGAATTATTATAGTTTAAGCCTTGCCAAACAGCCCAGTGAGCTGTTTGGCAACACAGATAAATAAATTTGCGCTTCCCCGCAAATTATCATTTATATTTGAAAAAAGCTATTGACAAATTCCATGCAAATGGATATAATATTTATATACCCGATAGAGGCGCAGTAAAGATAAGTACCGTCCCAAAGGCTGCCAAGCCGCTCGTATGGTCCGGAAAAGGCAATACTGCCGAAGGAAAACATCCGGCAAATGTTTCCCTGATCTCACGCCGAACAGGTCTGGGATTGTCATCATTCTTATATGATGGAGTGCTATCGACATTTAATGTCAGTATTTCTGTTATATAACATGATCATCGGTCGTAAAAAACCGATTTTTTTATTATCTTAAAAGGAGCAAAAGTTATGAAAAAATTCAATGTAGGAATTATCGGCGCAACGGGCATGGTGGGACAGAGATTCTCCCTGCTTCTGGAAAATCACCCTTGGTTCAATGTTGTGGCTGTTGCCGCTTCTCCCAGAAGCGCCGGAAAACGCTATGAAGACGCTGTAGGCGCAAAATGGGCTATGACCTCCCCTATCCCGGCAAATATAAAGGATATGATCGTTCTTGACGCTGCTGCTGATATCGACAAGATCGCCTCTATGGTAGATTTCGTTTTCTGCGCCGTGGATATGAAAAAGGACGAGATCAAAGCTCTTGAAGAACGTTATGCCAAAGCGGAATGTCCTGTCGTTTCCAACAACTCCGCTCACAGAGGAACTCCCGATGTTCCTATGGTAGTTCCCGAAATAAACCCCGAGCATATAGAAATTATAAAGGCACAGCGTGAACGTCTCGGAACAAAGCGCGGTTTTATTGCCGTTAAATCTAACTGCTCGCTGCAAAGCTACGTTCCCGCACTTCACCCGCTCATGGCTGAATTTGGCGTAGAAAAAGCTCTTGTCTGCACATATCAGGCTATCAGCGGCGCAGGCAAAACTTTCAATACAATGCCTGAAATTATAGACAATGTTATCCCGTATATCGGCGGTGAAGAAGAAAAATCCGAGCAGGAGCCTCTCAAAATATGGGGTCACATTGAGGGAAACAAGATAGTGAACGCTTCCGAACCGTCAATTACGGCACAGTGCCTGAGAGTTCCCGTTTCAGACGGTCACACGGCGGCTGTTTTCGCTTCTTTCAAGAAAAAGCCCACCAAGGAACAGATGATCGAAGCATGGAAGAATTTCAGCGGCGTTCCGCAGGAATTGCAGCTTCCTTCCGCACCGAAGCAGTTCCTGTACTACTTTGAAGAAGATAACCGTCCGCAGGCTAAACTTGACAGAATGCTTGAAAACGGTATGGCTGTTTCTATAGGACGTCTCCGCGAAGATACCCAGTATGACTACAAATTTGTTTGTCTTTCACACAATACGCTGAGGGGCGCAGCAGGCGGCGCAGTCCTTATGGCAGAGCTTCTTGCAGCGAAAGGATACTTTGACTGATGAGCATTGTAATTCGTCAGGCTGAGGAAAATGACGTTCCCCGAATTGTTGAGCTCACAAAAGAACTTGCAGAATATGAACATCTTTCGGCACTCTGCAATATTACGGCTGAAATGTTCCGCAAACTTATTTTTGAAGAACATTCGCTGAACGTTCTTTGCGCAGAAAAGGACGGAAAAATCATCGGCATCGCTTCCTATTATTTCTATAAAATTTCCACCTTTTCGGGGAAAAAAGTGCTGTATCTTGAAGATCTTTATGTAATTCCCGAAGAACGGGGAAAAGGTATCGGCACACGATTTTTTGCAGAACTCAAAAAAATTGCGGAAAATTCTCAATGCGGAAAAATAGAATGGAAATGCCTTAAATGGAACGAGCCGTCACTTGCGTTCTATGACAAGCTCGGCGGAAATCGCGATGAAGAATGGGTAACGTTCAATATCAGCGAATTTTAATAATAAAAAACGTCTCCGATGATCGGAGACGCAGGTCACATATTAAAAATATCGGAATGTGTTCCGGTGTCGATAAGAGTAAGCGTCAAGGTCTTGTTTTCAAGCATATACAAAAGCAGCCAATCAGGTGCAATGTGACATCCCCTGAAACCGCTTTGCTTTCCGTGAAGCGCATGATTCCTGTATCTTTCTTCAAGCTGCTTCCCCTGACGAAGCATATCTACAACATTATCAAGAAGAGAAATATCAAGTCCGCGCTTTATCATCAGCTTATAGCTTTTCTTATAAGCCGATGTGAATTTAACGGTATACATCAATCGTCAATGAGCGCAGCTTTAAGCTCTTCCATTGTCGTATATCCTTTAACGTCAGGGTCGGCAGATATACGGCGTGCTTCTTCCATAGCCGCAAGTGTCTTTTCACTGTAAGAGGGTATCTCAACCGCAAATGGCAGTCCGTTATGAAGAATACACTGATGAAGAAACAAATTCACCGCACCGGACATATCAAGCCCAAGATCGCTGAAAAGCTCGGACGCTTTCTTCTTAGTTTCTGAATCTATCCTGATCTGAGTAGGAACAGTTGCCATAAAGACATCTCCTTTATTGTTTTCTGCTTTTATTATACGTCTTTTGGTTTACAATGTCAAGCATTTGTAATAAGAAATATTTAGAATTTATGAAAGGAATGATAGCTATGAAAAAAACTATTTTTACCGGTGCTGGAGTTGCTATAGTCACTCCTATGAACGCTGACGGGTCAATAAATTATGAAGAATTTGGCAGAATAATTGATTTCCAGATCGAAAATCAGACTGACGCCATAATCGTTTGCGGAACTACGGGTGAATCCTCTACTATGACGGATGAGGAACACGTTGAATGTATCCGCTACTGTGTTGAAAAAGTAAATAAACGCGTTCCCGTTATTGCAGGAACGGGCAGCAACGATACAAGATATGCCGTTGAGCTTTCAAAGGAAGCAGAAAAGCTGGGCGCAGACGCTTTGCTGTTAGTTACACCGTACTATAACAAAACATCACAGAGAGGACTTACGGCTCATTTCACAGCCATTGCGGACAGCGTTCATATCCCTGCAATACTTTACAATGTTCCCTCCAGAACAGGCGTGAATATTTCCCTTGATACATACAAGGCGCTTTGCAGGCATGAAAATATTGCCGCTGCCAAAGAAGCAAGCGGAAATATCTCCGCAATTGCAAAAGTTATTGAGGAATGCGGAGAATATATGGACGTTTACAGCGGAAACGACGATCAGATCGTTCCTATAATGTCTCTTGGCGGAAAAGGCGTTATCAGCGTTCTTTCAAATGTTATGCCGAAAGAAACTCACATGATAACAAAATACTGCCTTAACAATAATTTTGCGGAAGCGGCAAAATTGCAGATAAAATATCTGAAACTGGCAAACGATCTTTTCATGGACGTGAACCCGATACCGGTAAAGGAAGCTATGAACCTTATGGGCTGGAAAGCCGGAGAATGCCGTCTGCCGCTTCTTAAAATGGAAGAAAGCAAGATAGAAAAGCTTGCGGCTACAATGAAAGAATACGGTTTGATAAAATAATTTTTACGGAATGGAATGATGAAAATGGTAAATGTAACTGTATGCGGAGCAAACGGAAAAATGGGAAAAGTTATAGCTTCGGTAATAAAAGACCGCGACGACTGCACAATAATCTCAGGCATTGACCTAAACACGACACCTGCGGAGACATTTGCCGTTTACTCAAAGCCGCAGGAGCTCCCTCAGAAGCCGGATGTTATAATCGACTACTCTCACCCGTCCTGCCTGAATGATCTGCTTGAATACTGTCTTTCGACCGGAACGGCTGTGGTAATTGCCACAACAGGCTATAACGAAGAGCAGATAGCTTCAATAAAAAAAGCGGCTGAAGAAATTCCGGTATTTTTTACATTCAATATGTCATTGGGAATAAATCTGCTTTGCAAGCTCGCAAAAACCGCTGCGGAAGTTCTGGGCGGTCAGTTCGACATCGAGATCGTTGAAAAGCATCACAATCAGAAGATAGACGCTCCCAGCGGCACGGCTATAATGCTTGCAAATGCTATAAATGAAACTCTTGATAACAGATACAATTACATTTACGACAGACATTCCCAGCGCAAAAAACGCGATAAAAACGAGATAGGACTTCACTCCGTCCGCGGAGGAACGATCGTCGGCGAGCATGAAATTATTTTTGCCGGACGTGATGAAGTTATAACGCTTTCACACTCTGCGGCTTCAAAGGAAGTTTTTGCAGTCGGTTCGGTAAATGCAGCAGTTTATCTTTCCGAATGTCCTGCCGGACTTTACGACATGGCTTCACTGCTGAACAGATAAAAATTATTAATATCAAAAATTCCCCGCTTTCCGTAAAGCACGGAGAGCGGGAAATTTCTTTATATCACGAAAATTTAAAATTTTATCTTGCCTTGCAGTTGGTGTCAAATTCCGGATTGAAAGCATAGAAATTCTTTGCGTTCAGATTATCCTGAGCGATCCTCAAGCCTTCACCGAAGCGCTGGAAGTGAACTATCTCTCTTTCACGAAGGAATTTTATCGGTTCAAGCACGTCTGGATCGTCGGTAAGGCGGATAATGTTGTCATAAGTTGTACGAGCTTTCTGCTCGGCAGCCAGATCTTCCACCAGATCGGTAATAATATCTCCCTTAGACTGAAAATAGGTCGCGGTAAACGGCGTTCCGGAAGCTGCGACCGGATAGATACCTGTGGTATGGTCAACAAAATAGGTATCAAAGCCGCTTGCCTTTATTTCTTCCGGAGTAAGTCCTTTGGTAAGCTGATAAAGAATTGCAGAAACTATTTCGAGATGCGCAAGTTCCTCGGTGCCGATATCCGTCAAAAGACCTTTTATCTGCGCATAAGGAGCTGTATATCTCTGATTGAGATAACGCAGCGAAGCCGCAAGTTCACCGTCAGGACCGCCTAATTGGCTGACTATTATCTGCGCGAGCTTCGGATTTGGATTTTTTATATTCACGGGAAATTGTAATTTTTTCTCATAAGTCCACATTTCAGTTAGCGCTCCTTTCCCAAGGCCATGGGTCGTCTACCCAGTTGAAGCAGTTTCCGCCTTTGAAATCTTTTGCGGTAATGGGTCCGTATTTAGAAGTATAATTTTCATATGCCGAAGCTCTTGCTTCGTTGTATTTCTGGAACAGCGCAAGAGCGTTTGTATCTGTAGGGTGAGTATCAAGATACAGATTAAGTTCATAAAGATAAAAATCATACATCTGGATAGCTTTCATAAGATTATTTCCGGACATTATTGTTTGCCTCCTCACAGGAAAACGGCAGATAAAGGCTCGGAAATATTGTTCCGCGTTCAAATGCCGTATTTTCTGAATATACCGCTTCCCACTGCTGAAATGGTACATAAGTCATTCCCACCGGAGTTTCTGTGGGGAAAGGCGTTTTATTTTCACTGCCGTAAACAGAATTGCATTTTAAATACATAAATTTCTCCTTTCCAAGCTAAGAGCTTTGGTTTATTTTATGCAGATATTTGCTCCGCTGGCACCATTGCAATGTTCTGCACATCTGCAAATAAGGATATATTTGCGTATTTTTTAATAAAGTCTTGACAAAGACGGCTTTTTATGATAAAATAATTAAGTAAAATTTTTGCCGATGTGTTGGAATAGGCAGACGAGGTGGACTCAAAATCCATTGCCGGAGACGGCGTGCGGGTTCAAGTCCCGCCATCGGCACCAAGCTGAGCTTGGAGGCGTATATTCTTTGGAAAGAATGTACAGTCTCCAAGTTTTGTTGTTTCTAAGCAATAAATTCTTTACCTTTTGTCTTGTACTGCTCTCAAATCTCGCAGAATTGGGATTTGAGAGCACTTTTGTTTTTGAATTTTTTAGATAATTCCCATTGGAGCAGCACCTTTTATCTAAAAAACATCTAAAAAATCCTGCGTTATCCCAGAACGCTTGAAATTACGTCCGCTGACACTATTTTGGAGTTGTAGTCAAGATGGCTGTAAAAATTTGCCGTAACGTTGTAGGTGGAATGTCCCAGCCACTCTTGTATCTGCTTCATTGATATGCCGTTGGCAAGCAAAAGACTGGCGCAGGAATGCCGCAGATCGTGAAAACGCATTTGTTTGAAACCACACTTTTTTATCATGTGCCGAACATTTTTTATTTTCAAAAAAACTGTAAATTTTCAGAAAAGTAATTGACATTTGCTGTTGTATATGTTATACTGTTATCAAAGCTGATAAATGTGTTCTCTTCGGGGAAATCTACCCCTATGGAACGAAGCATTTTATCGGTTTTTTCTTTTTTACATCTGCTGTTTTTTCAATTGTTCTGCTTTTTTATATTTATAACAAGTATTTCCGATCGAACAGCAGTAGGTAAATTTTTTAAAAACAAACAAAAAAAGAATGTGAGCATGATATTGCCCACATTTCACAAAGATAATTAAAGATTATTTTCAAATATTATTTCATATATACTGCCTTCGGTAAACGAGTTAAATACATCGGCGAATTGTGCGCCTATTAATGCCCTTTTGAAATCCGTATAAACTACATCTTCTGTATTGTATAATAATTCACCATTTCCAGTTATAACAATATCGTTAAGATAAACGGCATAATAAATATCATCACCTTGTACTATATCGCCTACATTATTGCTATCGTCGCCATAATCTGTCTTTTTTTCGGCTTCAACATTTACTTTGTAGAAACGTATATACTTATTATGTGATTTTATTGAATGAAATAATCCTTCACTGTAAATATCGCCGTCCTCACTATATAAAAGCACTTCGGTAACAGGTGTAACACTATATTTGTTTACGCTGTAATCTTTATAGTCAACAACAAGTTCTCCGTAGCCTTTCAAAAAGTCCGATTTACATATTTTAGTACCGCTTTTATAATTCCCCGAATTTTCGATTTTTTCATTAATATAACTGTCCATGTATGAACCTATTTCGGACAGATCTGCTTCATTTGCAAGATATTCGTCAAGTCCGCTTACGGTAAACTCCTTTGAAATGGTATTTTCATCAATAATAAAGCCTTGATTTTCAAGCGCATTTTCGGGATATGATGCGCTGACCGTTATTGTTTCTCCGTTTTTGACCTGTCCGTCATATGAATAGCTGATGTGATTTTTTACAAATTCGTTGTCGCCTGTGTATTCTATCACTGCTGTTCCGTCCGGAGACATACCCTCAAATGTTACGCTTATATCCTTTGTCAGATCAAGAACAACAGCGTCCTCCAGTCCGCTGACCGTGTAGGTAAATTCCGTATCGGTAAATTTGATATTAATATCTTCAAGTGCTTTTTCGTCACATTTAACCTTAATATTTACTTTATCGCCGTTGGAAAGGTTATCTTTCGGCTCTGCATCGTAACCAACATCATAAAGAAGCACCTCATATTGAAGCTGTTCCATATCCGTGGCATCTTTTGGCATACATTCTTCGATTATCCGATCGTATAAATCGTCATTCATTGACATTGAAAACTTTCCGCTGCCGTTGAAACCGCTCACGTTCGGAATAAAAAATTCCTCCGCAGAATAGCTTTTCACACCGCAGGAAGTCAGCAGGAAAATTCCCACACTGAAAAGAAAAATTGCTGTAAGTCTGATTTTTTTCATTTTGACCACTCCTTAAAAATTTATAGAAAAATTATATCATGCTTAAATATTTCTGTCAAATGCAAGACCATATTTTTTAGGTTTACATATCAATATTTTAACCATTATTTTCAAAATGCATTTCCAATTCCTTTTTCTATTGACAATATTACTGCTTTGATGTATAAAATAATATCAAAATCGAGGTTGTTTAAGCCCTGTAGGAATTGTAGCCGCATCTCACTAAACAATTATAAGTGTTGAAATTTAAGAGTTGAGATATAAAGATTTAAATCTAAATCTATCCGCCCCATTGAGGGGCTACGCATTTTAAATAAATTTATTTAAACTTGCTTTGGGGGTGACATTGCCCGCGGGGTACTTCCCCGCAAATTCCGATATGTCGGCTGAATACCCGACATATGATTATATCTTAAAAATCCCTTTTTGTCAAATTTTGCTTAGGACTGATTTTGCTGCCACAAAATCGTATAATTCAAAAAGGACACCGTCACCGATGCCCTTTTAATTATTTCCTTGAAGGAATTTTCTTTCGTATGCTTTCCAAACGGTTAAGAGCTTCATTCAGAGTATCTTCCTTTTTGGCAAAATGCAAACGGATCAAATTATTGACAGGCTCGCGGAAAAAACTTGATCCCGGAACTGCTCCCACACCAACGTCACGGGCAAGCGTTTCACAAAATTCAAGATCGGAATCAAATCCAAATTCCGAAATGTCTAAAAGAACATAATATGCTCCCTGCGGAACGGTGTGAGTTATCCCGATGTCGTCAAGACCTTTTAAAAACAGATCCCGCTTTTGCGTGTATTTTTTCTGCAAGTCTTTGTAATATCCATCACCGAATTTCAAGCCCACAACTGCCGCTTCCTGAAGCGGTGCGGCTGCTCCGACGGTGAGAAAATCATGCACTTTTTTTGCTGCGTCAATAATTTCCGCAGAAGCGATAATATATCCCAAACGCCAGCCTGTTATCGAATATGTTTTTGAAAGAGACGAACAGGAAATTGTCCGCTCCTGCATATTCGGCAAAGAGGAAAAATAAATATATTTGTTAGGCTCATAAACAATATGCTCGTAAACTTCGTCGGTAATTACAAATGTATCGTATTTTTCCGCAAGATCTGCAATTATTTTAAGTTCGTCATATGTAAAAACTTTTCCGCAGGGATTTGACGGATTGCAAAGTATCAACGCTTTCGGTTTCTGCTTGAATGCCGCTTCAAGTACGTCAACATCAAAATTAAATTCGGGTGGGATAAGCGGAACATATATCGGCTCAGCTCCGGAAAGAATTGCGTCTGCGCCGTAATTTTCATAAAACGGCGAAAAAACAATTACTTTATCTCCCGGATCGGTAACGGTCATCATTGCCGCCATCATGGCTTCGGTGCTGCCGCAGGTCACGACAATTTCACTGTTGGGATCAATTTTTCTTCCCATAAGGCGTGACTGCTTTTCCGCAAGCGCTTCTCTGAAATTCTGCGCTCCCCATGTTATTGAATATTGGTGGAAATCTTCTTTTGTGACCTCTGCAAGTCGATCTAAAATTTCTTTCGGCGGCTCGAAATCGGGAAATCCCTGTGAAAGATTTACCGCCCCGTATTGCAGGGAAACACGGGTCATTCTGCGTATCACCGAATCGGTAAAAGTTTCTGTTCGTGATGAAATACGGGGCATTTTTATTTCTCCTTATTTAAAATTATATGTTATAATCAAGTTTTCTTTCGTCTATAAGACGTTTTGATTTATGCTCGGAACGTGTATTCAAGCCGCCGTCAGGATGAACTTCCACCTTATAAGGCTTTACTCCGATACGCGCTTTCAATGCGTCCGAAACATTCTGCGCAACTTCCTCATCTGTTTTTGGATTGTCGGAATTTTTTTCAATTTCAACAGAATATTTGCAGGTAAAATCTTTTTCAAATACACGGATAAGATATTCTCCCGTAATTCCCTGCTGTTCGCGGATAACTGCTTCAATATCGCTTGGGAAAACATTTACCGCCGAAACTATAAACATATCGTCTTTACGTCCGTTGATATGTATTCTGCCATGAGTACGTCCGCAGGAGCAAGGTGTATTGTCTATCCAGCCTATATCGCCTGTACGGAATCTTATAAGCGGACGGGCGTGTTTCCGCAGAGTTGTAAATACCAGTTCGCCCACCTGACCGGGTTCAAGAACTTCTCCCGTGTGAATATCGACTGTTTCCACAAGAATGTGATTTTCCGCAATGTGAAGTCCGTCCTTTGCTTCGCACATTGCTGCGCAGGCGCCGAAAATATCCGAAAGTCCGTAAAAATCATAAACTTCCGCGCCCCAGAGATCTTCTATCGCTTTTCTTGTAGCTTCAATTGAACCGCCAAGTTCGCCTGCAACGATAATTTTCTTTATATTCAGATCTTTTTTTGGATCAATTCCGCTTTTTAACGCTTTTTCGCCGAGCTGCCAAGCGTAAGACGGAGAAGTCCATATAATAGTGGGCTGATATGTTTTCAGAACAAAAAGCAGTCTTTCGCTTGGAAGCGTTCCGCCCCAGATACAAAGCGCACCGAGATTCTGTGCGCCGATAACATCAGGACCGCCGACATAAAGGGAAAAATTCAGCGCGTGAACATATCTGTCTGTCGGTCTCATTCCCGCCTGCCAGAACCAACGGCTCTCGGTCTCCTGAAATTCGTCAAAATCCTTTTTTGTAAACGGACTCATTGTGGGAACTCCCGTTGAACCGGATGATGTGGAAATAAACACAACATCTTCTTCGGGAACTGCGCAAAGTTCTCCGAGGAATGAACCCACTCCCTGCGTATCCCGCTGCGTTTTCTTATCAATAAACGGGAATTTGCGTATATCTTCAAGAGTTTTTATATCCTCAGGCTTTACTCCCGCCGCATCAAAGGAACGCTTGTAATATGGCGCATTTTCATATGCAAATTTAACTATTTCTTTAAGGTCTTCAAGCTGATGTTTTTCAATCTCTGCACGAGGCATTGTTTCAAGTTCCTCGTCCCAGTATTTGCTGTTTATATCTCTGCTCATTTCTGTTACCTCATTTCCTGAAATTATTATCTATAAATTCCCACTTTGCGTTGCGGGAATTTTCTATTATTTTTATATCTTCATCTGTAAGATGTCTGAATCTGCTTTGCTTTTTCAGATATTCTCCGATATCGGAAAATTCTTTTGGTCTGAAATTCAATCTGAACTCTCCGTTTTCAAATTCCGCAAGATACCATGTTCCGCAGTCCACAGCTTCTTTTGCAATTTCCACCGTTTCATCTGTGGAAATTCCCCAGCCTGTAGGGCATGGAGCAATAACATGGATATATTTTGTGCCTTTTATTCCGGACGCTTTTTTGACTTTTGAAATAAAATCATTTATATATCCCACGCTTGCAGTCGCGGCATAAGGTATGCCGTGTGCTGCGGCAATTTCAAACATATTCTTTTTCGGGCGCATATTTCCGTGAATATTTTTTCCTGCAGGAGTTGTAGTTGTTTTTGCTCCGAAAGGCGTCAGCGAACTTTTTTGAATACCTGTGTTCATATACGCTTCGTTATCATAGCAAATATACAGAATATCATCATTCCTGTCAATTGCCCCCGATAACGCCTGCAAACCTATGTCTGCCGTTCCGCCGTCGCCTGCAAATCCCACTGCATGAAAATCTTCTATGCCTTTTGCTTTTAGCCCTGCGCGTATGCCCGTAAGCATTGAAGCAGTTCCTGCAAATGTGGAAATTATCGCGTTATTTCCGAAACAAAGCTGCGGGAAATTAAATCCCACCGCAGACATACAGCCCGCTGGAAGAACGGCTATCGAACGTTCTCCCAGAACTTTTAACGCTATTCTTACCGCAAGGCTTCCGCCGCAGCCGGCGCAGGCTTTATGCCCGTAAAAAAATTCATCTTTGCTTAAAACGCTCACGGACGGTCACCTCCGATACCGATAAAATTCACATCGGACAACCCTTTTTTCATATTTTCAAAAATATTTTCAATATCGGCACGGGAAATATCTTGTCCTCCAAGACCACCTATATGATCCGAAACGGGAATATTTACGCCAGACTTTTTCAGTGCTGAATTAACATTTGTAAATACCGTTCCTTCATTTCCAAATGAAATATCTTTTTCCAGAACGGCAGCGGCTTTTGCATTTTTCACGGCTTCCGCAATTTCTTTATTCGGAAACGGACGCATATAACGTATGCGGATCATTCCGACTTTTTCGCCTTTTTCCCGCAATTCGTCCGCAACATCTTTTACAAGTCCCGAAATACTTCCCAAGGTTATCAGAATATATTCCGCATCATCGGTAAGATATTTTTCGATAAGTCCGGAATATTTCCGCCCGAAAATTTTACAGAATTTTTCTTCCGCTTCATTTATTACCGCGGCAGCATTAAGCAGCCCGAGATGTTCTTTATATTTAAATATATAGTTGCTTGCAGGACCAGCAGAAAACGCCATATTTTTCGGTTTGGAAAGATCAAGTTTGTTTTCCGTTTTAAAAGGTGGAAGGAATTTATCCGCCGCGTCCTGTTCGGGAACATCAACGGCTTCATAGGTGTGAGTAAGAACAAATCCGTCTAAATTTGCCATAAACGGCGCGGAAACATTTTTATTTTCCGCTATGTAATAACTCATTAAAGCAAGGTCAAGAGCTTCCTGTGCATTTTCGGCATAAGCCTGTATCCAGCCGCTGTCAAGGAGCGCAAGTGAATCCCGCTGATCGCCGTAAATATTCCACGGCAAAGCAGTGGAACGGTTTGCATTCATCATTACTATGGGAAATCTTCCGCCCGACGCGTAAACAAGACATTCAGCCATATAAAGCAAGCCTTGCGATGATGTTGCCGTGAACGCCCTTGCTCCCACCGCAGACGCGCCCATAGCGCAGGAAAGCGCGGAATGTTCCGACTCAACGTGGATAAATTCCGACTTCAGACTGCCGTCCTCAACCATTTCGGAAAGCCGTTCCACTACAATGGTCTGCGGCGTTATCGGATAAGCGGAAATAACTTCGGGTCTTGCAAGACGGATACCCTCTGCAAATGCTTCATTTCCCGAAAGAAATTTTCGTGCCACTATATTTCCGCCTCCATTTCAATAGCATTGAATTTGCATATCTTTCTGCAAATGCCGCAGCCTTTGCAGAAATCATAGTCAATGACTGCTTTGCCGTCCTTTTCAGAAATAACTCCGTCGGGGCAGTACAGATAACACTGCATACAGCCATTGCATTTTTTTGTATCTATTACCGGACGGAAATTTCTCCAGCCTGCGTTTTTAGTTGTAAGAAAACCTGCTTCATATGACGGAAATTCAGGAATTTCATCAAAAGCCGCAGGAGCTTTTTCACGAAGATAAGGTTTCATTTAAAAAAGCTCCTTTCCTGCCGCTTTCATTGCGGAAATATTTTTCTGCCTGATCTTTTCAGGCATATTTTCCGAAATTGCTCTTTCGATATCGTCCTCCGAAATTCCGTCATAAAAAACGGAAAACGCGCCAAGCATTATTGTATTTACTATGGGAACTTTCAGAAATTCCTCCGAAATTTTATATCCGTCAATTGCTTTTATCCTTTTGTCGGAAAATTGTTTCTTGGAATTTATAAGAATTATCCCGTTGTCTTTAAGCTCCGAAAATGCCTGTTCGGAGAAAAGCGTATCGTCCAGAAAAATACTGTAATCGGCTTTTGAAATTTCGCTGCGATCAGAAACAAGATGCTCACTTAATTTTGTAAATGCTCTTATGGGAGCGCCCCGCCGTTCGGGGCCAAAAGACGGGAAAGCCAAAGCAAAATTATTTTCGCTTTTCATTGCATATGCCGCTCCGAGGAGCCGTGCGGCTGTGAAAGCTCCCTGACCGCCTCGTCCGTGCCAAAGAATTTCCGTCATAATATCACTTCTTTCAATTATCCCGCAAACATCGGCGTAGAAAGATAACGTTCACCCGTATCGGGAAGCAGTGCAACTATGATCTTGCCTTTGTTTTCGGGACGTTTTGCAAGTTCCGTTGCAGCCCATACAGCCGCTCCGGAGGAAATTCCCACAAGCAGTCCCTCTTTCCGCGCAAGCAGCCTGCCTGTTTCAAATGCCGCTTCATTTTCAACGGGAATTATCTCGTCATAAATTGAAACATCAAGTGTATCGGGAACGAATCCTGCGCCTATTCCCTGAATTTTATGCGGCCCTGCCGTTCCTTTTGAAAGCACCGGAGAACCTGCAGGCTCAACTGCAACTATTTTAACGTTGGGGTTCTGATGTTTTAAATATTTTCCCACGCCTGTTATCGTTCCGCCTGTTCCCACACCTGCAACGAAAATATCGACTTTTCCGTCGGTGTCGTCCCATATCTCCTTGCCTGTTGTTTTTTCGTGGATCGCGGGGTTTGCAGGGTTCGTAAACTGACTGGGGATAAAGCTGTCAGGCGTTTCCGAAGCAAGCTGCTGCGCTTTTTCAATTGCGCCTTTCATGCCCTTTGCGCCCTCGGTAAGAACAAGCTGTGCGCCGTATGCTTTCAGAAGATTTCTTCGTTCAATGCTCATAGTCTCAGGCATCGTAAGGATAATTTTATATCCCCGCGCGGCGGCAGCGGCTGCAAGTCCGATGCCGGTATTGCCGCTTGTTGGTTCGATAATAACACTGTTGGGCTTTAAAACGCCTTTTTCCTCCGCATCGTCAAGCATGGCTTTTGCGATTCTGTCCTTGACGCTTCCTGCCGGGTTGAAATATTCAAGTTTTCCGTAAATATCCGCAGTAAGATTCTTTTCCGAAATGTAATTTGTCAGCTTCATAAGCGGGGTGTTTCCGATAAGGTCGGTGATCTTCTCATAAACTTTCATAGCTATCTCTCCTAAATATTAATATATTGACAGGTTTCAAAATTTTCAAAGCCGTTCTTCCTGCGGACAAAGCAACAGGGGAAAACGTAACGGTTCAACTTTTTTCGGGGAGATGAGTTTCTATCCGCAGGAAGAACAGCTTTAACTATAAAACCTATCAAACAAATATATTATATAGATATTATATATCCGTAATCTGCCGGTGTCAAGAGGTTTTTCCAATTTTTTTATTTTTGTAGGAATAATCAAAAAAGCCTATTAAAATGATAGGGCTTTTATTACTTCCAACGAAGAAGCAAGGTCTGGAGTTTGTTGAAAAGGAACGACACTATTACCACCACAATGCCTATGACAAGCAAACCTACAATGGTGCGGGTGTAGTCGCCGAAATCGGAATACTGCTTTACATAATAGCCCATTCCATCCTGTGCGCCTATCATTTCCGCGGAAGTCAGAAGAATGAAAGATACGCTCAATCCCTGATTGCAGCCGATAAATATCTGCGGCAGCGCAGCGGGGAGCATTACCGAAAACAGCATTGTAAATTTCCCTACGGTAAGGACTTTTGCGGAATTTATCAGTTTTTCGTCAATGTTCAGTACGCCGCTCATGGTGCTTGCAAGAATGGGATAAAATGAAGCGAGAAATATCACAAATACCGAAACGCTGCGGAATGTGGGCAGCAGCGCGATCCCGTAAGGAATGTAAACTATCGGAGGGATCGAACCGAGAAATTTTGATATGTAAGACGCCGCGCTGCCAAGGCGAAGGTTTTGTCCGAACAGAAGTCCAAGCGGTATCGCGGTCACCGCCGCTAAAATATATCCCCGAAGAATTATTCCAAGCGAACTTCCGATATTTATAAATATTTTATCGGCGTCCTCAATAAACTGTCTGAATACCCTTCCGGGCGGCGGAAAGAGCGATTCCCGAAGCCAGCCGAATTTTGCGCTTGCAAGCGTCCATGCAATAAGCAGCGCATACAGCGCTCCCATAATATCTAAAAACAGATCGCTCTTGTTTTTTGAAAATGCCGAAACAATAAGAACAACTATCTCTGCAATTACCGCAAAGCCTATTACATACGAGCTGCACGACTCGGTAATGTCAGGCAAAAACTGCACCGCCAAAAGAATAAGAAACAGCAGGTTTGTCACACGCAGAAAACGCTTTGCCATTACAGGATCACCTCGCTGCCTATCCTGTCCGCAATATCGCCGTAGAAAAGTGACATAAGCTCACTGCGGAACTTGCTGTATTCCTTTGTTCCGACAATATCCGTCCTGTTCCGCGGGCGTTTGAACGGCACGGAAATTTCTTTTATAACGTGTCCGGGGTGAGCGGAAAGCATAACGATCTTATCTGAAAGCAGGATAGATTCATCAATATCATGTGTGACGAAAACAACGGTCTTTCTCTCACGGCTGCCGTCGCCCTCCCAGAGTTCCATAAGCAGTTCCTGAAGAACGGCGCGGTTTTTTGCGTCTAATGCGCCGAAGGGTTCATCCATAAGCAGGATATCCGTATCCATAGCAAGAGCGCGGGCAATTGCAACACGCTGCTGCATTCCGCCTGAAAGACGTGACGGATATTTGTTTTTAAACTCCGAAAGTCCGACTTTATCAAGAAATTCATCGGCAATTTCATAGCGTTCCCCGCGGGAAATATCCTTTTTCACCTGTTTTATGCCGAAAGCAACATTCTTTCTTGCGGTCATCCAAGGGAAAAGGGAGTAATTCTGGAATACCGCGCCTCTGTCCTTTCCCGTGCCGGAGATCGGTTTGCCGTCAATAAAAACTCTGCCTTCGGTGGGAAAATTTATTCCTTCAAGAACGCTTAAAAGAGTGCTTTTTCCGCAGCCGCTGGAACCGATAACGCTTACAAATTCTCCGCTTTCAACGGAAAATGTAACATTTTTCAGTGATGTGAATTTCCTGCCGTTTTCGTTGTAATCAACTGTCAGATCTTCGACTTTGATACTGCTCAAAAACGTTCACCTCCGGATCTATTCGTATTGTTCAAAGTGTTCTTCAAATCCTGCATAAATGCTGTCATCGGGATTTTCCTCAATAATTTCCGAAAGCGCGTTTTTATATATTTCCGTATTGTAGAGAGGTTCAATATCATAATCTACCGTGTAACCCAGCTCAACAATGGAATTTTTAAGTTCAACCGTACCTTTTTTATCGGGATCGGGACTTGACGCGCCATATCCGCCGTAAACTTCCGTGCGGATATAATCTTCGTCAATGTCAATGTAAGTCTTTATGTCGGAAATGGTCTTGTCCTCGTTTTCCTGAGAAAATTTATACGCTTTTATCAAAGCTCTTTCAAACGCCTTGTAGCTTTCCTCATATTCTGTAAGGGCGGCTGTGGCGGCTACCTGACGGCAGCAAGGCTGATTCTGCAATGCTTCCTCCTCGGAGCAGCGGTAAACTATCGAATATCCCTGTCCCTCTGCAAGAGAAGCATATGGCGAATAGACCGAAGCCGCGTCGATCGTAGCATTCTGCAAAGCGGCATATGCGTCTTTCTGGCTGTCAAAATAAACAACATTTACTTTGTCGTCGCCCTCGCCGATCTCAATGCCCGCATTTTTAAGAAGAATTTGCAGTTCGGCGTCCTGAACACTGTTTTTTACCGAAGCAACATTTCTGCCTTTAAGAATGGAAATATCCCAATTTTCAAGACCGTCTGTAAATTCGGGCTTGATAACATATCCGTGACCGTTTGTCATAGCGCCGCCAAAGATCGTAAGATCGTGACCCTGGCTCTGGAACGTTATTGCCGGTACGGAACCTATAAAAGCAACATCAAGTTTTCCTGCTTCAAGACCGTTTGCAAGTTCCGCCGCGCTTGCAAATTGCGTCAATGTTACGTCAAGTCCTTCTTCCGCAAAATATCCTTCTTCTTTCGCGACAAATGCCAGCAAATGCGCTGTGGAATTTAAATATCCTATGTTGAAATCTGTTTTTTCCAAAGAATGATCTGCTTCGGAAGAATTTACTGCTTGTTCTGCGGAAGTGTTTTCATTTGAAATTACTTCTGAATTATTGCAGGCGGCAAATGAAAACAATATCGTTAATGCCGCAAGACCTGCGGATAATTTTTTGATCTTTTTCATATCGGGTCAGCTCCTTTTTATTTGATGTTTTTATTATATCAAACATACCGGCAGCTGTCCAATACATAGTTTTTATACACTTCAATAGGAAAAACCTATTGCTTTTCAAGATAATGCTTCAATTCATTTATATATAATTCCGCCATTTTTCCGGGAACAATATTCTTTCTGATAATGTAGCCTATTTCCATTCTGCCGTCGGAATTGTTTTCGCCGCACTCGAAAGGAACGGCAATATAATCGCTGCCGTTAAGCTCTTCACATATTATTCCCGAGCAAAGGGTATAACCGTTCAGACCGACCATTAAATTCAGCATTGTTGCCCGATCGTTTGCTTTTATTATGCGGGGATAATTATTTGTGCTGAGTATTTCTTCCGCAAAATAAAAAGAAGTATCGCTGCCCTGCTCAAACGCAAGGCAAGGATACGGTTCAAGCATATCAAATGTTATGTACGGCTCTTTCGCCAACGGGTGGGATCTGTAAAGATATACAAAAGCACTGCACTCAATAAGTTTGTGAAATTCAAGTTCATGCGTATCAAGCAGCTTAGTCATAACTCTGCGGTTAAAATCGCTGAGATAAATTATCCCCACTTCGCTGTTTGATGTGTAAACGTCCTCTATAACATTTTTTGTCATGGTTTCACGAATGGCAAATTCATATTCGGCAGTATTGAATTTCTTGACCATTTCCACAAAACTTTTTACCGCAAAGGAATAATGCTGTGTAGAAATTCCGAATTTTTTGCGGATAGTACCGTTTTTGCCGTAACGTTCAAGAAGCTGTTCGTACTGTGAATAAAGCTGCCGAGCGTATGTGATAAATTCCGTGCCGTCGTTTGTGGGGAACATTCCCTTTCCGCTGCGGTAAAAAATATATATTCCGAGTTCTGATTCAAGTTCTTTTACCGCACCCGTAAGCGTAGGCTGTGAAATATACAATTTTTCCGCTGCTTTATTAAGCGAACCCGATTCCGCAACGGCAACAATGTATTTTAATTGCTGTAATGTCATAACTATCCACCTATATAAAATAATTTTCTGCACCGCGCATATTGTAATTATCAATAATATCGCGCAGAGTAATGCTGTCAAGATATTTATTTACCGCGGAATACATTCCCCGCCAGATAGGGTGCATTTCTTCGGTGCAGATATCAAGACCGTTTTCGGTAAGCCTGAGAATATCTCCCACGGTGTATTTTTCGGGTGGTCTTGCAAGCATATATCCGCCGTATGTGCCGGACATTGTTTTAAGAAGATCCGTTTTGTTTATAAGCGGTATTATCTGTTCAAGATATTTTTTTGAAATATTCTGCCGCTTCGCAATATCCTTTAACGAGATAAAACCGCAGTTTTCATGCTCTGCAAGATCAAGCATCATTTTCAGCGCGTAACGTCCTTTTGTGGAAATTTTCATTTCTTTTCCGCCTTAATTTTTAATTACTAAGATCGTATAATCCTTTTGTAAAATATCTGTCTCCGCGGTCGGGAAGAATTATAACTATATTTCCCGTTCCGCCTGAATTTATCAGTTTTTTTGCCGCCGCAAGAGCAGCGCCCGACGACGATCCCGCGAATATACCTTCCTTTTTCGCAAGTTCTCTTGAATTTTCAAAGGCTTCCGTATCGGTGATCTTTATAACTTTATTTACAAGCGACATATCCATTGTATCAGCAATAAAATCATTTCCGATACCCTCAATATTGTAATCTCCGTGTTCTCCGCCGCCCATGGTAGAACCCACAGGATCCGCAAGAACGCCCACAATATCGGGATCTTTTTCTTTAAGAAATTTCATCACGCCTGAATATGTTCCGCCGCTTCCCGCACCTGCCACAAAGTAATTTATTTTTCCGTTCATATCAGCATAAATTTCCCGTCCAGTAGTTTCATAATGCGCAAGCGGATTGGCAGGATTTTTGAACTGTTCCAAAGATACCGCGCCGGGAATAGTCCTGCGGATCTCTTCTGCTTTTTCGGCTGCGCCCAACATTCCGTATTCGCGGGGAGTATTTATTATTTCCGCACCTAAAGCACGGAGAAGGCTTTGTTTTTCATCTGAAAATTTTGTCGGAACGGTAAAAATTATCCTGTATCCTTTATTTAGTGCAGCAAATGCGATACCTAAGCCTGTATTTCCCGCTGTTGTATCAACGATAGTGCCGCCCGTTCTTAATATTCCGCGCTTTTCGGCGTCCTCTATCATATATTTCCCTGTCCTGTCCTTTACACTTCCGGAGGGATTGTATAATTCCAATTTTGCAAAAATATCTGCATTTTCCGGAATTTTAATATTTTTTAACCGCACTAACGGAGTGTTTCCTATAAGCCCCTGCATAGAATCATAAAGCATAATTATTCCTCGCTTTCTGCAATTGCATTTTCAAGGTCGGCAATAAGGTCGGAAACATTTTCAATACCTACCGAAAGGCGTATAAGTCCATCGGTAATTCCGATCTTTTGTCTTGTTTCATAGGGTATAGAAGCATGTGTCATGCTTGCGGGGTGACATACAAGGCTTTCCACTCCGCCAAGACTTTCCGCAAGTGCGATCAGCTTTAATGAACCGAAAAATTTCCTGATATTATAGTTTTCTTTTAATTCAAAGGAGATCATTGCACCGCCGTTTCCTGCCTGCTTTTTATTTATTTCGTATCCCTGTGCGTCGGGCAGACCGGGATAGTAAATTTTTTTAACGGCATTGTTATTTTGCAGAAAAACGGCAATATCGGCAGCATTTTCGGTATGTCTGTCCATTCTGACCGCTAAAGTTTTCAAACCTCTTATAAGCAGAAATGAATCAAAAGGCGCAAGAACTCCTCCGGCGGCATTCTGGATAAATGCAATTTTTTCCGCAAGTTCTTTATTGTTTACCACAACAAGCCCTGCCACAACATCACTGTGTCCGCCGATATATTTTGTAGCACTGTGAATTACAATATCCGCACCGAGTTCAATTGGACGCTGCAAATACGGCGTCATAAAAGTATTATCCACGATCAATAAGATCCCATGTTTTTTGGCAATTGCGGAGATCGCCGAAATATCGGTAACAGTAAGCAGAGGATTTGCAGGAGTTTCAATAAGTATTGCCTTTACATCGGAAGTTATATTTTTTTCAAGCAAGGCGGTATCCGTTGTATCTTCTATGGAATATCCAATTTTGAAATTTCTGAAAATTTTGTCAAGAACGCGGAACGTTCCGCCGTAAACATTACTTGAAATGATGATCTTATCGCCCGATCCGAATAAACTAAGGGCTGCCGTAATTGCAGCCATTCCCGAAGCAAAAGCAAAACCTGCAGCACCGTTTTCAAGCTCGGCAATAAGCGATTCAAGCGCAGCGCGGGTGGGATTTCCCGTGCGTGAATATTCCCAGCCGGTATTTTTGCCGAGTTCGGGCTGTTGGTAAGTTGCAGTCTGGTAGATCGGAACATTTACCGCACCTGTTACACTGTCTCCGTATATTCCGCCGTGAATGACGGCAGACTCAATTCTTTTGTATGATACTGACATAAAAATTCCTCCGAAATTATTTTTTATTTGCCAAAATAAAATGAATATTTTCAAAAGCCTTCTGAGAATTTATACCTTTGAAAAATTTTTTCTGAATGGTTTCCGGCGTTTCGTGGATAAAAATATCAAAGCCGTGTCTTTGAAGCATTTCCCGTATCTCGATCACAGAAGATCCGCGCGACATAGGTTCTCCGAGTTTAGCGGTTATTTGAGTAAGATATTTTATTCGCTCGGAAGCGTTTTCCGAAAACGTAGTCTCATCGGGAAAATCAAAAACTATCTGACTGTCTTTGCAGGCAAGTCCGCCGATCATTTCGATAGTTTTTTCAAAAACGGGAAGTTCAAGATAATATGTAACGCCGAGAATTGCAAAAAATGATGGAATGTTCCGCGAAAATCCTGCACATTCAAGGACGTTTTCCATATTGTCCTTTTCAAAATCAATGGGGACATATTTGACATTTTCTCCGATATTCCATTCCAGAGCGCGGATACGTTCAAGTTTATATCTTTGCGTATCGGGGTGATCAAGTTCAAAAATTTTTATATTTGCATTTTCATTTCTGAAAGCAAAAGTATCCATTCCCGCGCCGCATATTACATACTGACAAGGACTGTTTTTATCTGCAAAATATGCAAGCGCGCTTTCTGCAAATGCAATTCTTGAAAGCGGTATAGGCGAAATGTATTTTTCAGTTATCGGATAAACGTTTTCACCTGAAAAATGAAAATTTATATCCTGTTCCGAAAATTCAAAATTCTTTTCAATAAGCTGACCGATCTCCTCATATTCTTCTCTGCCCATCATATCATAAGCAAGATGATCGTCAAAAATTTTCTGCTTTGCATAATTTGAATGATATGCCCGTGCAAAGGAGCAAAGTTTAGCGGTCATACTTTCAACAGTATCTATCATAACATTCCTTTCAATAATAAAAAAACGCCCGAAAGTTAAAATTCGGACGTAAATTTGTTGCTCTTATAATATTAAGATTCAGAAACGCAGCAAACAGCCGTCCTTGATTATATCAGGACAGCGACAGACAACAGAATTTTGGTATTTGGAGAACATCATATACGGCATTTGATTTGACATAATTATCGTGCCTTTCTTAATATATTTAACCTATCTGTTATATAGGTATTATATCACTGCATTGGCAGATTGTCAATAGCATTTTAAATATTTTTTGTTCAATTGGTAAGATTTGTACAATATGTTGAAATATTTTAACATATGTATGCTTTTTATGTATGTTTTAGTGCTTGTTGAAAGCGTTATACAATGTGCAGGAAAGTTGAAAACAAATAAACAATTATAATGTCGATTTGATCGTGAATATTAAACTATTTGCATATTTTCCATGTTATTAATTTGTCTCATGCTGCTTTCAGACGCTCTGTCGCATGACAAAAGCGACCAAGATTTCTCTTAGTCGCTTTGCATAATTTTTCTTCTTATCTTTGTCTAACATTTTGGGAAGCAATTCATTATCCGGAAAACGGGAATCATTATTTTTATATTTATAAATTTATTTCGCAGGAAACGCATTTGCTGCCCGAAAGTTTTTCGCTCAATTCATCCGGCTGATGTGTTCCGGCATAAAGTGTAAATTTTTTGCCAAATACTTTTCTTTTGCCTAAATCATCTACCGATGTAAACGCTCTTTCGGATACGGGGATATCCACCGTAATTTCTTCCGACGCTGCCAGCTTAACTCGTTTAAATCCGCAAAGACTTACGTTCGGAACGGCATTTTCGCAATAATCTTTTATATAGATCTGTATAACATCTTCACATTCAGAATTTCCGGTATTTCTTACGGAAATTTCCGCTTTGCCGCCGTTGTATTCAATGCTTTCGCAAATAATTTTTCCATAAGAAAGTCCATATCCGAAAGGATAAAGAATATTCCCGTCAGCATAGCGGTATGTACGGTTCTTCATGGAATAATCCGTAAATTCCGGCAGCTTTTCTGCTGTTTCATAGAATGTTACAGGGAGCTTTCCCGACGGTGAAATATCGCCGAAAAGTATTTCCGCAAGAGCCTTTCCGCCCTCCGAACCGGGATACCATACATGGATAAGCGCGTCAGGCTCACATTCCGTATTTATGGAGCTTCCGGCAGCACATACAAGAACAACAGGCTTGCCCGTTTTTATTATCATATCCGCAAGTATTCTCTGGCTTTCCGGCAGCCGCAGGTCTTTTTTATCGCCGGAGGAAAATTCATTTCCCGTGTCTCCTTCTTCGCCCTCAATGGTCGCGTCCAGACCCAGACAAAGTACAACTGCATCGGAAGCCTCTGCGGCAGCCATTGCTTCGGCATAACGGTCTCCTGCCTGCGCAAGTCCGGAGCTTCTGTCCTTAT
The DNA here is from genome assembly GCA_947627905.1 of uncultured Clostridia bacterium. GTDB lineage: Bacteria > Bacillota > Clostridia > Oscillospirales > Ruminococcaceae > RGIG8773. The sequence goes on from CANQXX010000006.1 coordinate 23,557, forward strand.
ACAAATGGCAGCCCTCGGCATATATGACACGTCCTTTAAAACGTTCTTTTATACCGTCAAGGAATGTTATATATCTGTCCGCCGTTCCGCAGTAATTTCCTTCAAGAGCAATATGACTGCTGCTGTTCGGACCGATCACCGCTATGGTTTTTAAGCTGCTTTCATCAAAAGGAAGAATACCGTTATTTTTAAGAAGCACCATTGAACGTTCCGCACATTCCAGAGAAATCTTTTTATGTTCATCGCAGGATACCATATCATAAGAAAGTTTATCATATTCGGTCTCTTTGTCAAACATTCCGAGACGGATACGGGTCTGCATAAGATGAATACAGGCTTCGCGGATATCGTCACCGGTTATCAGACCTTCTTCCAGAGCCGCAAGAAGATATGTATAAGTGCAGCCGCAGTTTACATCGCAGCCGGCTTTCAGCGCCAACGCTGCCGATTCCACAAAATTTGAAGTCAGCCCGTGATGTTCATGGAAATCCCTTATTGCCCAGCAGTCGGAAACAAAATATCCGTCAAATCCCCACTCTTTCAGCTTCTCCATAAGGAACGGACTTGCGCAGGACGCTTCTCCGTTCACCCGGTTGTAAGCCCCCATTACGCCCTCGACGCCGGCGTCTTTTATAAGTGCCTCAAAAGCAGGAAAATAAGTTTCTTCCATATCTTTTGGAGTTACTTCGGCATTAAATTCATGGCGCAGGCTTTCAGGGCCGCTGTGTACGGCAAAATGCTTCGCACAGGCGGCAGTTTTAAGAATTTTTCCGTCTCCCTGCAAACCTTTTACATATGCCTTTCCGTTTTCGGCAGTCAGGAACGGATCCTCGCCGTAGGTTTCATGTCCCCTGCCCCAGCGCGGATCGCGGAAGATATTTATATTCGGCGCCCACAGCGTAAGACCTTTATAAATATCACAGTCGCCGAATTTCTGATAAGCATTGAATTTTGCCCTTGTTTCGTCCGCAGTTATCTCTCCGGCTTTACGAACGCGTTCGGTATCGAACATAGCCGCCATTCCTATAGTCTGAGGGAACATCGTTGCTGTTCCTGAGCGTGCAAGACCGTGCAGTCCCTCATTCCACCAGTTATATGCCGGTATTCCGAGCCTTTCTATCGACGGCGCATCATAACGCAGCTGAGACGCCTGTTCTTCGATCGTCATTTCGTCAACGAGCGCTTCGGCGCGCTCACGGACGGATAAATTTTCATCAAGATATTTTTTCATTTGTATATCATACTTGCCGGGCAAGCATTGCTCCTTTCGTAAGATATTATTGATCGCATAATAATTGCATATTATAACAAACGGCAGCCGGAACGACTGCCGTTTGTTCGTTAATTTTAAATTCAGTATCTTAACCCATTACGGCAACTACTTCGTGAACGCCGCCGTCAAATGTGGGAAGAACATTTCCCTCTACAGCCTTGCCGTCAACTGTAACAGATTTAACACCCTTTGAAACATGGTTCGGGTTCTCGATCTTTATGTTATAAGTAGCTCCGCGGTAGAAACGTGAGATCCTGTAGCCGTCCCAAGCCTTAGGAATGGACGGATCAATTTTCAGTCCGTCATAAGAGGGGATAATTCCCAGAATGTACTGTGAAATTGCCACAAAGTTCCATGCCGCAGTACCTGTCAGCCAGCTGTTCTTAGCCTCGCCGAAACGCTTTGCGTCCTTGCCGGCGATCATCTGGGCATAAACGTAAGGTTCTGTTCTGTGCAGCTTTTCATCTTCCTGATAAGCGGGAGCGATCCTTGTGTAATAGTCAAATGCGGTATCGCCCATGCCGGCGTGAGCGGCAGCACACATTATCCATGCGTTGTTGTGGCAGAAAATACCTGCATTTTCCTTATATCCGCCGGGATATGTAGATATCTCGCCGTACTCAACGATATACTTTGTAAACGCAGGATTGTTAAGAACAAGTCCGTGCTCCGTTCCAAGGTATTTGTCGATGCTTGCCATAGTCTTTTCGGTAAATTCTTTTCCGCCTACGTCGGACATTACGCAGAAGCCCTGAGGTTCAATGAATATCTTGCCCTCGGCGTTTTCGTGAGAGCCGACCTTTTTGCCGTAAGCGTCATATGCACGCAGGAACCATTCGCCGTCCCAGCCGTACTTGACTATAGCTTCCTTCATCTTGTCGATCTCAGCCTGTGCCTTGTCCGCTTCGGCGTTATCGCCCATTCTGCGGCAAAGTTCAACATATTCCGGACCGATATATGTGAACATTCCTGCGATCATTACGGATTCCGCAGTCTGCTCGTTCAGCGGCTTGCCGGTTTCAGGATCAACCTCCTTGGCAATATTGCTTGCGGTGTTCTGGAAGCTCTCGCCGGGAACGCGTGAGAAGCAGTTCAGGTTCAGGCAGTCGTTCCAGTCGGCGCGTCCGATGAGCGGAAGTCCGTGCGGTCCCTTGTTATTTACAACGTGATAGAAACTTCTCTTCAGGTGGTCAAGCAGCGGCTGCGCAAGAGCGGGATCGTTCTTGTAATCTACCATTTCCTTGAGGATATCGTAATCGCCTGTTTCCTTGATATAAGCGGCTGTAGAAAGGATCATCCACAGCGGATCGTCGTTGAAGTTCGTTCCGGCAGCGTCGTTGCCCTTTTTGGTAAGAGGCTGATACTGGTGATAGTTTCCGCCGTCCTCAAGCTGAGTTGCAGCAATATCGAGTATCCTCTCTCTTGCTCTTTCAGGTATCTGATGAACAAATCCCAGCAGATCCTGATTGGAATCACGGAAGCCCATTCCTCTGCCTATACCGCTTTCAAAGTAAGATGCGGAACGTGACATATTGAATGTTACCATACACTGATACTGATTCCAGATATTTACCTGTCTGTTCAGCTTTTCATCAGGAGACTCAAGAGTATACTTAGCAAGCAGCTCGTCCCAGTCTTTTCTGAGTTCTGCAAGAGCAGCGTCTACCTTTTCGGCTGTGTCGAACTTCTTCATCATCTCATAGGCTTTGGATTTGTTCATACTGCCGTCTGCGTTGAACTTTTCGGGATATGGGTTCTCAACATAGCCAAGCATGAAAACGAGAGTTTTCTCTTCGCCTGCCGCAAGGGTGATCTCCTTATAGTGGGAAGCAATGGGTGACCATCCGTCCGCAACGGAATTTGCAGGCTTGCCGTTCATAACGGTCTCAGGGTTATGGAAATCGTGGTAAATATCGCCCATGAATGTTTCACGGTCGGTATCGTAGCCGTCTACCGTATCGTTTACGGCATAGAAAGCAAAGTGATTTCTTCTTTCCTTGTATTCGGTCTTATGGTAGATAACAGCGCCGTCTCTTTCAAGTTCGACCTCACCTGTGTTAAAGTTTCTCTGGAAGTTGGTGGAATCGTCCTGCGCGTCCCAGAGACACCATTCGATAAACGAGAACAGCTTGAAGCTCTTGGGAGCGCCGCTTTCGTTTTTAAGAACGACTTTCTGTATCTCGCCGGTGAAATTGTTCGGAACGAAGAAAGTAACTTCCGCAGAAAGACCGTTTTTCTTTCCGCTGATAACGGTATAGCCCATACCGTGGCGGCATTTGTAATCGTCCAGCTCGGTCTTTACCGGAGACCAGCCCGGATTCCACACCGTACCGCCGTCGTTTATGTAGAAATAGCGTCCGCCTGCGTCAGCAGGGACGTTGTTGTATCTGTAACGGGTAATTCTTGCCAGACGGGCGTCCTTATAGAAGTGATAACCGCCTGCCGTATTGGAGATAAGCGCGAAGAAATCCTGTGTTCCCAAATAGTTTATCCATGGATATGGGGTCTTGGGGGAGGTGATGACATATTCCTTATTGGCGTCATCATAAAAGCCGAATTTCATCTGAAAAACCATCCTTTCTGCCGGTCAGACAGCAAAAAACGCCGGCATGACCGAAATAAAAATACTAACAGTGACACGCTGCACTATTGGCATAATTATACCATACCGACGGTTTTTTATCAATAGCGGACGGGAAATTTCATGTCCGACCGAGTAACAAATTTTTCTTAAAATTTTCGTTATTTTTAACAAATTTCCATTTACTGTCCGAACAGCTTTGTAAGATTTGTATATTCCGGACGGAGTATTTTATACACTTCAACGCCCTTTTCCATGCCGAATACCGACAGCAGCCCCCTGTAGAAATGCTGTCTGCCGGCGGATCTCCTGAGCAGCTCCGCGATCTCCTCTGTCTGTTTCTGATCGGCGGAAATATTGCCCTTTTCCATGGCGGTTTTCAGCGCGGAAGCGGCAGCGTCCTCATTATGAACGGCGGTATCTTTGACTGATGTTTTCTTCCCCCTTGGTCTGCCGCGGCGTTTCGGAGCAGGAGCTTCCGTGATCTTTTCCGCGTCGGTCACATCATCTTCCGGAGCATTTATTTCGGGTATTGTATTTTCCTCGGTATCTGCAATGTCATATACCAGCTTTTCCTGACCGGACAGCGGCTGTTCCTTTTGTCCCTGCTGTATCCTTGCAGAAAAAGGTTTTTCGGCTGAAACAAGAGAACGGTTTATGGACGGCGCGCTGTAGACCGATACGCCTGCGGCAAGACCGTTCCTTTCCCAGAAGCCGCGGACATATTCATAGCCCCTGTCGTTGCTTATTATACAGAAGCTCTTTTCCTCGCCTTTGCTGATAAGATATCCGAGAAAGCTGGAAAGCTGAAAATCCAGCGCATTTTTTCCGCCGCTGGCAACATTGTAGTATATTATCTCTGCCGGACTGGAAAGCAGGTTAAGATGCGCTGCAAAAGAAAGATTAGACGCGTTCACGGTATAAAAAATATATACCTTGTCATCCTTTGTAAGCCTTTGTATGCCGGATATCCCGGCAGAAGTAACATTTTCAAAATCCACAAGATATGTCATTATATTGATCCTTTCATCTTTGTATCACACCGTTATCGGTATCGGTCTGCATTGCCGCCGCCAGATAAAGCGAACCGGCGATCAGAACCATTCCGTCCTTTCCTGCCAGTGAAACGGCTTTTCGCACGGCACTTTTCATATCAGACGCTTCTCCGCTGCGAAACGCTTCAGCAAGTTTTTCAGCCGGCACGGTCTTTGGCGCGAAGCCGTCAACACATATCGCCTTGTCGATAAAGCCGCTTATATACTTTACCGAAGCCTGCCAGTCCTTATCGTCTTTCATTCCGCAGATCATTATTTTAGGAGCTTTCGGTACTGTTCTGACAAATTCCGAAAGCACTCTCATACCGTCCGGATTGTGGGCGCCGTCTATCATTATGAACGGCTTGTCCCTGCGAAGCACCTGACATCTGCTGGGAACTTCCGCAGACTTGACGCCGTCGTATATATTGACGTATGACAGCTTTTCCCAGCCCTGTTTTTTCAGAACATTAAGAGTTTCTATAGCCGTAAGGGCGTTGTCTATCTGATGTCTGCCAAGCATGGACACATTGTATGTAAATCCTTTATAAACGAACCTGCTGCCGGTATGATCGCATTTTTCAACGGTCAGCCTGCCGGTATTCGGCGTAATGAACTGCGAACCCATGCGCACCGCTGTATCATATATCAGATCGCTTACTTCCTTTTTCTGAGAGACTGCAAGAACAACAGGACGTTCCCTTTTTATTATGCCGGCTTTCTGCCTTGCGATCTTTTCAAGAGTATCGCCGAGTATAGCCGTATGATCGAAAGATATTGAAGTTATTACCGAAACGCAGGGCTCTTCTATTATATTCGTGCAGTCGAGCAGACCGCCGAGACCCGTTTCCAGAACGACTATATCGCATTTTTTCGCCGCAAAATACAGGAACGCAATTGCGGTAGTTATCTCAAACTGGGAACATTCCGCGCACATACTTCCGATCAGCGGCTTGATGTCGGATACGATACCGGCAAGCTCCATATCGGAAATATTCACTCCGTCTATCTTTATCCTGTCATTATAGACCTTTATGAACGGAGATGTAAATTCCCCTGTTCTGTATCCGGCTTTTGTAAGCGCGCCGGCTATCATTCTTACGGTGGAACCTTTGCCGTTCGTTCCGGCAACGTGTACGAATTTAAGTTTTTTCTGCGGATTTCCCAGAGTGCGCATTATCTTTACGAACCTGAGAAGATCGGTCACCGGCTTTCCCAGCTTTGAAAAACCGTTTATATATTCCATTGCTTCTCTGATATCCAAATCCAAGCACCCTTTCCTGACCTGTCAAAAACTGTATAAAGAATATTCCCCGCTGTTTTCCCTGCCTTTATAGGGTATCATGCCGTAAAGTTTACAGCCTTGCCTGTCGGCGGAAACAACGCTCCCTATTATCTTTTTTGTAAGGTCGGGAACATCTTTTTTCAGCATTATATCGGGAATATATGCCCATATCGCTTCGCTGTTCTCATCACCGTCAGAACGCGCTTCGCCTGAAACATATTCGGCTGTGAATACGGCGTACCAGTCTTTCATATTGAATCTTATGCCGGCAAGCCTGTCCGGACGTACAGTTACCCCGGTTTCCTCCAGAACTTCCCTTACCACGGCTTCCTGCGGCGTTTCACCGTATTTTACATATCCTCCCGGAATGATGAGCATTCCCGTTCCTGCTCCGTAGGTATGCCGGACGAGCAGCACCTCGTCTCCCCGTATAACGACTGCTCCTACGGAACGTTCCCAATCGGTATTTATCTCTTCGGACATACTGTCATCTCCGTTCAGCGATTAATGATCGTTTTATGTTCAAATATGGAGTATGCAAGATGCTACGGAAAAATATATCAGCAGCGAGCAGGAATCCACCACCGTGCTTATAAGCGGATTTGCCATTATCGCCGGGTCAAGATGCACAGCCTTTGCAAGCATAGGCAGGGCTGCGCCCACCAGCTTTGCTATAACTACCGTACCTACAAGCGACAGAGCTATTACAAGAGCAAGCAAAGGATCCTTGTAGAACATCAGCACTCTTAACCCGTTTACGACTGCCAGCGTCACGGCGCATATGAGTGCTATTCTAAATTCCTTGAAAACAACTTTAAAGAAGTCCCTTAGCCGTATCTCCTCAAGCGCCATGCCGCGGATTATCAGCGTAGAGCTCTGCGAGCCGCAGTTTCCGCCGGTGCCCATTATCATCGGCATAAAAGATACGAGCATAGGCACAACGGCGATCTGCGCTTCAAACCGCGAAGATATCCAGCCTGTGAGCGTTGCCGAAAGCATAAGTATCAGCAGCCACGGTATACGGCTCTTTGCATGGGCAAAAACGGACGTTTTGAAATATTCATCGTCAGCAGGAACTACCGCAGCCATTTTTGCAAAGTCCTCGGTATTTTCTTCCTGAAGAACGTCCATAGCGTCGTCGAATGTAATTATTCCGACAATGCGTTCTTCGTTGTCAACAACAGGTATAGCCGCAATATCATACTTGGACATCGTTCTTGCAACGTCCTCACGGTCGTCGTGAGTATTGACCGAGATCACGTTTGTCTCCATGATATTTTCAATGGGCGTATCCTCATCGGCAACGAGCATATCGAGCACGGTCACCGTTCCCACAAGTCTGCGGTGAGAAGAAAGCACATAGCAGGTATATACCGTCTCTTTTACAAGACCTATCTTCCTTATACGTTCAAAGGCTTCCTTTACGGTAATATCTCTGCGAAGATAGACGAACTCGGTGGTCATTACCGAACCTGCGCTGTCCTTGGGATAATCAAGGAGCTGATTTATCTGCTTCCTTGTTTCAGGATCGGTGTTCCGCAGGATACGGGAAACGATATTTGCAGGCATTTCTTCGATCATATCAACGGTATCATCCAGATAAAGCTCATCTATGACATATCTTAATTCCTTGTCGGAAAAAGCGTTTATGAGGATCATCTGCATATCGCTGTCCATATAGGTAAATGCTTCTGCGGCAAGCTCCTTTGGCAGGATACGGTAAAGAAGTATCATTTTTTTGTCATCGAAGCCGTCGCCGCTGCACATTTCTTCCACCAATACGGCAATATCCGCAGGATTCATTTCTTTAAGTTCATTCCTGAGATCCGCAAGCTTTTTATTTTCGAGCATATCAAGAGCGGTATCTCTGTCCATAATAATTCCTCCTATTCATAAAAAGTCAGAATAGAAGGCATAAAACTTCATATTGAAGGCAGATAAGAAACGGACGGCGTACAGTTCCGCTTCAAAAGCCTGCAACTTCGGGGTTTTATGCCGTTACTACTGCCGACGTCCATATTTTTCTCTCCTTTTTGAGTTAAAATTTTGTATACCTTATACATTATACACAATTCCGCAGATATTGTCAATGGCTATGTTAAAACATAAATTTGATTTTCAGCATTTTTATGATGGCTATGTCACAACAAGAAGTTGATTTTAAGCAAATTTTAACTTGCCGATAAATGATAATTTGCGGGGAAGCCCCCGCAGGCTTTGTCACCCCCGATTTAAGTTTAAACAAATCGTTTAAATAGGGTAGCCCCCTCAAGGGGGCGGGTATGTTTGGCGTTAAGCCTTTAATATCTCAACTCTTAACACCAAATGATAATTTAGCTTAGGAAAAGATAAATTGTTGTCTGGATAATATTTTAATAGTTTGTGTCTTTAGTTATTCGAGGAACGAGGGGACAAACCAAAAGGGAAGGGGAAAACCGGGAAGCCTAAAGAACGCGGCGGTTTTCCCCTTCCCTTTATGTTTTTTCCCCTCGCGCTCCCCTTTTCCTTTATCCTAACCCCTTTCGCCCAAGCTCGAAAAAATCAGTATTGTTTGAAAAAACTTTTTTTCTAAACTGATTTCATTGATACCATATCAGAAAAAGTTTTTGCAAAAGTGCCTGAACGAACGAGCTTAGCAGGAAAAGAGGTGAGGTAAAGGAAAGAAGGGCGCGGGGAGAAAACCTTAAGGAGAGGGGGAAAACGCGCGGCGCACTATAGTCTCCAATTAAGTTTTCCCCCTCTCCTTTTGGTTGTCTCCCCGATCTGCGAATAACTTTAGGCTTGAACCATTTAAAAACAACCGTGCAACTAAAAGTTAAATTATCATTTATTGGTGCGTTGAAAAAATTATAAATGAAAATCAACCTTTCGTTGTGACATAGCATTTATGATTCATCGATAAATGATAATACATCTGAGATATTTCCGCGCTTGACAAATTTATGGCAATACAGTATAATGAGATAAAAATTGTTATATGAGGGATTCTGTCATGAAAAAGATAATATCCATATTTGCGTCACTGTCCGTTCTTATCGCCTGTACTTCCTGCGGAAACAGCAGCGGCAATGTTCAGCCGGAGGACATAGCAAATCCTTCGGTCTCGGTTTCTTCTTCGGAAAATGATTCTTCTGCCGATACGGCGGAAAGTGAAAATATATACGATCGCTATGACGGTATGTCTGCGGAAGAGATCGTCAATTCCCTTACGCTGGAACAAAAAGCTGCGCAGATGGTACAGCCCGCAGTTTATATGCTCCGGAACGGTTCAATGCGTGAAAATGATTACGGAAGTATCCTCTCTACAAACGGACTTCTTACAAGCAGCAAATGGGCTGATCTTGTGGACGGTTTTCAGGAGGAAGCTCTTGCTTCCGAAGCGGGCATACCCTATCTTTACGGACAGGACGACGTCCACGGCGTGAATTACTGCGTAGGTGCGGTAATATTCCCCCATAATATAGGGCTTGGTGCGGCAAACGACGAAGAGCTTATGTATGAGGTGGGTCTGATAACGGCGGACGAAGCAAAGCTGTGCCATATGCTCTGGAATTTTGCTCCGTGCGTAGCTCAGTCCGTTGACCCGCGCTGGGGAAGAACTTATGAAAGCTATGGTGCGGATCTTGATATCATCACCTCGCTCAGCACCGCATATACGAGAGGTCTTGTTGACGGCGGCGTTATTGCCTGCGCAAAGCATTATCTTGCAGACGGCAACGTTGAGTTCGGCACAGGTGAAAATTCCGATGCCAGAAGGCTTATAGACCGCGGAAACGCCACCCTCAATGAAGGACAGATAAACGAGCTGCTCAAAGTATATCAGGCTCAGATAGACGCAGGCGTTCAGACTATAATGATAAGCCATTCGGCGCTCAACGGTCTGAAAATGCACGAAAATGCGGAATATATACAGCTTCTTAAAAATGATATGGGGTTTGAAGGATTTATAGTCAGCGACTGGAACTCCGTGCAGAATACTTCTCCGGCTACTTATGAACAGCAGGTAATTACCGCTGTGAACGCAGGCATAGATATGCTTATGGAGATCAGCACGTTTGAGGAGGCAAGACAGATAATCATAAATGCCGTAAATAACGGAAATATTTCTCAGGAAAGGGTCGATGACGCAGTTACAAGGATAATCCGCGTCAAGCTCAATGAAGGTATTTTTCAGGATCCTTTCTGTGAGGATATGGATATCCGCGCTTCCGATGTCGGCTCCGATGAATACAGACAGGTAGCAGAACAGCTTGTGGAAGAAAGTCTTGTGCTTATGAAAAATGACAATGATATACTTCCGCTTAAAAGCGGTGCTTCCGTTTATATCACAGGTCCTGCCGCAGACAATGCAAGAGCTCAGTGCGGCGGCTGGACTTTGGAATGGAACGGAAGCACAAGCGGCAATATACAAGGAGTAACTACCATACTTGAAGGCTTCCGCGAAAAAGCCGAACAGTACGGCATAAACATAATTACCGATGAAAATGAAGCGGACAAAGCCGATGTGGTGCTACTTGCCGTAGGTGAGGACGCCTATGCGGAATGGCTCGGAGATACGGCGGATCTGGAGCTTTGCGGAGCGCTCGGTCTTAAAGGAAACAGAGCCGCTATAGATAAGGTGAAGTCGCTCGGAAAACCTGTGGTAACGTGCATCGTTGCCGGGCGTCAGGTCATTATCGACAAAGCTGACTATGATAACTGGGACAGCGTTGTAATGTGCTATCTGCCGGGTTCAGAGGGTCAGGGCGTAGCCGATGTTCTGTGCGGGGATACAGATTTCCGCGGCAAGCTGCCAAGTCCGTGGTATGATTCGGTAGATCAGATAGGCACCGTAAGCAGCTGGCTGGAGCAAGGCTACGGTCTTAACTATGACTGATATGCTCTTGCGGCTTGACAACCTCTTCAAAATATTATATTATATATTTGTATCGTTGCCGGAAAAGGCAGCGATCATGATAAATTGATCGGATTGGATCATGATAATATGTCAAACTTTACCAAAAAAGCAATAATAGAGTCATTTATGAAGCTCCTTAATGAGCGTCCGCTGTCACAGATAACAGTAAAGGATATAGTTCTTGACTGCGGAGTGAACAGGAATACGTTCTATTACTATTTTGAAGACATTCCAACGCTTATGGAGGAAATTTTTACAAATGACCTTGAAGCTATAATAAAAAAATATCCTGCCGTTGAAGAGATAGACGAATGTATAGACGAGGTCATAAATTCGGCGCTTGAACATAAACGGGCAGTTCTGCATATGTATAATTCCATAAACCGTGAAATGTATGAACGTTATCTTTGGAATGTATGCGATCATGCAATAGGTACATATATGGAAACTCTGCTCGGCGGCAGAAAAATAAGCGAAAGCGACAGCAACGTAATAAAAAAATGCCTTGAAAGCTTTGCTTTCGGAATAATTTCAAACTGGCTCAGAAGCGGTATGAACGACGACGTGCGCGACACTCTTAAACGTTTCCGTGAGATGAGAAAGGAAATATTTGAAGAAATAATTCAAAGACATGAAGTAAAATGACTTTTTTCGGCAAAAAAATTGCTGAAAATTCAGACAAATTGCGCTCCGTGCCTGATTTTCGGACACGGGGATTTTTTTGTCCGTTTTCAAAACGCAGATCCTGTATTATAATTAGTGTATAAGATCGGAGGGGATATTATGAGACCTCGTTCAGTGGCACCCATGAAAATAGCAAAGTTCGGCTGTATAGCGATTTCCGTGCTTATATGCGCAGTGGGGATATTTTTTATTGCCGTTCCCGATACATCGGCAAAGATAATAGGTATTCTTGTAGGAATATCTGCTGTGCTTTTTGGCATAATAAGGATAGTAGGCTGTCTTTCAAAGGATCTTTACCGTCTGGCGTTCCAGTATGATATGGAAGCAGGCATACTTCTTGTTGTGCTTGGCGGCATTATTCTTATAAATCCCGGAAACCTTATGTCATTTATCTGCATAGTTATCGGGATAGCGGCGCTGATCGACGGGATATTCAAGATAAGGATATCGCTGGATTCAAAAAAATTCGGAATAAAAAGCTGGTGGGCTATAACGGCTCTTGCGGCAGTTACGGCAGTTATCGGCGCAGTACTGATATTTGATTCTTCCACAAGCGCGGCATTGCTTACCGTTTTTCTTGGGATATCACTTCTTGCCGAAGGTCTGCTAAATCTTTATACGGTGATAACTACGGTCCGAATTATCAAAAATCAGCAGCCAGATATCATCGAAGCGGAATATTACGAGATAACAGATGATAAAAATTAAAAAAATAAATAAGAACAGGAAAGGAAAATTTTTAAATGAAAGCTACATACGATATATATTCTGTTGGACTTATGACGGCGTTCATATCATTTCTCGGCTTTTCGCTGGAAAATATATGGCTCGCGTTCACAAAAGGATATATCGACAACAGGAACATGAGGTTCCCGTTTCTTTTCGGATATGGTCTGCTTGTTACGGCAATGCACCTGTGTCTTGGCACTCCGTCGGAATTTGCGGCGGAACTGTTTGCTGCATTTAAACTGTCAAAAAGGATAGGAAAGATAATATATTTCATTTCCGTAATGATGATAGTCAGCACGGGAGAGATAGCGCTCGGAACGTTCATGGAAAAGATGTGTCATATAGAATACTGGAATTATTCATGGATACCGATGCATCTTACGAAATATACCTCCCTGCCCACAAGCATAGGATTTACCGTAGTTATAGCAGCTTTTGAGGAATACTGCTTCCTGCCGGTAATGCAAGTTATAGGGCAGATACCCGACATCTTCAGAATGCCGGCAGCAGTGCTGCTTGTCAGCATTATGGCAGCGGATATGATGTGCAGCTTTGCGGTAATGAAACGGAAAAAGGGATTTAACGATCGGTGGAGACTGTGGCTCGGCAAGGAAGAGCGCAGGCTCGTATGGCAGAAAAGATAAAATAAGATAATCGGCGTTCCGTATTAACGGAACGCCGATTTTTTTATACCTGTTCTCCCTGAACGGACTGCTGTCTTTTTATCTTTCTGGAAGTGGTCTTTTCAAACTCAATATCGCGTATGCGGAGCCTGTGTATGGTCTTTGATGAAGTAAGGGTCTTGTTGATTTTCTGAACATCGTTAAAAATGAGTTTTGCGGTATCTTCCCTGCTCATGCTTCCGCAAACGTCCTTGTTCGGGAATACCTCTGCGGTGATAACGCCCTCCTCAGCGTAGACCAGAACTTCCAGAACGGATTCAACGCCCGAAAATTTATTTTCTATTTCCTCTGGAGATACGTTTTCACCGTTGCTGAGGATAATGAGATTTTTCTTTCTTCCTGTGATATGAACATGATCCGTTTCATCAACATATCCAAGGTCGCCTGTTCGGAGCCAGCCGTCCTTTGTAAGAACTTCATCGGTCGCGGCTTTGTCCTTGTAATATCCCTGCATTACGGAAGAACTTTTTACAACTATCTCGCCGTCGTCAATGCGTACCTGACAGCCGTTTACTATAGTTCCTACGCTGTTTCCTGCGTTTGTATCGTCAAAACTTGCCGTGGATATCCTCGGTGAACATTCTGTCATGCCGTAGCCCTGAGCAATGGGTATACCAAGCTCTTTGTAGCTTGTGATAAGATCCGGATCAAGATAAGCTCCGCCGCTGTATATGCCTTTCAGCCTTCCTCCGAATACAGCCTGAGCGATCATTGCCGGAGGGGTATCGGGTCTTGCTGAGGCGGCAGCCATTATCTGCTTATATAGAGTTTCTATTATCATCGGGACAAGAAGTATTATCGTCGGGCGGAAAAGTTTAAGATTCTGCGCTATCCTCATCATCGAATCATTTACGCAAAGGGTCGCTCCGTAACGCAGCGACAGAAGTATATCACAGGTGAAGCAGTATATGTGATGTACCGGAAGTACGGTGAGCAAAGTGTCTTCCGGAGAGCTTTCGCCGTCCTGACACATAGCGTTGTCGATAAGATTGCCGTGTGAAAGCATTACTCCCTTTGCTTTTCCGGTAGTTCCGGAGGTGTAGTCTATAGCTGCAAGGTCGGCGGGAGATATATTTGCAGGAGCGGCAGGAGAATATCCCGATATTATCTGCGACACGGAAATATCCGCAGCTTCATTTTCCGAGAAGCAGATATAATTTGTTATCTGCGGACAAGCGGCTTTTACAGCCGGCAGCATGGGAGCATACCTTGCGTCAAAGAAAAATACCGTAATATCGGCGCGGTTTATAAGATCGCATATGTCCTCACATACAAGCTGAGCATCAAGAGGAACGATAACGTTTCCTCCCATGACCGTTCCGAAATAACATTCAAGATATGCTGAGCTCGTTCCGCCGATAACTGCGGCATGGAGCTTTCTTCCGCCTGATATTGAATTGAGGAAAGCGGTGACTTTCAGACAGTTTTCTTTAAATGTGCTGAAAGATGTATCGGCTGTTTCTTTGCCGTTTTTTTCTGATATATAGGTCTTATCGCCGTATTCTTCGGCTGAAGCAAGCACAAGATCGGCAAGCGTTTTTACAGAATTTTTGTTCATTGCAAAACTCCTCCGGAAAGTTATTTTTTAAGTGTTTCGAGGTATTTTACCGCGTCCTCTACGGTGTGCAGACCAAGCACCTCCTGCTCGTCCACCTGAACGTCAAGAGTTTCCTCCAGTTCGCCCAGCAGGCTCATAAAATCATAGGAATTGAAGCCGAGATCGTCAATAAATCTCGATTCAGGCAGGATATCCTCCGGGGCAATGTCAACATAGTTGCAGATAAGTTCTTTAAGCTGTTCAAACATATAAAATTCTCTCCTTTATTTTTATTATCCGGCTTATGCGCCGGAAAAACGGGGTTCATATCATTTCAAGTATCTTGCCTACGGTGCGGTCCTTGTCCTCTATGCCGCGGAAAAGCACCCGGCAGAGATAGTAATATAGATATTCCATTTCATATTCGGAAACAACGTCTTTGCGGTATTCAAAATTGAAATTCAGGCCGTTGTCTGTAGTGCGGTGCATTACCGTCAGATACAGCGGCTGAGCAGCAACGCCGTTGGAATACCAGAAACTTTTGTAATCCACGTCGGGAAGCTCCGCGTCCCTTTGCCTTATGGTAAGCGGCTGATAGGTAAGGCTTATGCTTTCGTAGCTTGCGCCGGGAGTGAGCTTGTATCGCCTGCCGCGCTCCATTGTAAGGGCAATAGGGTCATAATTGGCATGGCGGAATATCCTGTTCTGCTCGCTCTGGATAATATGCAGAGCGTCTATGAACTTAGTTTTCGGCGGTATTATCGTCCTGAGCGGGAAGAAGTGTATCCTTGTTCCTCCGGAACGTTTTTCAAGAAGCGTTCCACGCCTTGCAACACAGGTCTTTATGGAAACATCCTTTTCATCGTTGTTGAATTTGGAAAGCACCGTTCTAAGACCCATAAGCAGCAGAGTTGCCATCGGAACGTTATTTTCTTCGCAGAACTTCATCAGCCGCTTTGACGGTTCTTCTTCCAGCGAATAAACCGAAATATCCGCCTGTGGATCCCGTGAAACTACCATACAGCTCCGCAGTCTCGGCTTGTTCAGCTCCCGGCGCATCGTAAGAAGCCTTCCCATTCCGGTAAAGTCAGTGTACATCGGCTCTTTTTTAGCAAGCTCCTCCGCCCAGAACTCGGTGTCACGCTGTTTTGCAGGTGAACCGGCTTCATATTCCAGATCTTTTTTTACTGCATCAAGATATGGCATAGGATCGGATTTCGGCATGGGCGTACCGTATTTTTTTGCGCAGTAGATAGTCAGGACATCGCTGTCAAAACCTATCAGCGCACTTGAATCCATGGTCATATGATCTACTTTCAGATAGATCCCGTTGTATCCGTCCGGCAGCTTTATCATTACTATGCGGTTCATAGGCGAATTGAAGCGTTCAAACGGAACGGCGGTCCATTTTTTCATTTCGTTGTGGGCGTCTGCTTCGTTCCATGATGAAAAATCAAAGAACGGGATATCTCTTTCTTCAAAGGGAACGATATACTGATATACAGTGCCGTCATCGTCCTGCACAAAGCGCAGGCGCATACAATCGAAACGTTTGCAGGATTCATATATGGCTTCTTTCAGGATATCGAAATCAACGTCCTGCTTTACATAAAATCCTGTACCTATGCAAAGCACCTGATGAGGAGCGTACTTTATGGTATAATTATGCAGCCTCTGGGCAGCGGTCAGAGGGTAGCACTGCATTACTGCGCCGTTGATGTTAAATTCTTTCATTTTACAGACTTCCCTTCGTTAAGCGTTCAGATATTTTTCAAGAAAATCTGAAACGGTTTTTTCATAAAGCGGAACATTTTCATAATAGCTTGCGGCGTGACCTGCATTTTCAACTATAAGCAGTTCTTTCGGCGAATTGCAGGCTTTGTAATTCTTTTCGCTCATCCATGTAGGAACGAAATTGTCATCCGCTCCGTGAATGAACAATATCGGGCATAAGGTGTTTTTTACAGCCGTAAGGGTGGAATAATCGCTGAATCCGTAACCGGCTTTTTTTCTGCAAAGCTCGTCGTTTATATTCATTACCGGGAACGGCGGCAGGTGGTAATCTCTTTTAAGAATGTGAGCAAATACGTCATAAGGCGATGTGAATGCGCAGTCAGAAATTATAGCTTTGACGTCCGGAGAAAGCTGCGGAGAGCCTGCCGCCATAAGAACGGTAGACGCTCCCATTGAAACTCCGTAGAGAATTATCTTCTTGCCGCTGCCGAAGCGTTCTGTAACATACTTTATCCATTCAAGGCAGTCATACCTGTCAAGTATGCCGAAGCCGACGTATTTTCCCTCGCTTTTTCCGTGGGCGCGGTTGTCTACCACAAGGCAGTCATATCCCTTTTTCAGGAAAAATGAAGCTATTGAAGCGCAGTCTGAAAGTCCGCTGCCGGTATATCCGTGAAATGTTATTGCTATAGTATCCGAGGTTTCATTTGCCGGGATATAATCGCCGTGGAGGGTAAGACCGTCCCTTGATCTTATGGTGATATGCTCCATGTTTTGCTCCATAAGCCATTCTTTGTTCGGGTGGATTATCTTTTTATAATCCTCCCATTTGTCCATATCAGCCATTTCGCTGATATCGACGCGGAGCTTGTCCTGCCTTGGTATGGTTCTGTCAAAAAGGACATAAGCTGCCGCAAAAGCGCCGGCAGTACCTGCTGCTGCGGCTGCTCCTGCTATTCCTGCGGCAGTAAGAAATGGGTTCATAATATCGCGTTCCTTTCGTAATAGATTTTTGGGTAAAGGATCAGACTTATATTTTTAATTTTCGACTGTCAGTCGAATAATAGGTAAAAAAATATAATAATGTTTACAGTATGGTTTAAAAACGACAAATTATTTCGTATTTCGACTATCAGTCGAATTTTGATGTAATTATTTTACCACATATTTTCTGTATGGTCAAGCATGATTTATCAAATATCTTTTGAATTTTTATATGTTGGAAATATGAACAAAAATGTTACGGGAAATTATTTATAATTTGTATTGCTTATTTTATGAAATTGCGGTATAATAGAATGTGATTATACTATCGGGGAAGTCCCCGCGGACTTTGTCACCCCCGAATTAAGTTTATATAGTAAGCCGTTTGAACGTGCAGCCCCCTTCAAGGGGGCGGGTATGTTTGGTGTTAAGCCTTTAATATCTCAACTCTTAACTCTCAACACTGTATTATCATTTATGTTCTTTGTCTGTTACGCCATTTAATGAATACGAGGTGAATTTTATGAAAGATGGTTTTATAAAAACAGCTGCGGCAACTCCGGATATAAAAGTCGCCGACTGCGAATATAACGCCGGACAGATAATTTCGCTTATAAAACAAGCCGCCGATAATAACGCTTCAATAGTTGTTTTTCCGGAGCTCTGTATTACCGGCTATACCTGCGGAGATCTGTTCCTGCAGAAAACTCTCCTTGACGGCGCAAAAAGCGCTCTTAAAAAGATCATTAACGAAACGGCGGCGCTTGACATAGTTTCGATCGTCGGCTTGCCCCTTGATATGGGCGGCAAACTCTACAACTGCGCTGCCGTTCTTAAAGGCGGAAATATCCTCGGTATCGTTCCGAAAAAGAATATCCCAAACTATTCGGAATTTTACGAAATGCGCCACTTTACACCTTGGAATGGTGAAGCGGCTCTTATGGAATTTTACGGGCTTTCAAATGAAAACGACCCGTATATACCTTTCGGAGACCTGCTCTTTAGCTGCCGGAATATTCCCGGACTCCGCATAGGCGTGGAGATATGCGAAGATCTGTGGACGCCCGAGCCGCCCTCGGGAAAGCTCGCCGCCATTGGCGCAGCGATAATTTGCAACCTTTCCGCATCGGACGAAATGATCGGCAAAGGTGATTACCGCCGTCAGCTGGTTTCTTCCCAGTCTGCAAGGCTTGTGTGCGGATATATCTATGCGGACGCAGGCATGGGCGAATCCACACAGGATCTTATCTTCAGCGGACATAATCTGATTGCCGAAAACGGCACGATAATTTCCGAAAGCAAAAAATTCACCACAGGACTGACTTTCGGAGAAATAGACCTGCAGCGCCTTTCTATGGAACGCCGCAGAATGAATACTTTCCCGTCGGAAAATAACAATAAATTCATGGAAATTGATTTTACGATCAAGCCGAAAGAGCTTTCCCTTGAACGTTTCTATCCGCCTATGCCGTTCGTTCCCTCGGACAAGTCCGACCTTGAAAACCGCTGCGGCGAAATTCTTACCATGCAGGCAACCGGACTTGCCGCACGTCTGCGGCATATAGGCTGCAAGACCGCAGTTATCGGGCTTTCGGGCGGTCTGGACAGCACTCTTGCGCTTATTGTTACCGTCCGCGCTTTCGATATGCTGGGACTTGACAGAAAGGGAATTATTGCCGTTACGATGCCGTGCTTCGGAACGACTTCACGCACAAAAAGCAACGCTCATTTTCTTGCGGAGGCTTACGGTACCGTTCTGAAAGAAATAAATATTACCGATTCCGTAAAAAGTCATTTCAAGGATATTGAACAGGACGAGAACACTCTTGATGTTACTTTTGAAAACGGTCAGGCGCGCGAACGGACACAGGTCCTTATGGATATTGCAAATCAGAAAGGCGGCATTGTTGTGGGAACGGGCGACCTTTCGGAGCTCGCTCTCGGCTGGGCGACCTACAACGGCGATCATATGTCAATGTACGGGGTGAATGCTTCGATCCCCAAGACCCTTGTACGTCATCTGGTGAATTTTGAAAGCATAAGCACGCCCGATAAAAAACTTGCAAAAGTTTTGCAGGATATACTTGCAACTCCTGTTTCTCCGGAGCTCCTCCCCCCTGCCGACGGTGAAATTTCACAAAAGACCGAAGATATTGTAGGTCCTTATGAGCTGCATGACTTTTTCCTGTATTATATGGTGCGGTGCGGATTTCCGCCGTCAAAAATTTTAAGAATTGCGGAAAAATCCTTTGCAGGTCAATATGACGCGGCAGCCATAAGGAAATGGCTAACGGTGTTTGTAAAAAGATTTTTCTCCCAGCAGTTCAAACGTTCCTGCCTGCCGGACGGTCCTAAAGTGGGAAGCGTTACACTTTCTCCAAGAGGAGACTGGAGAATGCCCTCGGACGCCTGCGTTCGTCTATGGCTGGAAGATCTGGAAAATTAATGCGGTGCTTACCGCCTTGGAGGAGATATTATGGCTTTTGATTTCAAGAAAGAATATAAAGAATATTATATGCCAAAAAACAAGCCTGAAATTGTGACAATACCTCCGATGAATTATATTGCAGTCAGGGGAAAAGGCGATCCGAACGAAGCCGGCGGCGCATATCAGCAGGCGATCGGCGTGCTTTATGCCGTTGCATACACCTTGAAAATGAGCTATAAAACGGATCACAGAATAGAGGGCTTCTTTGAATATGTCGTACCGCCTTTAGAGGGCTTCTGGCGGCAGGATAATGCCGACGGTTTTAATTATACGGATAAATCCGCATTTAATTGGATCTCAGTGATACGTCTGCCTGATTTTGTAACAAAAAATGATTTTGAATGGGCGGTCGGAACGGCGGAAAAAAAGAAAAAACTGAATTGTTCATCGGCAGAATTTATGACCATTGATGAGGGGCTGTGCGTTCAGATAATGCACTTTGGTCCTTTTGATGACGAGCCTGCTGCAGTCGCAGTAATGGACAAATACTTAACTGAAAACGGTTATGTCAATGATATGACGTCAGAAAGACTTCACCACGAAATTTATATGTCGGACGCAAGAAAGGTTGCTCCTGAAAAGTGGAAAACGGTCATCAGACATCCGATAAAAAAGATATGATTTTGTACATACAAAAAACTGAAATTTTAATGGTTATTTGAATGAAAACATTTTACATAAGATCATAAAACGCAGAAAGGAATGTAAAAAATGTCTTTAAGAGTAGGAATGGTATCACTGGGGTGCAGCAAAAATCAGGTCGATGCCGAAAGAATGTTATATAAGATCGAAAAGGCAGGCTACAAACTTATTGCCGACGCTGCACTTGCGGATATAGTTATAGTAAATACCTGCGGATTTATAGAATCCGCAAAGCAGGAAGCCATTGACACTATATTTGAATTTGTTGCCCTTAAAAATGAGGGGCGTATAAAGAAAATTATTATCACCGGCTGTCTTGCGGAACGCTACCGTGAGGAGGTCGCTTCGCTTATTCCCGAATCGGACGCTGTCATAGGTATAGGCTGCAATGAGGATATCGTTTCGGTAATTGAACGAGTTATGAAAGGTGAGAACGTTCAGGAATTTGGCGATAAAGAAAAGCTCGCCATGACGGGTGAAAGAGTTCAGACAACGCTTTCTTTCTTTGCATATCTTAAAATCGCGGAAGGCTGCGACAACTGCTGTTCCTACTGCGCGATACCGTCCATACGAGGAAAATTCAGAAGCGTTCCCATGGCTGAGCTTATTGATGAAGCGGAAAAAATGGTACATAACGGCGTTCGTGAGCTTATAATAATTGCTCAGGATACTACACGCTACGGCGAGGATCTTTACGGGAAGCTCATGCTTCCTGAGCTTCTTACAAAGCTGTGCGAAATAGACGGCTTGAAATGGATACGCCTGCTTTACTGTTATCCCGATCGTGTTACCGATGAACTTCTTGATGTAATGGCGCGGGAAGAAAAAATAGTAAAATATATGGATCTGCCTATTCAGCACTGTGACGGCGAAATACTAAAGAAAATGCACCGCCGCGGCGATGAAGATTCTCTCAGGGCGCTGATAGCAAAAATACGCGAAAAAGTGCCGGGAATTACCCTGCGCACCACGCTGATAACAGGATTCCCCGGTGAGACTGAGGAGCAGTTCGGACGGCTTGCAGAGTTTGTAAAGGATATAGAATTTGACCGTCTCGGCTGTTTTGCATTTTCCGCCGAAGAAGGCACGCCGGCAGAAAAATTGCCGGATCAGCTTGATGAGGAAACAAAGCAGCACCGCGCCGATATAATCATGGAGCAGCAAATGATAATCAACACAAAGAAAAACAACGAGCTGATAGGCAAGACCATTGAAGTTGTTACCGAAGGATTTGACAGATACGGCGAATGTTATTTCGGACGAAGCGCAGCCGATGCTCCGGAAATAGACGGGAAAATATTCTTTTCTTCCTCCGGCAAGAGACAGGTACCGGGCAAATTTGTTAATGTCAAGATAACCGATATGGTAGATTACGATCTGATAGGAGAGATAGACGAATGAATCTTCCGAACAAACTGACGCTTTTAAGAGTTATTCTGATACCGTTCTTTGTATTTTTCATGCTGACGGATATAGTTCCGTTCAGTCCGGTAATTGCACTGGTAATATTCATAGCTGCTTCCGTTACGGACGCGCTTGACGGACACATTGCGCGGAGCAGAGGGCTTGTAACGACTTTCGGAAAATTCCTCGATCCGCTTGCGGATAAAGCTCTTGTAGTATCGGCGCTGATATGTCTTGTGGAAAAAGACGTTATAGGGGCAGTTCCGGTGATAATAATAGTTTTTCGTGAATTTATGGTTTCGGGGCTTCGCCTTGTTACGGCAAATGACGGCATTGTAGTTGCCGCAGGTATATGGGGAAAGCTGAAAACTGCTTTTACAATGGTGGCGGAAGTAGCGATAATGCTTGGGCTTTGTTTTGGTTTTCAGGGTCAGGCTGCGGAAACCGCACAGATAGTTTATGATGTTCTTATCTGGATAGCAACGGTGCTGACGATAATTTCAGGCTGCGTTTATCTGAAAGGCTACTGGAAATATATTGATTCGTCGAAGTAACGGCTGAGCTTGCGGCAGGTTTAAAATTTAAAAATATTATGTCACAGTAAAAGGTTGATTTTAGCATTATTTATATTCACCGATAAATGATAATTTGCGGGGAAACGCAAATTTATTTATCTGTGTTGCCAAACAGCTCACTGGGCTGTTTGGCAAGGCTTAAACTATAGTAATCGTTAATGCCAAGGGGAACGCTCTCTCTTGCAGAGCGTTCCCCTCTTTCCAACAGCTATAGGCTGTTGGAAATTCACCCCTTTGCAGAGCGCTTTGAAAAAAGGGAATTTCGCCGTCTGCGGACGGCGACAAGGGGCTCTGCCCCTTGACCCTGCGAGCTGGGCTCAGCTCGACCAGCTATAATTTTCTTTCGTTTAGTACGCTAAATTATAACATCTCAACTCTTAACTCTCAACTCTCAACACTGAATGATAATTTAACGGAATAAAATGTTCAGAAAAAATATATAAATTCCGCTTGATATCAGGCGGCGGATAGCTTATAATATTTCCGGCAATATCGGAAACGAAAGTGAGGAGCAGAAAGATGGTCTTTACCGTAGACGCAGGAAATACCAATATAGTCATCGGCGGCTTTGAAAATGACAAGCTGCTGTTTACCTCCCGTGTGGCAACTCAAACCGCGCTTATGGCGGACGAGTATGCCGTAAAATTCGGAGAGATAATTTCTCTTTACGGTTATGAGGCTTCTTCAATAGAAGGCTCGATCATCTCAAGCGTTGTAACGCCTCTGACTCCCGTGCTCAATTCTGCTGTAAAAAGACTTACCGGCAAAAAAGTCATAACCGTTGGTCCGGGAATAAAAACGGGCGTCAATATCAAGATAGACGACCCTGCCGTTCTTGGCGCCGACCTTGTTTGCGGAGCTGTCGGAGCAATGGAAAAGTACAATCCGCCCTGCGCTATTTTTGATCTGGGAACGGCTACTACCATTTCTGCCATTGACAGGAACCGCTTTTTTCTGGGCGGCTCGATCATTCCCGGCGTGAAAGTATCGCTGAAAGCGCTTTCTTCCACGGCAGCGGCTCTTCCGGATATAAACACCGAGCTTACCGGCAACGTTCTTATCGGAACGAACACCGTTGACAGCATGAAGTCCGGAAGCATAATCGGCACCGCAAGCATGATGGACGGAATGGCTGTGCGCTATAAGGAAGTTATCGGAGAGGACGCCGTTATCATTGCTACCGGCGGACTTGCTCCGTCGATAGTTCCTTACTGCCGGGAAAAGTTCATTCTGGACGAAACGCTTCTTCTGGACGGCTTGTACAGTCTTTACAGAAAAAATTCCTGAGTTTCCGTAATTGCCATATTACGCTGTATCATAGATAAGTATGAACAGCAGTAGGAGGTAATTTTTATGTCAAACATCAAAGAAAAGACCCGTATGCTCGCGGTAATGGGCATACTCACCGCCTTGGTGATCGTATTGCAGACAGTTGCAACAGGCATCAAGCTGGGACCGTTCAGCATAACACTTGTGCTTGCGCCGATAGTTATAGGCGCGGCAATGTACGGCTGGAAAGCAGGCGCATGGCTGGGATTTGTTTTCGGCTGCATTGCGCTTACCGATGCAGCAGCGTTTATGGCTGTAAGCGTTCCGGGAACAGTAATAACCTGCATACTTAAAGGCGTTCTTGCAGGAATGGCTGCGGCGGCTGTTTACAGACTGCTTGAAAAGGTAAACTTTGTGGTGGCTGTAGTTGCGGCTGCAATAGTTTGTCCGGTGGTGAACACAGGAGTGTTCCTGCTTGGCTGTCTGGTATTCTTCTACAGCACCATTCAGGAATGGGCAGGCGGAACTAACGTCGGCGTGTATATGATAACCGGACTTGTAGGTCTGAATTTCATTGTTGAGGCTGCAATAAATCTGGTTCTCAGTACGGCAATAGTAAGCATACTTAAGATCGTAAAAAAGCCTGCCAATGCGTAATTTTTGCAAAGCAAACGGCACGTTCGGAAAGAGCGTGCCGTTTTTATTTGACAATTTACGATTATTCTGCTATAATTATCAAAAAGTTCCTTTTGAATGGAAAGGCTTTATTTGCAGGGAAGTGTTTTTTTGGAAGATCTCAGGATCGTTCATCTTGAAGATATGAACGAGATACGTTCCGCATTAAGTATTGCGGAAGAAGTTTTTATGGAATTTGAAGCGCCGTATTTTGTTAAAAGAGGCACGGAAAGTTTCCTGAATTTTCTTTGGGGACGACGTCTCCGCGAAATGATCTCCGACGGTGAGATGCAGGTCTGGGGCTGCTTCGCCAGAAGCGGAATGATAGGAATGATGGCTCTGCGCGGTGGTTCGCATATAAGCCTTGCATTTGTAAAGAGCGAATTTCACCGAATGGGCGCCGGACGAATGCTTTTTTCTGAAGCAAAAAAATATGCGCTTGCACATGGCATAACGGAAATGACCGTAAATGCCAGCGATTACGGTCTGCCGTTCTATAAAGCCATGGGCTTTGTGCCTGCCGATATGCAGTCGGTCAGCGACGGGATAATCTCCACTCCTATGAAAGCATATATCTGAAAGAGCAAGACCGTTCCCATATGATCTGACACGGCATTTTTTCTCAGAGCATATTATATATAAATACCTGTCCGCTGACGGATAGGAAAATTTTATATAATATTCTTTTATCCCAAGGAGAAAAATATGCTTACAGAATATCTTTTAAATGTAAATTCGGAAATTGATTATGCTAAAAAATGGGCTTTTTCAAGAAATCCCGCTTATTATAATTTTGACAATGTAGGCGGCGACTGCACGAATTTTATTTCACAGTGTCTGCGTGCAGGCGGCGCGGAAATGAATTACACCGCCGATACCGGCTGGTATTATATTTCTCCTGATAACCGTGCGGCGGCGTGGACGGGTGTGGAATATCTTTATAGATTTCTTTTGCGGAATAAAAGCGTCGGTCCTTTCGGGGAGATTATCCCGCTTTATGATGTGCGGAAAGGCGATCTTATACAGCTCGGAAACGGCGAAAAATTTTATCACAACCTGCTTGTAACGGATATAAAGAACGATATCCCCTATATTGCCGCGCACACCTATGACGCATATGATATGCCGTTATTTTCATACAGCTACGGAAAAACAAGATGTATCCGCATTATCGGCGCACGAAGGCAAAACTGAATTACAAAGGCTATGTAATAACAAAAGTTATTTTTTAGCATTTTTATATTTACAGATAAATGATAATTTAGCGGGGAAGCCCCCGCGGGCAATGTCACCCCCGAAGTGAGTTTAAACAAATCGTTTAAATAGGGTAGCCCCCTCAAGGGGCGGGTATGTTTGGTGTTAAGCCTTTAATATCTAAAATTTTCAACGCTTAAAAAATATTATAGCTGGTCGAGCTGAGCCCAGCTCGCGGGGTCGAGGGGCAGAGCCCCTCGTCGCCGTCCGCAGACGGCGAAATTCCCCTTAAAAAGAGCTCCGCAAGGGGTGAATTGAAGCCACTTTAGTGGCTTCAAGAGGGGACTGCCCTGCGATAGAGGGCGCCCCCTTGGCACTAAAGATTACTATAGTTTAAGCCTTGCCGAACAGCCCAGTGAGCTGTTTGGCAACACAGATAAATAAATTTGCGCTTCCCCGCAAATTATCATTTATCAGTACGTTAAAAAAATTACAAATATAAAGGTTTGACATAACAATTACAATAAAATATCAAATAAATTATAAAAATATGGAGGTACAAAATGAGTTTCTTTAAAAAATTATTCGGCGGAAATTCCGACGAAAACGAAAATTATGATGAAGAAAATTATAATGAAATTTCCGACGAGGACGAGCCTTTTATAAAGCCGTATGATTTTTATATTGAAGCCGACGACCGTCATAATGCAGAAAAAACATTTGAAGCAAACAGTCCGCAAAGTGTGGATATCCTTAAAAAATTAGAGGAAATGGATCTTGCTTTCGATATTGTAAATCATTTCGGGATAAGAAGAAAATTAAAAAAACTTTATTCCGATCTGGCTTTTGAGATCGACGAGTATGTTTCCTACGAAGGCGGACGTTCGGCGGATTCTTCCGACACAGA
Source organism: uncultured Clostridia bacterium (assembly GCA_947627905.1). Taxonomy (GTDB): domain Bacteria; phylum Bacillota; class Clostridia; order Oscillospirales; family Ruminococcaceae; genus RGIG8773. The sequence goes on from CANQXX010000006.1 coordinate 50,132, forward strand.
GGAAATAGACGATATCGAATATGAAATTTACGTCTGCATTTCAAAAAAAGACGATAATTCACCGTTTGAAATAAAATTGAGCATCACCGCAGATCAGGAGTGATAAATATGGCTCTGGACGGAGCTTTTCTTAATATTATAAAAGACGAGCTGTCACCGCTCATAGGCGGACGGGTGGATAAAATTTCTCAGCCGGCAAGAGAAGAGATACTGATAAATTTCCGGACAAAAGGCGGCACGGAAAAATTATTCATCTCCGCTTCGGCTGGCTCGGCAAGAGTACACATCACAAAAAATAATATTGAAAATCCGAAAGTGCCGCCGATGTTCTGTATGCTTATGCGCAAGCATCTCGGGAACGGCAAGTTAGTTGATATCCGTCAGGACGGTCTTGAACGGATAATCTATTTTGATTTTGAAGCGTCCACCGAGCTGGGCGATATGACCCGTATCACAGCCGCAGCCGAGATAATGGGACGCTGTTCAAATCTTGTGCTGATAAATTCCGAGGGAAAGATCATCGACAGCATAAAACGCGTTGACGCGGAAATGTCCCGTGAAAGAATGGTCCTGCCGGGAATGACCTATTCCCGTCCTGCGCGCGAGGAACGGCTCGATCTCCGTAGCTGTACAAAAGAAGATATAATAAATATCTCCGGAAATATGCCGGAAGCAGAACTTTCAAAACACCTTATAAAAATTTTTGAGGGCATCTCCCCCATAGTTGCACGGGAATGGACAAATTCTGCTTCCTGCGGCAAAGGTGCTGTAAAAAGCGAGCTGCACGGCGAACTGCTCGACAGACTTTTTGAAGAGATAGTAAAGTCCCGCACCGAAAGGAATTTTACCGCCGTAAAGGATAAGGACGGTATGTTCAAGGATTTTTCTTTTATTGATATCAGGCAATACGGCGATCTTATGGATAATGTGAGATATTCTTCTGCGTGCGAACTGCTGGATCATTTCTATTCGGAACGGGACAGCCTTTCGCGAATGAAACAGCGCGCTCAGGATCTGTACAGGCTCCTGACGGCTGCTTCCGAGCGTATAGCGAGACGTCTTGCAAATCAGCGTGAGGAGCTGAAAGCATCTGCGGACAGGGATAAATTAAAACTGTACGGAGATATACTTTCGGCAAATCTTTATAATATGGAAAAAGGCATGACAAGCATTACGGCGGAAAATTTCTCCGAAGAAAATTCTCCGGAAATAAATATAAAACTCGATCCAAGGCTCACGCCGTCGCAGAATATGCAGAAATACTACAGTGAGTACCGCAAAGCCAGCACAGCTGAAAAGATACTCACCGAACAGATCGCAAAGGGCGAAGAAGAGCTTGCCTATATCGACAGCGTTTTCGACGCGCTTACAAGAACAAACAGTGAGGACGAAGTAAACGAGCTGCGGGCAGAGCTTGCAGAACAGGGATATATCCGCTATACAAAGGTAAAAGGAAAGCCTCCGAAAAGCCGTCCGCCGCTGGAATTTACTTCGCCTGACGGATTCGTTATTCTTGTGGGGCGGAACAACAAACAGAATGATATGCTCACAACAAAACTTGCCGAAAAGACCGATATGTGGCTCCATGTAAAGAATATAACGGGCTCTCACGTTATCATAAGGGCTGAGGGCAAAAAAATACCTGAAGATACGATACGATATGCGGCGGCTCTGGCGGCATTCCACAGCAAGGCGAAAAATTCTTCGCAGGTGCCTGTAGATTACGTTCCCGTAAAACTTGTAAAGAAGCCTGCCGGCTCAAAGCCGGGCATGGTCATATTCACCGGCAACAGAACGCTTTATGTGACCCCAATAGATCCGTATTCCGCAACATAATCCGTAAGCAAAGCGCTGCTGCTTAAACGAAAGGATAATTTATGTCACGAGGACTTTATATCCATGTTCCCTTCTGCATAAGGAAATGCCCGTACTGCGATTTCTTTTCCTCGGCGGACTGTTCGCTGAAAGAAGAATATGTAAAAGCGGCTGCAAGAAATATCTCCGCAATAAACGACAGCTTTTCTACCGTCTACTTCGGCGGAGGAACGCCGTCGCTGCTTTCGCCGGAACAGTTCGGAAATATCCTTTCGGCGGCTGATATAATTGACGGCGCTGAGATATCCGCAGAAGCAAATCCCGGCACGGCAGACAAAAAATATCTTTCCGGAATAAGGGCGGCAGGAATAAACCGCATTTCGTTCGGGATACAATCCTTTGACGAAACGGAGCTTAAAGCTCTCGGCAGAATACATTCCGCAGCCGAAGCGTGGGAAGCGGTGATATCCGCTCATAAAGCCGGTTTTGAGAACATAAGCGCTGATCTTATGCTCGGAACGCCCTTTCAGACAAAAAAGAGCCTGAAAAAAAGCCTTGAAACGATAGTTTCTCTGCCCGTAACGCATATTTCGGCATATATGCTGAAAATAGAAAATAATACTCCGCTTGCAAAAAACAAAGACCTGCTCAGGAACATTCCCGATGACGACGAAACAGCGGATATGTATCTTGAGACTGTAAATTTCCTTGCCGAAAACGGATTTGAACAGTACGAGATATCCAATTTTGCACAGAATGGGTATGAATGTATCCACAATCTCGGATACTGGCGCTGTGAAGAATATTATGGGATAGGTCCTTCCGCTAACGGATTTGTTGACGGCGAACGTTTCCGCTGCGATGATACTGTAAGGGAATTTACTTTACAGCCAATTCAGGGCAGAACGTTCATTGAACGGGGCGGCGGGATAAATGAAAAAGCCATGCTTTTGCTGCGCCTGACAAAGAAAGGGCTGCCTCTTGATATGATCGGCGGCATAGAGTGTAAAGCTGATATACTTGTCAGCAAAGGTCTTGCAAAAAAGGAAAACGGCTTTTTAAAATTAACGCCGGAGGGCTGTCTTGTTTCAAATGAAATAATACTTTTCTGCGGAATAATGGATAATATTAGCAAAGGCGGCGCCTGAACATACAGATATTAAGGTGTATCTCCCGGAAAATATCCGCATATAATGAAAACAGCGGATATTTCGCAAAAACATCAAGGAGATGATCTTAAATATATGCCAAGCGTCTTTTTAAGCCCCTCCACACAGGAGTGGAATAAATATATAAACGGCGGCAGCGAAGAAGAATACATGAACATAGTAGCCGACAGAATGGAACCTTATCTGCGTTCATCGGGGATAGAATACGTCCGCAACGATCCGGCGCGGAACGTGACCGGCGCTATAAGCGATTCAAACGCAGGAAATTTTGACGTGCACCTTGCGCTCCATACAAACGCAGGCGGCGGAGACTTTGCCGGAAAGCTCAGAGGTATAGACGTGTATTATTCGCCGTATTCGTCAAGGAGCCGCCAGCTTGCCGCAATTACGGCAAATAATTTTGAATATATATACCCCGATCCGGAAAAGGTGGATATACGTCCCACCACGTCTCTCGGTGAAGTGACCAGAACACGCGCAGTTGCTGTCCTTGCCGAAATAGGCTATCATGACAACTATTCAGATGCGGAATGGATAAAATCCAATCTTACGGAAATAGCGATAAGCCTTGTACAGTCGCTGTGCGATTACTTCGGAATACCGTTTGTAGAAGCAGGACCGGTAAGACAGGGAATAGTCACAACTGACGGCTCAAACCTGAACATCAGGAATTTTCCGTCGGAAGACGCAATGATAACAGGCGTAATGCCGGACAATGCAGCCGTTGAGGTATACGGCAGGACGGGAAACTGGTATGTGGTAAAATACGGCGGTCTTACAGGATATTCCTATGCCGATTATATAAGCTTAGTTTAAAGGGTCATTCTGTATTCGGCAGCGGAAACGCAATATTCATCACGTTTCCGCCGCCGATACGTTTTTATTCGTCTTTATACAAAAAAATCACAAAAATTATTGCAGTATCGTATAAAATGTGGTATAATAAAAATATTAGACATATGCGCACGGTGCTGCATAATTCATGTCCCGGCAGATAACTATCCGGGACGCATTAAGGAGTATGGTCATAATTATGGCAAAGATCAAGGTTGCCGTCCTGTTCGGCGGCGTTTCAAACGAACACGATATATCGCTTATTTCTGCAGAAAGCATTATTTCTTCAATACCGTCAGATAAATACGAGGTCATACCTATAGGAATAACAAAAAAAGGCAGATGGCTTTTCTATCCGGGTGATATTTCATGTATCTCTTCCGGACGATGGGAGTCAAATCCCGACTGTGTACCGGCAGTGATACTTCCCGATCCGATGTATAAAGGAATATTCAAAATATCCGACGGGAACTACTCACTGGTAAAAATAGACGCAGTATTCCCTGCGCTCCACGGTCAGAACGGTGAGGACGGCGCAGTACAGGGACTGCTGAAGCTGTCCGGCATACCATACGTCGGCTGCGATGTGCTCTCCTCGGCGTGCTGCATGGATAAGGCGGTAACTCACACTATCCTTGAAGCAAACGGCATTGAAATGGCTCCGTGGAGATATATACTGAGCTCCGAACTTAACAGACTGGACGACATATGCGACGGAATAGCTGCCGAGCTTGATTTTCCGCTGTTCGTAAAACCGGCAAACAGCGGCTCTTCGGTGGGGGCGAATAAAGCGGATTCCTTTGAAGAACTGAAAAATGCGGTAAAGCTCGCTTTCAGCCATGACAAAAAGGTCATTGTGGAAAAATATATAAAGGGCAGAGAGCTTGAATGTGCCGTTTTCGGAAAGGACAACGCCTTTGCCTCTGAAATAGGCGAAATACGTTCCTGCAACGAATTTTACGATTACGAAGCAAAATACATACTTGGTACTTCCGGACTTTCCATTCCGGCAGATATACCGGCAGACATTTCCAAAAAGATAAAGGAAACAGCAGTAAAGGCATTCGGGATAATGGGCTGCTCCGGTCTTTCGAGAGTAGACTTCTTCCTTTCAGAGGACGGCAGGGTCATTCTCAACGAGATAAACACCCTTCCCGGCTTTACTCAGATAAGTATGTATCCAAAGCTCATGGAAAATATGGGTATACCCCTTTCTGAGCTGCTTGACAGGCTTATTACCCTTTGCATCGAGGGATAAATTTTCGGAGGCATTATGAACGACTGCGCGATAGGAGTATTCGATTCGGGACTTGGCGGACTGACCTGCGTCAAGGAGCTGAACCGCCTTGTACCAAATGAAAATATAATATATTTCGGGGATACCGCCCGCGTCCCTTACGGAACACGGAGCCGCGAAACTATCCTTGAATATGCGGAGCAGGATATAAATTTTATAAAAAAGCATAACGCCAAACTGATAATCGCCGCCTGCGGAACGGTTTCCTCCGTGCTGGACGCAGATAAGAAAACAGCCGGGAATATCCCGTTCACAGGCGTTCTGCTGCCGGCGGCTCAGGCAGCCTGCAAATTGACCAAAAACGGCAGGATAGGCGTTATAGGAACTCCTGCTACTATAAATTCAGGAGCTTATGTAAAAGCTATAAAAAACATACGTCCTGACGTTTCGGTGACCGGAAATGCCTGTCCCCTTTTCGTTCCGCTGGTGGAATACGGTTTTACCGACAGAAACGAGCCGATCACAAAACTTGCAGTGGAAAAATATCTTGCGCCGATAAAAGCGGCAGGCGTTGATGTTCTTATCCTCGGCTGCACGCATTATCCCATAATCAGGGACGCTATCGCAGACTACATGGGGAACACGGTAGCACTTATCTCCCCGAGCAGCGAAGCGGCAAAATATGCACTTTCTCTTCTTACGGAAAAAAATATGCTTTCGGAACGTTCCGGAACAGGAAGAAACATTTATTACACTTCCGACAGCGTTGAGCTTTTTGAGGAAAACGCGCACGCTTTCCTCGGCAACACCATAAACGGCGAAGTACATAAGGTCGGCATCGACGAGCTTATTTCATAGATCGGATGTTATCCCTAAATTCAAAACAGGAGAAAAATTATGGAAAAAGATGTTACTATAGAACTTACGAGCATAAACTCGGTCGATAAGGAACAGTCAAAAATAGAGCTTACTACGGTCGGCAAGCTGAAATCGTTGGCAAACGGAGGCTTTCAGCTAAAATATGAAGAATCGGAAGTGACCGGCTTCCAAGGCTCAACTACCTGTCTTTCATTTTTCGGGAATGAACTGGTAAATCTCAGCAGGACCGGTACAGCAGCTTCCGAGCTTGTTCTTGAAAAGAACAAGAAGCACCACTGTCATTACGGAACGCCATACGGTGACCTGACAATGGGAATATTCACGCATTGCATAGACAATAATGTAGATGACAGCGGCGGAGAATTGTATCTCAAATATACGGTGGATATCAATTCCAGCTACATCTCCGACAATGAGATATACATTAAGATAACCGACTGATGAAAGGATAGATACAAAATGATAAACCCAATAAAAGACGCTTCGGGCGAGCTTCGCGAAATACTTATGAGCGCAGTCGGGAGACTGGTCTCGGAAGGAAAAATAGAAGCCGTTCCGCTGCCGGCGTTCAATATCGAGATACCGCAGGATAAATCGCACGGCGACTTTGCTTCAAATATTGCAATGGCGTTTGCAAGACCTCTGAAAAACGCTCCGAGAAAAATTGCCGAAATGATAACCGACGCAGTGATACTTGACGGGACTTCCTTTGAAAGATCGGAGATAGCAGGTCCGGGATTTATAAACTTTTTCCTGTCAAAAAGGTGGTTCTCAAAAGTAGTGGCTGATGTATGCACCGAAAAAGAAAATTACGGCCGCACGGACACAGGCGCAGGAAAATCGGTGCTTGTGGAATTTGTTTCCGCAAACCCCACCGGTCCTATGCATATAGGTAATGCACGAGGAGGCGCTATAGGAGACTGCCTTTCATCGGTGCTGAGCTGGGCAGGATACGACGTAAAGCGTGAGTTCTATGTCAATGACGCTGGAAATCAGATAGAAAAATTCGGAAAGTCCCTTGATCTCCGCTATGAGCAGCTTTGTTCGGCAGACGGACAGGCTATGATACAAAAATATCCGGACAATGAGGAACTTTGTCAGGCTATATACAACGATGCGGAAGCATTCCCCATGCCGGAGGACGTTTACCTTGGAGCGGATATAATCGCCCACGCCAAAAACTTCTATGATAAAAACGGCAGTTCATATATGGACAAGCCCGAAGAAGAACGGCGTGAAGCTCTGGTATCGGAAGCTCTGCCGAAAAATATTGCAAAACTTGAGTCCGATCTTCTTAAATACCGCATAGAATACGACAACTGGTTCAGGGAAAGCTCCCTGCATAACAGCGGCGCAGTAAAGGATATAATCGAGCTTCTTAAAAAGAGCGGTCACACATATGAGCAGGAAGGCGCGCTATGGTTCAGGTCTACCGATTTCGGCGACGAAAAGGACCGTGTCCTTGTGCGTGCAAACGGCGTTCCCACATATTTTGTTCCGGATATAGCGTATCATTACAATAAACTTGTTATACGGGGATTTGACACGGCAATAGATATCCTCGGTGCGGATCATCACGGCTATATACCGAGAATGAAAGGCGCTATGCAGGCTCTCGGCGTTGACCCGGACCGTCTTGAAATGATAATAATGCAGATGGTACGTCTTGTAAAAGACGGCGAAACATACAAGCTGTCCAAGCGCTCCGGAAAAGCCGTTACTCTGGAAACGCTCCTCGATGAGATACCTATTGACGCAGCAAGATTTTTCTTCAACCTGCGCGAAGCAAATTCCCAGTTTGAATTTGATCTTGATCTTGCTATCGAGCAGTCGTCAAAAAATCCTGTTTACTATGTTCAGTACGCTCATGCGCGCATCTGTTCGATAATAAAAAATCTTGAAGCTGAGGGATATCCATGTGAAATGCTTTCCGCCGACAAGCTGGACATTCTCGAAACATCGGAGGAACGGGAGCTTATACGGTATATCGCCTCGCTGCCCAACACCGTTGACGCAGCCGCAAAGGACCGCGATCCAGCAAAAATAACAAGGTATTCGCAGGAGCTTGCAACACTGTTCCATAAATTCTATGACAAGTGCCGCATAAAAGGAGCGGACGAGCCTGTTCTCAAAGCACGGCTGTGCCTTTGCGAAGCTGTTAAGACAGCCCTTGAAAATACTCTCGGCATACTTAATATAACCTGTCCCGAAAAGATGTAAAAAGCATAAAAATATAATTTTTTGAAAGGATATGTTTAAATGAGCGAATGTACACACGATTGTTCATCATGCAGCGCCAACTGCGGAGAAAGAACCGATCCGCAGAGCTTTATCGAGCCGCTTAATCCGCAAAGCAGCGTGAAAAAGGTAATAGGAGTAATAAGCGGCAAAGGCGGCGTAGGAAAATCCCTTGTTACCGGAATGTTAGCCACACTGTTCTCCAGAAAGGGCAGCAAGGTGGCTGTTATGGACGCCGATATAACCGGTCCGTCCATTCCTAAAATGTTCGGCGTAGGCGGTCGGGCAAAAGGCACTTCCGAGGGTATACTCCCCGCCGAATCCCGGGATAAGATAAAAATAATGTCGGTCAATCTGCTGCTTGAAAATCCAAGCGATCCGGTCATCTGGCGCGGTCCTGTGATAGCAGGCGTTGTAAAGCAATTCTGGACGGACGTTATCTGGGGCGACATTGATTATATGTTCGTAGATATGCCTCCGGGAACGGGAGATGTTCCGCTTACGGTATTCCAGTCGATACCCCTTGACGGAGTTGTGATAGTTTCATCGCCGCAGGATCTGGTGTCAATGATAGTCAACAAAGCCGTTGCAATGGCTGAAATGATGAATATACCCATACTCGGCGTTGTTGAAAACATGAGCTATGTTGAATGTCCCGACTGCGGAAAACAGATATTCCTTTACGGAAACAGCCATATTGATTCCGTATGCGAAGAAAACGGCATACCTCTTTTGGGAAGGATACCTATTTCTCCGGATATAACACATTGCTGCGACATGGGACTTATCGAGGAATTTACGGGAGATTTTCTTGACTATGCGGCTGAAGCTATAAAATAGCAGAACTGTCGGCGGAAGATAAAGGCTTCCGCCGATTACCATAATATTACATAAAATCTTGTGCATATCATCAAAAAAACCGTGTTAAATTTCTGCACTAATTTCTATTAATAATGTTTGACTATTTTAAGAATATATGCTATAATATTTTTATAGTGGCATTGTGTGCGGTCATGTCCTGTCTGACTTCCCACACGATCGCATAGATCACAAACGGCTGGTATCTTTTCTTACGGGATATCATTCCGCAGAAACTGCGGCCGCCGGCTGATCCGATTTTTTAATGAAAGCAGGTCTGATGATGGATAACAGTCATATCTATTCGGAAAAAAGCCTTGGGCATTTTCAAACGTCATACAGAGAAAATATGATAACAAAGCCTCAGGACGTAGATATCACCATTACTCCGAGCCATATATTCGGAACGGCGTACATATGGGAACAGAAGGGCACAAAAGAAGAAGGTCCCGATTATATGCGCTTTACCTGTGCGCTGGAGGAGATCACCAAGATCGAGATCAACAACAACAACAAAAATCTGCCTATATATATCCAGTGTGATGATACTTCCAAGCCTGTTATCAACCGCAAGAGGATAATACTTCCGGGCTTTGATAACAACGACGAGATCATAAAGATAATATCCGACGCTAAAGCGGAAGTAGACAAAAAGATCGAAAAGAAAAAAGAAGAAGAAAAAAATCAGAAGCTCAAGGAGCTTGAATCACGCAGAAAAGCAATGGACGATGAGTTTGAGAGCATGACAAGCGGTTACGAGGAGTTCAGAAAGAGCATGGCAGCCGCTGCCGCTTCAAAGCCTGAACCGACCCCTGCTCCCGCACCTGCACCCGCTCCGAAGCCCGCTCCTGCACCTGCACCCGCTCCGAAGCCTGCTCCTGCACCTGCACCGGCTCCGAAGCCCGCTCCTGCACCTGCACCCGCTCCGAAGCCTGCTCCTGCACCCGCGCCCGCTCCGAAGCCCGCTCCTGCACCCGCGCCCGCTCCGAAGCCCGCTCCGAAGCCCGCTCCTGCTCCTGCACCAGCTCCGAAGCCTGCTCCTGCGCCGGAAACAGAGCCTGCCGCAAAATCAATGCCGGAACCTATACCATTCCCGGAATCTACAAGACCTGCTCCTGTAAAGGAAATAAAAGATATTGTTATCCCTGAACGTGACGAGGAAGAAGATTTCACTCCGGAAACCATTCCTGCTCCGCCTATAAGCGGTTCAGTTACAGTTGATGATATCCTCGGACTTGACGAATACCTCGGCATAAGCGCAGATCAGATAAAGCACGAAGCCGATACAAAGCCTGCGGAGGAAGAAAAAGAACCGGAGCCTGTCAAGAAAGAAGAATCTATCCCTGAGATAGAATCGATTCCTGAGATAGAAACCATTTCTTTATCTTCAATGGCGGATATAGAAGATCCTGATGAAGATGTGATAAATTCCATTCCTGATGAAATAACCCAGACAAAGCCGGCTGAAATAGACGAGCTGATAATTCCGGAAAATGTTCATCAGTTAGTGGAAGAACCTAAGATAGTTACGAAATTCTTCCGCTCGGATAATGAACCGTCCGAGCCTAAAAAGGAAACCTCCCAGAAGGCTTATCGTCCGGAAGCTGCCGAGATCTCAGAGACGGACAATGCGCCTGATGACGAAGCAGAGCCTATCATTGAAAAGAGCGGCATTGATATGTCACTTGATGAGTTTGAAACGGCTATGAAGAAGCTGAAATCAATGCTTGACAACGGCGTTATAACTCAGAGCGAATTTGCTCAGGAAAAGAGAAGGCTCCTTTCCAATCTGTACTGATATAAAACATTGCAAAAAACTGCTTTGCGGATATCCGCAAAGCAGTTTTATTTTTATGCTTATCATTTACTGATACTGTTCGCTTAAATAAAGTGAAACTCTTGACTGTATAAGACTTGCAGTTTCGTCGGCTGATTTTCCGCCTTGTGCAAATGCGGAAATTTCCTCGTTTACGATCTTATTAAGATCCTGATCCCACTGTGATACAGTATCCACCGAGCAGAGAAAATCTATATAACGGTGAATATCATCTTCGGACACGTCCTTGTTTTTAAGTTCGATACCGTTCATATTCATGGAGGACTCCCTGTCAACAAGCTCTCCGTTTTCGTTGAACGTTTTATACGGGATAGTATACTGTATTCCGAGATTTTCCAAGTCCTCTTTCAAAACTGGAAAACCGAAGGTCCGTCCCGATGTCCAGCGTTTTTCAATGTAATGTTCTTCGTCAGTGGGGTCAAAAAGATCTATCTCTTCTTCATAGACCATATCTTCAAGAGTCATTTTGATAAACTCCCACGCGCCCTCTTTATATTCGGAATCGGCTGCAATACTTATCTGTGAATTTAATTGCAGTATGCCGTTTGCGCCGTCCTTTCCGGGGAATCCCACAAAAGCCGCGTCCTCATGGAAAAGTCCGTTCTCAAGATAATTGAACTCGTCAAATCCATTGAAATACTGTGACATCAATAACGCTTTATCCTCTCCTACCATCATCTTCTGCTCTTCATAATCCATGTAATCGGTTATCTCTGCGGGATATTCCAAAGACCTTTCAAGAATTGCCTTGAACTCCTCGGAATCATAATTGCAGGTGCCGTTTTCATAGTCAACAAAGCTGCTGTACTGCAAAGCATCGGAAATAAAAGCCTCTCGCGTTTCATCATCACTTATAAGCGCCGCTCCCTCCGGCATAGCCGAAAGAAGTTCCTCCGCCTTGTCAAATGTCAGCGTATCAACTCCCGCAAGCCTTGAAGATTTTCCCACATATGTACTGACATAAAAAGTCAGCGCAATACAGTAAAGCTTGCCGTCCCGTTCCAGCGCGGAAAGCATATTGGGTATGAATTTATCGCGGGTGTATTCGGGATCGCCGTCCATAAGTTCGTAAATATCCGCAAAAAGTCCCTTTTCAACATAGCTGTCGTAAGGCATATTGCTGTCCAGAAGCAGAATATCGGGAATATTCCCCGCAATAAGTTCGTTATTGAAATTGGTAAGCGCAGTTTCATAACCATCATAAAGGACGTTGTTTTCATCTGAATAACATACCGCGCTGATGGCATATTCTTCATTTTCACGGTTAAATTCCGAAATTGCCGTACGCATTGATTGATCCAGATTGAAACAGCCAAGGGTCAGCACCTTTTTGGGCGCGACTTCGCTTGCATCGACAGGTACGATATGTGAACATACAAAACCGTTTTTTCTTGCGGAATTTGTATATCCGCCTGTCACAAAAGAGCCGTCGTCACAGGCGATTATATAATCTATCTGGTTTGTGTCAACGCCGATATTCAGCAGATTAAGTATCTGCTCTTTTTCAAGAGTATCGGCGCGGTAGCCCGCAATTCCCGTATTTGTCTGAGTATAACAGATATAGTCGCCGCTTCCGGAACTTACTGCATTTACATACTGATCCGGAAGAACGTGTTCCGTTCCGAAACTTTTGGTGTTAACGTCTATCTCCATTATCTTTACAGAAGAATCAGCGAAAGAACTGTAACAAACAGCGGGAACTCCCGTATTTGTAAGTATTATCCCCTGCGTGTAACCCATTGAATTATCGAGTTTGTCGGTTACAAACAGAAAATTCCCCTCTTTGTCAAATGCTTTTACACAGTCGCTGAGCAGTATAAAAATATTTCCGTCACGGTCGCTTATGCAGCTGTTTATATACTGTCCCTCGTTTCTTTCGGAACTTGTAAGAAGATCGGGCATTTCTTTGTCGCTTATCTGATTTCCGTCAGAGTCAAAAGTCATAAGATGATAATTACTTGTTCCGCTGCCCTGCTCCACAATAGCGGAAATATTTCCGCTTTCGTCAGCAATTATCGAATTTCTTACAATATTTACATAAGTATCCGGGTTATCCTTACTATCGAAAACAAGTATTTTTTTCTGAACGCTTCCCATTTCGTCAAGCTCGGCAATATACAATTTATAATAGTATGTATCCTCGCCGTTTTCGTCCTTGTCGGTAATATAGTCGCTGTATTCGCTGTAGAACATACCGTTCTGATAGGAAAGTTCATACAGCATCATAGCGTTTTCGTCGTCCGGTTCAAGTTCAGTTACCTTGAAAGCACGTTCCTTAACGGCTTGCTCCTCAGAAATTTTCTGGATACTTCCGCCGCCATTATTGTTGTTATTATTGTTACTTCCGCTGCCACCTTCCTCTTTCTTACAGCCGGAAAAAGCCGACAGCATTGTAAAAGCCGCTGTAAGTATACAAAGCGATTTCCTGAATTTCAAATTCATCTGAACACTTCCTTTTTAATTTGATAAAATAAGTATATCATACCAAAAAAATGATTTCAATAAATGTAACCGCTTTGTAATCGTATGTAACCGAATTGTAACTATATATGGCTGATTTGTAATTATATGTAATCAATTTGTAATTTTTCTGTAACCGACAAATTTTGCATACAAATAAACTGCCGCATATGCTGATATTGTTGCTTTTCAGCAAAATATATCAGAAACATTATGAAAAAATTGTAATATATAACAAAATGTTCATAAGTCTATTGACAAGTATGTCGCACCGTGATATACTCAAATCATGATATATGTCGCGGTACGACATATCGAGCCGTGACAGAATAAATTTTCCAAAGGAGAATTACCATGAATAATGTTTTGGAACAATTTATCGGCAAGGAATGTATCATTTACACCATAAGCAACCCGTCAGCAGTTGAGGGAACGATCACTTCCTCCGAAAACGGCTGGATAACCGTAAAGCCCTTCAGCAGTGAGGGGCTGAACATGGTGAACTGCGAATATGTTACCTATATCCGCGAATATCCAAGAAATAAAAAAGGCAAACGCAAAGCGATATTCTATTGATCGGAGGGATAAAAATGAATTATCCGACAGGGTACATAATATGGTTCATAATAATTTTTTGCATTGTACTTCCGATGCTCCGTACAAAAAAATCGATCATACAGCAGATATCAAAAAAGCACCGTGAAAAAATTATAAATAATATTATGGAAATAATTCCTGCGTATTTCGGGAAAGAATGTAATATAAATCTCCCGGGCAAAACATTAAAAGGCGTTCCCGAAGCTGCGGAAAACGGCTGGATATCAATGCGGATAAACGGCGAATTGCAGATAATAAACGGAAAATATATCTGCGGCATAACTTTAGTTTAAAAATTAAAATTCAAATAAAATGAACAGGAGGATATTTCATTGCTTGACATTGAAAAATTAAAAAAGAATTATCTTCCCATGACGGAGACTGCGTTTTATATACTGCTTTCCTTAAGCGAACCGAGACACGGTTACGGAATTGCAAAATATGTTGCCGAGCTTACGGAAAACCGTATAAAATTAGGTTCAGGAACTATTTACGGAACACTCACAAAAATGCAGCGTGACGGTCTTATTCGCATATTTGACGACAGCGATAAAAAGGTAATTTACGAAATTACCGAAAACGGAGCAGAACTTCTCCGCGCCGAAATTGCGCGTATAAAATGTCTTTACTCCGACGCTGTAAAGGAAGAAAATAAATTTAGTATTATTGGAGGGAAAATTTGAAAAATAAATTTTTCAAACTGCGAGTTTTGTGCTTTGTTGACTGCCGTCAACAATTTTGTCGCAAACAAACTTGTTTGTTTTAAAACCACACAAAACATCGAAAGGAGGAATGCTTGCTTCGCAAGCATGATTAAAAAATGAAAAAGAAATTTTTCCCGCTATGGTTCATAAACGTAATTAATACCGAAGAAAAACTTATGAAACTTTCCGGAAACGGTCTGCACCTTTCGGATATGTCTTACGGTGCGGGAATTTTTACTTTTGAAAATGGGAAAAATAAAAAGGAGCGTTACCGCATTTGCCTTGCAAAAAACTGCGGCGGCGAACCTCCCAAAGGGCTTGCAGCATCGGGCTGGAAAAAGGTCTGCGGCGGGAAAAATTATTATGTTGTTAAAAATCCCGATCCCGATGTTGAAAATGTTCCCTCTTATGAAAAGTGGAAATCCCGTGTGAGAATTTCACTTTATATAGCGATCTTGTTTTTATGTTTTGGCCTGGGAATGTGTATAGGATATCTTTCCGCCTTGTCGGAAAAAATAGCAGACGGAAAAGATATTAATATATATTCGTTTATTTTCCCTGCGGTGTTATTAATTATCGGTGCAATTTTTGCGGCGGCGTTTTTTATAAGCAACAGAAAACTTGCAAAAACGGACACTGATCTCGGCTTAAAAGGAAAAGTCCTGAAAACCGTTCCGAAAGAAAATTTTATTTATTCTCCCGAAGAAGAAAAACAAATGCTCAAAGACGGAAGAATGATAAAAAAAGCTCCGCTGGGTTGGTTTTACGCGCCTGATAAAGCAGAGAAAATGGTTGAAAAAATGGGGCTGGAGGGCTGGAAATTCTACCGTTTCAATGAACTGGGAACTATACTTTATTTTGTAAAAAGCGAACCGTGCAGAATTAAATTTGTTGTTGACTATCAGAACGAATCAAGCGATGAATATTTTGCAAGCGCAAAGGAAGACGGCTGGAAGCTCGAATTTACGTCTGTAACAAGGTTACAGGGTTTCATTATATGGACAAAGGAATACGGTGAAAATGAGGACGAGCCTGAATTTTACAGTGACAATGAAACTCGGCGGAAACACGCGCGGCGGATGGCTCTCACATTTGGTCTGACATTTCTGCTTTGCATAAGTATGATAATATTCAGCATTGCAATGATATTTATTGATGAAGGCTATACCGGCATTGTACCTATTGTACCTGTATTGCTCGTTACCGGTTATACTGTTCTGGTAGCGGAATTTGGATTTTTTGCTTCAAAAACAATAGGTTTTTATATACGCACAAAAAGAAAATACGATAATAAAAATTAAAAGGAGAATGTTTTATGGAGAATAATAATTCTATTGAAAATAATTCTTCATTTCCGCAGGAAAATTTTCAGCAGTTACCTGCTATGCAGGAAATTCCCGATCCGGAAATGTTAAAAAAGAATATCAAAAAAGGTTACGGCTGGTCGGGGCTTTCAATGGTGTGTCAGTTTTTTATAATGATGGGATTTGCAATACTTGCATCAACAATTTATTCCGTGATCGCAATTTCTGGTTTTATAGCGGATAATCCGGGAGCTACACAGAAGCAGATCATGGAGTTCAGCAGCTCTTTAAGCGGAAACGCACGCTATATAATAACGGTAAATGCGCTTAGTTATCTTATTGCAAATATAGCCGCCGTCGCAGGAGGAATAGGCGCCACAAAAAAATTTAAATTAAAAGAATTTTTCGGGAAAACAAAACTTACCGCAGGAAATATTTTTCTTGGAATTATTGCAGCGCTTGGCATACAAGCAGTATCTATTTTCATACAGATACTTACTGTACAGATCACCGGATATTCCGGTATAGGCGAGGATTCCGCTGCGGCGATCGGTTTCTCCAATGATATGATCGCAAATATCATTTTAATAATATATATGGTAATAGTTGCTCCGATAACAGAAGAACTGCTTTGCAGAGGATTTGTAATGAATATTCTTTCACCGGTAAATACAAAATTTGCGCTTATAACTTCATCGCTGCTATTCGGACTTACACACGGCAATTTCAATCAGATATTCAATGGTTTTATTCTCGGTCTGCTGCTTGGATATATTGCAATGAAAAGCAGTTCGTTAAAATACTCGATAATTACGCATATGACAGCAAATGCAAACGCGCTGTTCTGTTCATATTTTTATGAATATAAAATATTCGGCGAGCTTGGCGAAGAAACCGCAAATATGTACGAAATGATACACTTTGCAGTACTTCTGGTGATAGGGATCATTGCGCTTGTATTCTTTCTCAGAAAGAACGGAAAGATCACCAACGAGGACAGAATGACTTCCTATGCCGCAGATCCGGCAATTGCAGAAGAAAAAGGACTTACATGGAAGCTCCTTTTAAAATGTCCGTCGGTATGGATAATTACAATTATTTATGTGATCATGGCTGTTTCCGAAGTATCTGCGGTATAGATCACTAAAAATTATATTTATAAGCTCCCCTTTTCGTATTCGGATAAAAATTTCTTGACACAGCAAATACAATATGTTATAATTTGAACATGATTTAAATAAAAACCCGACTTCAATTTATTCATATAAAGGGGAAAATGATATGAGATCAAAGGATAAAAAGCAAATATCTGCTATAAAAAAGGATCTGGAAGAATTAGATCCGATAAACTTTCTGATCCTTACAGTTGCAGGCATCATAAATGCATTTGGCGTTTCATTGTTTTTATTTCCGGTAAAGCTGTACGACAGCGGAATATCAGGACTTTCTATGCTGCTTGACCAGATAACTCCGGAAAAATTTTCAATGTCTGTATTTCTTATAATTCTTAATGTTCCGATCTTTTTATTCGGTTCAAAAAAGCAAGGAATATCATTTACTTTATATTCGTTATTTACAATAATAATTTATTCGCTGGTCTCATATCTTATAATGCACATATTGCCTATTGACGTTAATTTTGTATCGCCTTTGGCGGGGACCGATCTGCTTTTGTGCGCGGTATTCGGAGGAGTAATTTCCGGCATCGGCAGCGGACTGACAATACGTTTCGGCGGAGCAATTGACGGACTTGATGTATTATCTGTAATGTTTGCAAAAAAGATAGGTATTTCTATCGGCACATTTGTTATGATATTCAATACGCTTCTTTATATTGTATGCGGAATTATTATAAAAAGCTGGATCCTGCCGCTTTATTCGATAGTTACATATTATGTAGGTTCAAAAACTGTAGATTTTATTGTAGAAGGATTTGACAGGTCCATGTGCGCTATGATAGTAACAAATAAAGCTAAAGATATTTCCGCTGCATTGTCGGAAAATTTCAAGGCAGGCGGAACGATCGTCAGCGCAACAGGAGGTTATTCCAAAGAAGAAAAACAGATAATTTATTTTATAGTAAATCAGTTTCAGATCAACAAACTGAAAAAAATTGTTACTGATATTGACGGCAGTGCATTTATTTCGCTGCAAAATGTTGCGGATATTGTCAGAAAGCCGGTATAATTATATTAAAAAAATATGTTATATAAAACAAGCAGGGATATGAAATATAGAGTATCCCTGCTTATTTACATAGTTATAAATAGTTTTGTGATTTGCTTATATAAATTTATATACTTTCTTTATTTTTACAAACTTATTAAGTGGGAAAATATTAATTGAAAAATAAATATAAAATCAAACTATCATTCCGTCTTCAATATGAATAATTCTATCAGCGGAAGAGGCTATCTCCGGGTCGTGAGTGACAATAACAATTGTCTGCCCATATTCCAAGCGCAATTTTTTAAGAAGTTCCATAACTTCATTTCCCGATTTTTTATCGAGATTTCCGGTAGGTTCATCACACAAAATGACTTTTGGCTTGTTTATAAGCGCGCGTGCAATTGCCGTTCTCTGCTGTTGTCCTCCCGAAAGCTGTGAGGGATAGTGGGAAAGCCTTTCCGAAATTCCAAGAGAATTTACAAGCTCTGAAAAATATTTTTCATCGGTTTTTATTTTTCCGATCATAAGCGGAATCAGAATATTTTCTTTTGCTGTAAGTTCCGGGATCAAATTAAAAAACTGAAATACAAATCCGATATTTTTAAGACGAAATTCCGACAATTTAGTATCATTCATTTCCAGAATGTTTGTTTCATCATAGAAAATTTTTCCCGAAAGTTCAGTGTCAAGTCCGCCTAAAGCGTGCAGAAGTGTAGATTTCCCGCTTCCGGAAGTTCCTATTATTGCTGTCATTTCCCCGTCTTTAATTTCAAGTGAAAGATCTTTTAATGCGTGTACGGCAGCATCTCCCGTACCGTAGGTCTTTGACAAATTTTCAATTCTTATCATCTTCAATTATCCTTTCTGATTTTATATTTTTTACAGCTGATAATGAACATATCAGCATACTTAACAAAATTACCGTGCTTATTATGCAAAGCGGCAGAATAATGTCCGGCAGCCACATTTCTTTGGCAAGAAAAAATGTATCTTCAAGCTGCTGAAATTTTTCTGCAAAAGCATATTCCGCAGTTCCCTCTTCGTAAATTCCCATTACAGGCTTGACAAATGAAACCGACATATCTGTTATTCCCTGCATTTCATTGTATTCTGCAAGAATGGAATACCACTGCTCATATTTTGTTTGAAGAAAATATTTCCCGCCAAAAGAAAGTGCTGTTCCGATAATTACAGAAATCAGAGCAGTTATCATCATTCCGGTCATAAAAATTTTCTTTATTCCCGAAAACGAAAGTCCCAGTGAATGAAGTGTCATAAATTTTTCGGTATTATTTTTAACATTCATATTCATAAGATTTAAAATACTTATTATGCAAAGAATAAATAAAAGAATAAATAATATCACCGCATTTGCATTTGCTGAAAGTGTATTTATTTTTGCGTTTCGTTCTAAATCATAAATTGTGGTTATACGCATAGGAGTTTTCAAAACTGATGAAACATATTCTTTAATTTCTCTGTTGCTAATTTTTTCGTTGAATTTCAGCATAGCCGTGTAATATTCGGGATAATAAAATCCCAGATTTTCGGCAGTTTCGGCGGTCATTACAACAGTATAGCCGGACGAATTAAATATTCCGCAATTGTTTAAAATATCATTTTCTTCAAGTTTTAAACTTTTTACCGGAATTGTTTTTGTAATTTTAACATCAATATTTTTAAAGTGTCAAGATCGGTATAAAAGCCGTTATCATCGCATAAAGCCGTTACCATAGGAATAGTATCTCCCGCTTCATAAGGAAATGTTCCTGTGGGACTAAGTAAAATTACATCTTCCGGACTTGCGCCGATCATTTCAATCATATTTTCACTTATGAAATTCATATTTAAATTGTAAAGCTTTTTATCCTTGAATTTATCATAATATTCCCAAGTCGGATTCCATTCTATGTAACTGTCCGACAATTGCACGGGAATTTTCGCATTTTCATCGTACAAGACCGTTGAAGCAGAATAATTCCCCCAAGCAAATACTTCCGCGGAAGTCGCGAGAGAAGCAAGTTCGGCAGGAGAAATACCGTATTTTTTATTTCTTACCGCAAATCCCGCTCCGGAGGGTGCATTATTCCACACGGCACAGTCAATGTCGTTTTCTTTTATGTTAATTTCATTTATCTTAAAATATTGCTCGGAAACATTTTCATTTCCTATGGATAAATAAGTCGTTCCCTTTCCTGACTCGGTATAATAGCAATATCCGAACACGGTCGCAGCTATAACAATTACCATTGAAATACATGACAAAACCGATAGAAAACCTGTTCCGGTAATTTTTGAAAATGCGGAATTGATATTTGCCGCTTTTCTTCGTGAAATTTTCGCTGACGGTTTTCTGTAATATGTCATTTTAATTATATTTTTTATCGGAATAATTACAGAAACAGCCGCAATTATAAGTGAAAGCGCAACGGGCATAATAAACGGAGAAATAGTTCGCTGTGAAATTATGTATTCGGTAAAATATCCCCGGTATGCCGGAATTCCAAGCATTTTTTGCAGAAATACAATAAGCTCATGAACTCCGCAGCCGAATGCAATTCCAAATATATTTCCGATTATCCAGAACGCAAAAAATTCCGTTATAAAAATCCCCACAAGTTTTATTTTTGACATTCCGACAGCACGCAAAAGCCTCAGGGATTCGATCCTTTGCGGCATTATTGACATTACTCCCGAAAACATTGAAATTGCCGCAACTATCAGCATAATAACGGTTATAATGCGAATAATTCTGATATTGTCGGAAGTTTTCGCTTTTATCGTATTATCAAAGCTGCCCACATTGCCCGATGTCATAGTTAAAACAAGATTTAAATTTCCGGAAATAATATTACTGCTTTCGGTGATCTCATATAATTTATTAAATGTTTCATTAAAATTATTTGTTTCTTCTTCGAAAAAATATGATCTATCGGGTGGAGAAATTAGATAATTAAAATATTTTTCAAAACTGTCTGCATCGTCCTTATAAATGTAAATGCACGGCGTATGATACGGCGTTTCATAAAGACTTTTCTGGACTATTATTCCGTTATTTCTGCTTGTGTAATCCACATCATTCCTATTCTGGTTACCGCCTATAAAGCCGGAAATTTCATATATTTGCGAAATATTTTCACCGTTTAATGTTTGAAAATTCAGTGTAATTTCATCGCCGATATTTGCAGTCGGGAAAAGCTGCTCCGCAAGAAATTCCGGCATGACAATTTGTCCGCTTTGTGTTGGAAGATCTCCTTGTGTAATTTCCAAATGCAAAGAATTTTCCGCCTCGTCATTTTCAAAACAGCCTATGGTGTAAAAATCATTTCCTGCCGTTACTGTTCCTATTGCCGAAATGATACCTATCCGGTCAATATAGGTAAGTTTTTTGATCTGTTCTCCTTGCTCTTCCGTAACATTTAAAACAGACAACGCATAATTCCCAAAGGAATTATACGAATCATGTAAACTTCGCCGAAGTTCTCCTCTCTCGTGCAATATCGAAAATACCGCTGTTCCCGTAAGCAAAATTATTGATAATATTAATGAAAATAATCTGCCTTTGTGCTTTCCACAGTATTTTCTGAATAAATATAAATTCATTTTTACATCATTCCCTCCCGTGTTCATTTTATTACTCAGTATTATTTAAATCATCGTCTGATTTGTGAGCGGCAATTCTGAATATAAGTATTCCTATACAAATCAATATTAATATAAAAAGCACTGCCCATAATCCCCATACCGGAACCTTCCACATTTCATACCGCGTCATAAAAGCGCGGCTTTGCAGAACGTAACGCTCGCTTAATTTTATTGTCTCATCTGAAGTATTGTTTGGTATAACGTAATCCAATTTTTTTAATATTTCCTCGCATAGCATATATTGCCGATACAAAAATTTCTTTAAGCCGTATATTGACAATGCCGATACTATACCCGCCAGAACAGGTGTTACCATCATTTC